>NZ_OY763931.1:670000-1005000 GCF_963667685.1 Maridesulfovibrio sp. | reverse complement strand
ACCCACGGATTTCCGAATGGGGAAACCCAACAGAGCAACCCTCTGTTATCCTTTGGCTGAATACATAGGCCTTAGGAAGCGAACCCGGTGAAGTGAAACATCTCAGTAGCCGGAGGAGTAGAAATCAAACGAGATTCCCAAAGTAGCGGCGAGCGAAATGGGATTAGCCCAAACCACGTTCTTTCGAGGATGTGGGGTTGTAGGACCACAATGTGTGATCTGTTTAGATAGGGGAAGCGTCTGGGAAGGCGCGTCGTAGAGAGTGAAAGCCTCGTACCCGAAGTCAGCGACAGCACTAGTGGCACCTGAGTACCACGGGACACGTGAAACCCCGTGGGAATCTGGGAGGACCATCTTCCAAGGCTAAATACTACTTAGAGACCGATAGTGAACCAGTACCGTGAGGGAAAGGTGAAAAGAACCCCTGTTAGGGGAGTGAAATAGAACCTGAAACCAGTTGCCTACAAGCTGTGGGAGCAGTCTTGAGCTGTGACCACTTGCCTTTTGCATAATGGGCCAGTGAGTTAATCTGTAATGCAAGGTTAAGCAGTGATGTGTAGCCGTAGCGAAAGCGAGTCTGAATAGGGCGACAAGTATTGCGGATTAGACCCGAAACCAGGTGATCTATCCATGGGCAGGCTGAAGCTTGAGTAAAATCAAGTGGAGGGCCGAACCGTTGTAAGTTGAAAATTACTCGGATGACCTGTGGATAGGGGTGAAAGGCCAATCAAACTTGGTGATAGCTGGTTCTCTCCGAAATATATTGAGGTATAGCCTCAGGAGTTTTCTTGCGGAGGTAGAGCACTGACAAGGCTAGGGGTCCCACCAGATTACCAAACCTTATCAAACTCCGAATGCCGTAAGATATATCCTGGGAGTCAGACTGCGGGTGCGAAGGTCCGTAGTCGAAAGGGAAACAGCCCAGACCGTCAGCTAAGGTCCCCAAATCCATGCTCAGTGGAAAAGGTGGTGGAGTTGTATAGACAGCCAGGAGGTTGGCTTAGAAGCAGCCATCCTTTAAAGAAAGCGTAATAGCTCACTGGTCTAACGATTCTGCGCCGAAAATGTAACGGGGCTAAGCATGGTACCGAAGCTACGGGATGCGTCTTTGACGCATCGGTAGGAGAGCGTTCTCAGATGGGATGAAGGTGAATCGGAAGGTTCGCTGGACTAATGAGAAGTGATTATGCTGGCATGAGTAACGATAAAACAAGTGAGAAACTTGTTCGCCGTAAGACTAAGGTTTCCTGGGTAAAGCTAATCTTCCCAGGGTTAGTCGGTCCCTAAGGCGAGGCCGAAAGGCGTAGTCGATGGAAAACGGGTTAATATTCCCGTACCAGCAAATGTGTGCGATGGAGGGACGCAGTAGGATAGCTCAGCCGGCTGTTGGATATGCCGGTGTAAGTGCGTAGGCTTAGGAAATAGGCAAATCCGTTTCCTTTTAAGGCCGAGACACGATGCCGTAACTTTACGTTTGAAGTGAGTGATTCCAGACTGCCTAGAAAATCTTCTAAGTTTAGCATTTGTTGACCGTACCGCAAACCAACACAGGTAGTCGGGTCGAGTAGACCAAGGCGCTTGAGAGAACTCTGGTTAAGGAACTCGGCAAAATGATCCCGTAAGTTAGCGATAAGGGATGCTCCAGACGGTGAAGTTATTTACTCTCCGAGCTGTTTGGAGCCGCAGAGAATCGGGGGGGGCGACTGTTTACTAAAAACATAGGTCTCTGCTAAGTCGTAAGACGATGTATAGGGACTGACGCCTGCCCGGTGCTGGAAGGTTAAAAGGAGGTGTTAGACTTCGGTCGAAGCTCCGAATTGAAGCCCCAGTAAACGGCGGCCGTAACTATAACGGTCCTAAGGTAGCGAAATTCCTTGTCGGGTAAGTTCCGACCTGCACGAATGGCGTAACGATCTCCCCACTGTCTCAACCAGAGACTCAGTGAAATTGAATTACCGGTGAAAATGCCGGTTACCCGCGGTAAGACGGAAAGACCCTGTGCACCTTTACTATAGCTTGACATTGGGTTTAGGGCTATCATGTGTAGGATAGGTGGGAGGCTTTGAAGCCGGCACGCCAGTGTCGGTGGAGCCATCCTTGAAATACCACCCTTGATAGTCTTGAATTCTAATCCAATGCCGTCATCCGGCTTGGAGACAGTGTCTGGTGGGTAGTTTGACTGGGGCGGTCGCCTCCCAAAAAGTAACGGAGGCTTGCAAAGGTTCCCTCAGGCTGATTGGAAACCAGCCGTTGAGTGCAAAGGCATAAGGGAGCTTGACTGTAAGACAGACATGTCGAGCAGGAACGAAAGTTGGTCTTAGTGATCCGGTGGTTCCGCATGGAAGGGCCATCGCTCATAGGATAAAAGGTACGCCGGGGATAACAGGCTGATCGCGCCCAAGAGTTCACATCGACGGCGCGGTTTGGCACCTCGATGTCGGCTCATCACATCCTGGGGCTGAAGCAGGTCCCAAGGGTTCGGCTGTTCGCCGATTAAAGTGGTACGCGAGCTGGGTTTAAAACGTCGTGAGACAGTTTGGTCCCTATCTACCGTGGGCGTAGGATAATTGAAGAGGGTCTGTCCCTAGTACGAGAGGACCGGGGTGGACGAACCTATGGTGTTCCTGTTGTCGCGCCAGCGGCATTGCAGGGTAGCTAAGTTCGGAAGGGATAACCGCTGAAAGCATCTAAGCGGGAAGCCTGCCTCAAGATTAGTTATCCCTATGCTTTTGCATCTAAAGATTCCAGGGAGACCACCTGGTTGATAGGCCGGAGGTGTAAGTGTGGTGACACACTCAGCTGACCGGTACTAATAAATCGTGCGACTTATTTTTCTTCTCTTCCCTTAACTTTAACCTCAACAGGTTAAAGAAAAGGTAAAATCTTCTCTATTAAACCATATATTTTTGCTCATCGAAGCAAGCCATATTTGCTTGCGACCATTGAGGAGAGGTCACACCCGACCCCATTCCGAACTCGGAAGTTAAGCTCTCCATCGCCGATGATACTGCTGGGTAGCCAGTGGGAAAGTAGGTCGTCGCAAGCTTTTATTTCTAGCCCCTGAACTTTGTTTAGGGGCTTTTTTTGTGTTGTGCGGGGGGACGGGGAATGAGGGGGTCTACACCAAAGAAAGGGGCATAAGCCCGAGAGATCTAATTTCCAACCGTTACTTTTTCTTCTCGACTACCCGCACAAAACGCGTACACGCAGCCGATAATTTTCAAAATTTCTAAATCCGTATGCCCGTCTTTGGATGAGCTTCATCTTGCGATGAAATCCTTCGGTTATTCCATTGCTTTTGCCGTAACGAAACATCCGGGCCACTTCCTCTTTCCAGCTGTTTCGCTTTGTATAATTTTACGCTTTTTTATCATTTCGAGAATTGCTCCTAAATGATTTATTTTGTTTTTTTGATGTGGATGTTTAGGGTGATTTGTTAGTCGTATAGAGGCTAAATATCTGACAATTAGAGCGATTTATGCCTTTTCTACGAAATTTGAAGGGTTGTCTTAAGTTTTATTCAATAGTTGTGTTGTCTTTTACTTCCTATTATAGAATATCCTTAAATATTATGAGGAGCAGCAATGTGTCTTAAAGTAGATGTTGCTATAAATGTTTTTGGAAAGGTTCACCAGACAGCCCTTTCATTGCTTTCTTTGCTTGAATGCAGTGGAGATCATATCGGGTCGATTTATTTTCAAGAAGAACCTTTTACCGCTGAATATGAATTTAAAAAACATGATAAAATTCTGGAATACTTAGGTCGCAGAATTGAACATTTTAAACCTAAGTTTTGGAACGGAATCGACCCTACTGATGTAGAGCGTGCTAAATCATCAGAAGACTATCGTCTTTCCATAAGATACCAATTCGGTTGGGAAAAATGTAAAGAAAGATATTTGCTTACTATTCATAATGACATTGAGGTCACAGCAGATATTATTGCTAATCTCTATGCTGAAATTGACGGGTTCACCGGAACAGGGGAAATAGGTCAGTGTTGGTGGTGTCCAGCCGGGCAGAATGGTCTTTGCGATTCCGAGCGGTATTCCGAATTTAAGCCTTCCTATCAGTACCTGATGAAAATATACAATAAGGACATGGATTACACTCAACGCCGGGCATATAATTTAGGACTTTCTGATCACTATAAAAAGAATGCATGGCCGTTGCCGGAATGTCGCTTAAATGAGTGGTGTGCTTTGATTGATATGGATAAGGCCCGCAAAGATACAATGCCTATGGGAAGTGCTGTGCCGTTTGGATCGCGCATTCCGTCTGGAGCTTGTATTGGCGAAAATTGGGATCGTCCTGTCTGTTTGGATGTGGCGGTACAATGGTTTCGCGATATGTCACATTTGGGCCATTCCTTTAAACATTATGATGTAAACAAGGACATGATCCATGATAAGCGGGGAAGCGTAAAGCTTGATTCTGCTGAAGCATATATCATGGCGGAGCAAAAGGCTCTGATCCGTCTTAAAGACCGTTTTCCAGACTACTGCGAATTCGCAGGCCTTATTTAGGTAGCGCTTTATGTGACTATTTAGTCTAATTTTTTTGTTTTAACTGCAATTTATCCTTGCATTTAATTAGGTTCAGATTACTCCTTTTCATTATGCAAACAGAATTAAAGATTCCTATTCTTCCCCGCAAGATTGTTTCACAGCAGTTCAGTGAAGCTGATATTGAACGTCTGGTGCTAGGGCTGGCTGATCCCGATAATCGCATGGTTGAGATCATCGGTGCATTAATCAATGTACATAAGAATGATGTCTGCGATACTCGCGAAATTCGTGTTAAATTTAAAGATATGCAGCTTGAAGTTGTTCCGTCGAACGGTGATGTCAATCTTCATTGTTCGCGTGTTCCTCGGGATTGTCTTTATGATGGACGAAACGTTATCTGGCAATCTGTTGAACATATTTCGGCCGTTATCCGCGATATAATTTTTTCTCCTAAATTTGATTGCGGGCTTGATTGCTGCCGCTCAACAAAAATCAAGAAATTTGTTGAGCACTCCGGTCTGATGTACCGAGGTGAACGCGGTCTGGTTATGTTTACTTGGGGTGGGCATCAGGTTCCCATTGAAGAATATAATTTTGCAAAAGAACTTGGTTACTGGACAGCGCTTTTCATGCCGGATATGGAGAATATCACAGGGTGCGGTGTTGGAGTGATGAAGGCTCCTTTCAAGGGGGCACAGGTTGCTTATGGAAAGCAAAATACTTTTGAACGTTTCGGCTGTCGCGACTTTATCGGTTTTTCCGAGAAGAAGATTCTTGCTGCTGAGGCTCCTAACGAGCTTGTAACGCAGTTGCTTACTTTTCCGACAATTGAAGAGCGTATGGAAGCTTTTATTCGTGCTTCCCACCGCGGAAAGGTTCATCCGGGTGGCGCGGGTACTGTTGAGGAAATTCTGACTATGCTGGCTTTACTTTCCATGCCGGAGAACAGGGAAATTCCATATGAATTTGATCTTGTTGAGCAGGGCGGCGGTGTATACTTTAAAGAGCTGGTCGAATATCTGAATATTTGTTTTGGTGATGCTTTGAATGGTTTGTACAATGTGCATGTCGGTACTGCGCGGACTTATGCAAACTATGTGGCTTACCAGTCGCAATATTTGAATACCCGCTATCTCTGGAATGATGACCTTGTTTTTGATCCGCGTATTCAGGAGCCCTTTGCGGTCACATTCGAATCCATGGAAGACCTTGACCTTTCCCGTGATCAGGAACCTTTCTCATTACTCATCAATCTGCGCAGATTTTTTTCCGCAGTAGTACACCTGACTGTAAAAGATCCTGATATGCTAGATTCATGGGGTGATGACAGACCGCTTATCAAGGGAGACAAAAAAATTCTGGATGCTACTGACCAGTTGGTGCGTAAACTTGCCCTGCAGGGAAGGATTCACCCTAGCAAGAACAATACTTCTGCCTACAGAATTGCCTAACTGTTGTTAACTTGAAGAAATAAAAGCCGCTCTGTATTCATTCAGGGCGGTTTTATTATTCAGGCGTATTGTTTTTCCGTCTGAAACCTGCTTCGGATCAGGATATATATTATAGTATGGTCAGGATAGAAACTATTTTTCAGCGCGGATCATGCGCAGCACTTCATATGAATAGTTACCGAAAAGACCATTATAAATAGGTGTGAGCTGCATGAATCCTTCTTCTTTGTAGAATGCCAGTGTATCTTTCAGGCATTCCAACTCTGAGCTATTTAAATCAAGAATATCTGAAACCTCTACTTTGCCGGCTTCGATACATGAAGTCAGGTGGCTGTAGATTGTAGCCGATTTGATTCCACGTGTTTCGGCAACCTTATCAATGTCCATTAACTCTTCAAAAAGTTTAAGGGTTTCCAATGCAGATGCGGAAACAGTCGGGCCCTCTTCTTTCGGTTCAGAGATAGGGGCTTCCTTGATTTTATCTTCCGGTATGGGAAAAAGGTCGTCGGGTCTGCCATGCTTCTCCTGATGGGTTAGCAGGACTTCAATAATTGCGGCTCCGTAACGAAAAACCTTCTGGTCGCCTAGACCGCTGATAGCGTAAAGCTCCCCTGTTGTCTGCGGGCGGTAGCAGCCTAGCTCAAGCAGGGTTTTATCAGCAAAAATAGTGTAGGCCGGAACATGCTGTTCCTGCGCGAGAGTACTTCGCAGTGACCGCAGGGATTCCAGTAACTCCTGTGCTTCCGGTGTGGTCAGGGAAGGACTGTTTGCATCACCAATAACCAGCTTTTTACGTTTACTGCGCGTTTTCGTTTTGCCCAGTACCGGATCTTTGCGCAGAGAGACATTTCGCTCCTTACGGAGCACCTGCCAGCTCTTGGCGTTCAGTTTTAGAGAGCCGTATCCTTCCATGTCAACATCAACAAGCCCCTGGGACACTAGTTGTCGGTGGATGGAAAGCCATTCATCAGAGTTGAACTCTGTGCCGATGCCGTAAGTGCTTAGACTTGCATGACCCTGAGCATGAATTCGCTTGCTTTCATTTCCCAGCAGAATATCAATCAGATAGTTGGCGCCAAACATCTGCCCGGTGCGGTAAATATTAGAAAGGGCTTTTTGGGCCGGGATAGTGCCGTCAAAAGTAGACGGTGGGTTGATACAGGTAAAGCAGTTGCCACAGGGGTTTTCAAGTTCTTCCCCGAAATATGAGAGCAAAGACTGCCGTAAACATCCCGGAGACTCACAATAAGCGAGCAGGGCGTTTAGTTTGCGCAGTTCAAGTGCTTTCCGGTTATCCGGTGCATTGCCGGACATGATCATGCGTTTCAGGAAGCCGATATCCTGTATTCCTACCGACATCCATGCTTCAGCAGGTAAACCGTCCCGTCCTGCGCGTCCCGTTTCCTGATAGTAAGCCTCGATGGTCTTTGGCAGGTCCAAATGGGCCACGTAACGCACATCCGGTTTATCGATTCCCATGCCGAAAGCAATGGTCGCCACCATCACGACCCCGTCTTCGGACATGAACCGGGCCTGATTGTTTTCGCGGGTTTGAGCGTCTAACCCTGCATGGTACGGAAGTGCTTTTATACCCTGTTTACAAAGCCATTCTGAAGTCGATTCAACTTTTTTACGGCTCATACGGTAGACAATTCCGCATTCGGCGAAGTGTTCGTTTTTGATGAAACTCAGCAGCTGCTGTTTTTCTTTCTCTTTGGGAACTACGGTGTAGCGGATATTCGGGCGGTCGAATCCGGTAGAGAAAATATCCTCATTGCTGAAAGAGAGACGGTAGAGGATTTCTTTCCGTGTAGGCCCGTCAGCCGTGGCGGTCAGGGCCATGCGCGGGACACGGGGAAAACTTTCCGCAAACACTGAAAGGCGCAGATAGTCAGGACGAAAGTCATGGCCCCACTGTGCCACACAATGGGCTTCGTCAATGGCAATGAGACTGATCTTGATGCCGGAGAGCATCTCCATGAATCCGGGCTGGGCAAGACGTTCCGGGGCTACGTAAAGCAGGTCCATGTTGCCGCTGTGCAGTTCATGGATGATGTGGTTTGCCTCGGAAGGCTGCACCGCAGAATTCAAACAGGCCGCACGCACTCCCATTTGTTGTAGTGCCGCTACCTGATCACGCATAAGCGCAATCAGTGGGGATATAACAATGCCAACACCCGGCCTAAGAATAGCCGGAATTTGATAACATGCCGACTTGCCGCCACCGGTGGGCATGAAAACAACGGCATTGCCGTCGTTCATAATGCGGTTGATGACATCTTCCTGCAAACCGCGGAAAGATTCGTAACCGTAAGTTTGTTTCAGAACTTCTAAGGGAGTGCGTGGGACTGTCATGAAATTCTACATCGCCCAGCCTTCACCGTTTTCTCCGCAGGTCAGTACCTGTGCTCCGCCGGCAGTAACAGCGATAGTGTGCTCAAAGTGTGCGGAAGGTTTTCCGTCTTTGGTGATGATAGTCCAGTGATCCTTGAGGGTTTCAGTATTTTTTACCCCTGCGTTGATCATGGGTTCTACGGCGATGACCAGTCCCTGTTTGAGTTTGAAATCCTTGACCAGTCTGCTGTGGTAGTTGGGGACCTGCGGATCTTCCCAGAGTCCTTCACCAATACCGTGACCAACCAGAGATTCAACAACCGAGAATCCTGCATTGCGGGCATATTTAGACATTTCTTTGGAAATTTTGCTCCACTTAATGCCCGGCTTGATCATTTTAATCGCAATGCGCAGGCATTCTTCGGTAACATCCATAAGTTTTCGCTTTTCATCATCGATTTCGCCGATAGCATGGGTTACAGCGCAGTCGGAGCACCAGCCGTTTAACCTAACGCCGATATCAATGCTCAGGATATCTCCGTTTTCCAGTTTGCGGGCTGAGGGAATTCCATGAACGATCGCTTCATTGATGGACATGCAGCACCCGGCGGGGAAGGGAACTTTGCCTGGAACCCCTTTGAAAAGAGGGATTGCGTTATGTGCAGTGATGAATTTTTCAACCTCCGCGTTGATTGCCTCGGTGGTTATACCTGCCTCGCACATTTCTTTAGCGACCATATGGGCTTTATGAAGCAGAATTCCTGCCTCACGCATGAGGTCTATTTGCTTTTTATTCTTTATAATCATTTGGATAACTCCAGAAAGTTTGTTTGTAACCGGGGACAGGCTACTCCTAACTGTGGTTGTGTCAATAGAAGATGATATAGATTTATGAGCGAGTTTGTTATTTCAGGAAGATAGTTTTGAAATAATGTAGATGAAAAAGATTATGAGAAAAAAAGAGTTGTGTCGCGATAGCAGAGATAGAAGTCATTAGTTTGCCCCTGCGCTGTTAACAAGTACTTAATTTGGTGATAAAACGAATTTAATTTAAAAAAACTTTACTAAATTTCGTGTTTCCGTATTCTTGAAACTGAAAACCAAAAAAAATGTCTTTGTGCAAATATCAAGCGGTTACGGTGTAATTATGGAACACAAATTTTCAGGTGAAGTCCTGTCTGTCCGGGGAAGCGTTGTCGATGTCCGCTTTACTGAAGAACTCCCTCCTTTGCTTTCGGTAATGTACTCCGCTGGAGAGAAGTCCGTTACCCTTGAAGTCTCCGATCATCTTGATGTGGATTCAGTGAGAGCCATTGCGATGACTCCAACCGGGGGCCTCGCTCGGGGAGACGCCGTTTATTCAGACGGTAACACTGTGATGACCCCTGTCGGCGAAGAATTACTGGGAAGGGTTCTCAATGTGTTCGGTGATCCCGTAGACGGCAAAGACCTGCCTGCGGATATAGAGTTCCGTTCTATTCATAATCAACCGATTGATCTTGCAGAACGAGTTGTATCTGAAGAGATTTTCACCACCGGGATAAAAGTAATTGATCTGTTGATGCCTTTGGAGAAGGGCGGTAAGGCCGGACTTTTCGGTGGGGCCGGAGTAGGCAAGACCGTTCTCATTACCGAACTTATCAATAATATGGTCGGTGCGCATAGCGGTATAAGTATCTTTTGCGGAATCGGGGAACGCTGCCGCGAAGGGGAAGAACTTTATCGCGAGATGGGTGATACCGGTGTGCTTGATAATACTGTTATGGTTTTCGGGCAGATGAATGAACCGCCGGGAGCGCGTTTCCGTACCGGTCATACCGCCCTGACCATTGCCGAATATTTCCGTGATGATAAGTCAAAAGATGTGCTCTTGCTGATCGACAATATTTTTCGTTTTATTCAGGCCGGGATGGAGCTTTCAGGATTGCTGGGGCGCCTACCCTCACGTATGGGCTATCAGCCGACTTTAGGCTCCGATCTTGCCGAGCTTGAGGAGCGTATTTCTTCAAGCCATTCAGGGGCCATCACATCCATTCAGGCTGTTTACGTTCCTGCTGATGATCTTACTGATCCGGCCGCGACTCACACGTTTTCACATCTTTCATCTTCCATAGTTCTTTCCCGCAAGCGTGCCGGTGAAGGTTTTTATCCGGCAGTTGATCCCTTGGAGTCCCGGTCCATGATGCTGTCTCCGGCCATTGTCGGGCAGCGTCATTATGACGTGGCTCAAGAGGTGCGCCGGACTCTGGCCCAGTATGAAGATCTAAAAGACATTATTGCCATGCTTGGGCTTGAAGAGCTTTCCCGCGAGGACCGCAGGATAGTTTCCCGTGCGCGCCGCTTGGAAAGATTCATGACCCAGCCTTTCAATACAACGGAACATTTCACCGGAATGGAGGGGCGGATTGTCTCCCTTGAAGACACAGTCCTCGGTTGTGAGCGGATTTTGAATGATGAATTTCCTGATGCGTCTGAGCGCGATTTCTACATGATCGGTTCAATCGAGGGGGTCGGCTGATGAGGTTGAAAATTCTGCTTCCCGCGGGGCTGTTTCTGGATCGTCCGGTTGATAAGATTCTGGCTGAGAGCATACTGGGCGGATTCTGTTTGTTGCCTAACCATATTGATGCAGCTTCTGCTCTTGCACCGGGTATCCTGACCTATGAATCAGAAGGCGAACAGCACCATCTGGCATTGAATGGCGGTGTGTTGGTCAAGAAAGGTGATGCAGTTCGTATTTCTTCGCGTGCGGCCGTTGCCGGGGAATTGGGTGAATTGGAAGCCGAGGTTCTGCGCATGCAGGATGAGGCAGCCGAAGCCGAAAAATCTGCCCGTAGCGCAGTCGCAAAGTTGGAGGCAGGATTTGTGCGCTCGCTTATTGAAGTGGAGACAACATGAGTAAGCGTAAGCCACCGGAGCAAAATACGGAAAAATTCCGGCGATGCATCGGTTCCAAAGAGCAGCGCAAAATGCGTGCTGTACAAAAGGGGACAGTGGGAACGTTGTCTGCTTTCGGCTCCATGGGCGCTGTCGGTTGGCTGGTTGCCTTGCCTGTGGTCCTTGGCAGCCTGCTTGGAGCATGGATTGATTACCGCTGGCCGTCTATGATTAATTGGACTCTTGCAATGCTTGGTGCCGGCTTGGCCGTCGGCTGTCTTTTGGCCGGAATATGGATGAACCGCGAGAAGAATAAAATTTTAAAAGAACGTGATGAGTGGGAGAGTCGGAATCTGAAGCAGAAGGATGTTGAAGATGATAATTAGCCGTTCCATGATAATTTTTGCCGCCTTCGGAATAGGGTTGTTCCTATCTGCTCTACACTTCGGTGGATTGTGGCTGACTGTGCGCATGCTCCCACGGTGCAAGAGGCCTCGGCTTTTTTTCTGGTCCAGTTATCTTGGCCGTTACGGTATCACTTTGTGGGGATTTTCGCAGGTTATGGGATATGGTCCGCTGCCGTTTGTTTCCGCATTTTTGGGGTTCTACCTGCTGCGAACCTTTGCACTTGCAAATCATTGCGGCATGGGCTTGCTTGAGTTTGCCAGAGTAAAGAGGTCACAATGGAAATAAGTCCGGACCATATTCTTTATTTCAGCTCAGGGTTCGTAAAGCTGAATGCTACTATAGTTTATACTTGGCTGGTTATGTCTCTGCTTGTGTGGTTTTCATGGTTTGTAACCCGCAAGGTTACAGCGTCAGCGCAAATATCAAACCAGCAGAATTTATTGGAAGTGTTGGTCGGCGGACTGCTTGACCAGATCAAAGACGCTACCAATCAGCAACCGGAGAAGTTTTTACCGCTGCTTGGGACATTGTTCATTTTCATACTGGTTTCGAACCTGCTGTCTGCCGTACCGGGTTTCACCCCTCCCACAGGATCGCTCTCCACGACCACGGCTTTCAGTTTGATCGTATTCTTCGCTGTTCCATATTATGGAATCACGGAAAATGGACTTTCCAATTATCTCAAAAGCTACGTGCAGCCTTCTCCGTTTATGCTGCCATTCAATATAATCAGCGAGATAAGCAGGACTTTTGCGCTTGCCGTCCGTTTGTTTGGTAATATTCTCAGCGGAACCATGATGGGTGCTATTCTGCTTGTCATCATGCCGATATTCGTACCAGTAATTATGCAGATGCTTGGTCTGCTTATTGGAGTCGTGCAGGCTTATATTTTTACGGTGCTTGCTGCGGTGTTTATTGCGGCAGGTCTTGAAGTGCATGGTTAAATTTAGGCAAACCTTAGGAGGTTATATGGAAACTCTTGGTTGGATTGCGTTTGCATCGATAATTGCGGCGGGACTTTGTATGGGGATCGGAGCGATCGGTCCTGCGATTGGTGAAGGAATGGCGCTGTCAAGAGCGCTCAGTTCCATTGCCCAGCAGCCGGACGAGACCAATACAATCGTAAAGTTCCTTTTCGTTGGTATGGCGATGGTTGAATCTACTGCTATTTATTGTTTTGTGCTGGCAATGATTCTGCTCTTTGCCAACCCGTTCTGGTCCTACTTTATTGAAAAGGCCGGAGGCTGATAATGCTGCTGGATTGGTTTACGGTCCTTGCTCAGATTCTGAATTTTTTTGTGCTCCTCATTCTGCTCAGGCTTTTTTTATATAAGCCTATCACTAAGGCGATGCAGGAACGTAAAGAACGGATTGCGCGCGAAACGCGTGAACTCCGACAGGTTCGTGAAGAAGCGGACAGGTTAAATGCCGAATTACGAACTAAACGTGAAGAACTGGCTAATCGTGAGGTAGAACTTATGGCTGAAGTTCGTGCTGAGGCAGATAAGTGGCGGCAACAGTACATGGAATTGGCGCGTGGAGATATTGAAGCTATGCGGAGGGAGTGGCTGGCTGCTCTGGAGCGGGAAAAGGAAGCTGTCGCGCTCAATTTACGTAAAAAGCTGATCCATGAAGTCTCCGCTACCGCCGCACGCATAGTGCATGACTTGTCCGGCAGCAATCTTGAGCAGCTGATTCTGAATGGATTTATGCGAAGGATTGAAGCAGAAGCGCGGGACGTTGATTGCGGTGGTTCGGATATTGTAGTTCGCACTGGTTTTGAGCATGCTGATTTAGAGAAACAAAATTTTAAACAGCTGCTCGACGAATTATTCCCGGAGCAGAACGAGTTGATATTTTCGACCGACTCTACACTCGGAGTCGGTATCGAACTTATTGCCGGAGACCGTAAATGGGAATGGAACCTGAATTCATATATATCTGAACTTGAGAGTAGAATTTTATCAGAAATCAATGGCCAGAATTCTCGCGCAGAATCGTAAATAGAGAAGTTGCTAATTCCAATATAAGTTTTGGGATTTTTAAACTCTTTTTAAACGGTTTAAACTCTCGGAGAGGTCCGGGGAAGGGTTCCCGAACGGCTGCCGGAGGCACATATGTCTTTTCTTGAAAACAATATAGAGCAGGCCCTGATTGCTCATGAAAAGGGTCGGGAAAATATGGAATACTCTTCGCAGTCTCGTGAGGTGGGGCGGGTTACTTCCGTAGCTCGAGGCGTGGCGCATGCTGAAGGGCTGACTTCCGTGCGCTCGGAAGAGCTGATCACTTTGGGTAACGGTGTTCCGGGCGTGGTTCTTGACCTTTTGCCGGATTCCATCGGCGTGGCTTTGTTGGGCGCGAACATTGGACTGAATGCCGGGGATGAAGTCGTTCCGTCCGGAACAGTACTTAGTGTCCCCGTAGGTGAATCATTGATCGGGCGTATTGTTGATCCGCTGGGGAATCCTCTTGACGGTGGGCCTGAACCGGAAACTTTTGAGACTCGCGTGGTGGAATCGGAAGCTCCACCCATATTGATGCGTTCTCCTGTGGATACTCCCATGTCCAGCGGCATTAAGGTTATTGATACTCTTATTCCTATTGGGCGCGGACAGCGTGAGTTGATACTTGGCGACCGTCAGACCGGGAAAACCGCTATTGCGCTGGACATCATCCTTAACCAGAAGAAAGGGGATGTTGTTTGTGTTTATTGCGCCATTGGTCAGCGCAGTACTTCAGTAGCACGGGTTATTGATACTTTGCGCAGTCACGGAGCCATGGATTACAGCTTCGTGGTTGTTGTTGAGGGTAACGCGCCTTCAGGTCTGCAATATATCGCACCCTATGCAGCCACAAGCATGGCTGAGTATTTCATGGATCAGGGAAAGGATGTGCTTATTGTTTATGATGATCTGACCCGTCACGCTCAAGCATATCGCCAACTTAGTCTGCTTATGCGCAGACCTCCTGGCCGCGAGGCCTTTCCCGGAGATATTTTTTATATTCATTCAAGACTGCTGGAACGTTCTACACGTCTTAAGTCTGAACATGGCGGTGGTACGCTGACCGCGCTTCCTATTGTTGAAACCGAGGCTCAAAATATTTCCGCCTATATCCCTACTAATCTTATTTCCATCACCGATGGCCAGATTTATCTTTCGCCGGTTCTGTTTCAGAAGGGAATGCTTCCGGCTATTGACGTTGGTAAGTCTGTTTCCCGTGTGGGAGGGCGTGCGCAGCCCAAGGCTTATCGCAAGGTCTCCGGTGATCTGCGTTTGACTTATTCTCAATTTCAGGAACTTGAAGCATTCGCGCGGTTCGGGACAAGACTGGACAAAGCGACGCGGAAGCGTATCGAGCATGGTTTGCGGGTTCGTGAACTGCTCAAGCAGAATCGTTTTTCTCCACTTGCGGCAGCGCAGCAGGTTATTATTTTATGGACTGCTTCCCTCGGCCTTCTTGATGAAATTCCACTGGATAAGATTGGTGATGTGCAGGAATATCTGCTTGCCCGCATTGAAGAAAGTTTTGAGTCGATGGACAGGCTGATACAGGCTGAACCGAAGGATAGCATATGGGATGAACTTGAAAAGGCTGTAAGCCATCATGTGAAGATGTGGAGGTCGGCTAATGCAGCAGCTTGAGGCTGTACGCAAAAAGATTGCCACCACGGGAGATCTGCTTTCCGTGGTCAAGACCATGAAGGCCCTTGCTGCGGTTAATATTCGCCATTTTGAGGATGCGGCAAAAGGGGTCGGCGAGTATGCCGAGGTAATTGAGCAGGGCTGGACTGTGTTTTTCCGTAATGCCGGTATTCTGCCGAATGGACCGAGGCAGGGAGTGGCCGTTATGCTGGTGATCGGTTCTGATCAGGGTATGTGCGGGCAGTTTAATGAAGTGGTTCGGGCTGAAGCTGTTCAGGCTTTAGAAAAACTGACTGACAAGGGGCAGGAGGTGGTCTGCTGGACCTGTGGGGAACGGGTGCGGGGAGCGTTGGAAGATTCCGGGGTTAATGTCGGTCTGAATTTTCGTGTGCCAGGCAGTCTGCGAGGTGTGGACAGCGTTGTTGAAGATATTGAACAGAATCTTGAAGAGTGGCGTGATAAGCGCGGAATGAATCATTTCACCATCGTGAATAACCTGCACATAAGTGACGGAGACAGAGTCGCGGCCCATCATATTCTGCCGCTCCACAAGCGTAGCGGTTCCATGAATTGGGAGGGAAGATCCCTGCCAATGATTAATGTTCCGCACCAAGAATTATTCTCAACTTTATTCAGAGAATATTTATATATCTCCG
The DNA here is from genome assembly GCF_963667685.1 of Maridesulfovibrio sp. Taxonomy (NCBI): domain Bacteria; kingdom Pseudomonadati; phylum Thermodesulfobacteriota; class Desulfovibrionia; order Desulfovibrionales; family Desulfovibrionaceae; genus Maridesulfovibrio; species Maridesulfovibrio sp. Next base: position 989,122 of record NZ_OY763931.1, on the reverse strand, counting down.
TATACGGCGGAATTGTTCAATCTTTAGCTGCTGAGAACAGTTCCCGCCTCGCCGCCATGCAGGTGGCTGAGAAAAACATCATCGAACATGTCGAGGTCCTCGAATCCCAATACCGCACTACCCGGCAAGGTGCCATTACCGGTGAGCTGCTTGATATTGTTGCGGGGGTGGAGGCTGTTGTCGGGGGATAGAGGACTTTTATTGATTTGAGTATTAAGAAGCATTTTGATTGCCACCAAAAACACCCCCGCCTGCATAAGCAAGCGGGGGTGTTTAAGTGTGGTATGTGATCCGTCTATAGGAAGGTGGTCTTAGTTGCTTTCAACTACAGCTTTGGGCTTGGCGTATTTTATCATGAATGCTCCGAATGCTGCGGCTGCGGCTGCGATGCCGATCATGATGGAGATGTTCATGTCCAATCCGAAACCGATTTTGGCCTGACAGATGAATGTGGCAACAACTGCGGTCATGAAGGTTGCGGGAATTGAAGCGATCCAGTGCAGTTTTGCGCGCTGGGCGAGATATACTGCGGAAGTCCAGAGAACCAGCATAGACAGGCACTGGTTGGAGAATCCGAAGTATCTCCAGATGGCGGAGAAGTTCTGGGTGGAGATGATGTAGCCCAATACGAACAGGGGAATTGCGATTATGAGACGCTTGATAGCGGGGCCCTGATCCATTTTGAAGGTTTCCGCAACGATCAGACGGGTGGAGCGGAAAGCGGTGTCACCACTGGTGATGGGCAGGATTACTACCGCGACGATAGCAAAGATTCCGCCGATGGGACCGAGCAGAGAGTTGGCAACTTCAGATACAACTGCGGAAGGGGAACCTGCAGCGATAACCGCGTTGAGTGCTTCGGGGGAATCGTAGAAGGAAAGACCGAGAGTACACCAGATCAGGCCGATGATACCTTCAATGATCATTGCGCCATAGAATACGGGGCGGCCTTCTCTTTCATTCTTAACACAGCGTGCCATGAGCGGAGACTGGGTAGCGTGGAAACCGCTTATCGCACCGCAGGACAGGGTGATAAAGAGCAGGGGCCAAATTGGCTTGTCACCGGGGTGGAAGTTCACAGCGAAGTCAAGGTTGGGCAGTATTGCATGACCGCTGAACATGAGAGCCACAGCGAGAGAAATGGTCATTACCAGCAGTAATGCGCCGAAAAGAGGGTAGAGTTTACCGATCAGTTTATCAATGGGCAGGATAGTTGCGAGGAAGTAGTAACCGAAGATACAAGCTACGAGAATTCCTGTTTCAATTCCGGTCAGTCCTGTAAGCAGCTTTGCGGGAGCGAGTACGAATACAACCCCGACCAGCATGAGCAGGACAAATGCGAACACACGCATTACCTGACGCGCGGTCATGCCAAGGTATTCACCGACCAGTTCTGGGACGGAAGCCCCTTTGTTGCGGATGGAAAGCATGCCGCTGAAGTAGTCATGTACGCCTCCGGCGAAGATACAGCCGATAACAATCCAGAGAAGTGCTACAGGACCGTAAAGTGCGCCGAGAATAGGGCCGAAAATTGGGCCGATACCGGCGATATCCAGAACCTGAATGAACATGAGTTTCCACATGGGCATGGGCATGTAATCCACATCGTCGCGCATGGCATATGCGGGAGTGGTGCGGTTTGCTTCGGGTGCGAATACATTGTCCACAAATTTACCGTAAATAATATAGCCGACTATAAGGGCTGCCACGCAGGCAAAGAAAAATAGCATAAAAGTTCCTCCGTCGTATTGCTGAAAATTTGATGCGCTTTTTCTTGCATAATAGCGAGGGGTAATTCTATGCTTTATGTCTGAAATGTCGTTTTCGGTGTTTGAAATGACTTTTGAAGTGCGGGTCGGTATCGGGATCAGAAAAAAAGCCTGACGTAACATTAAATCACGCCAGGCTGCTTTTAACAGGAAGAGAGTACAGTAATCTTATCTGACCAGTTCGCGGGCAAATTCGACTGCTTTCTGTTTTGCTTCATCACCGAGGTTCTCGGGGTCCTTACAGCCACCCAGGAACAGTGTTGCTGTGTGGTTGGTCAGGTGCGGTTTTTTCATTCTTGAGAACGCGGTGAAAGCTTCCGCGGCGTTGTTTTCGTAAGGACCGCCGCCAGTCATCAGGAAACCGTGACGCTGGTCTTTGATCAGGGAAGAGTGGCTGGGCATGTGATAGTCGACGTAGAGGCTGTAGGTTCTGTCGATAAAAGTCTTGAGCTGTGCGGACGGCCCCCAGAAATAGAGCGGGGAGGCAAAAACAACCGCGTCGGAAGCTACCATTTTTTCCAGAATTTCCGGGATGTCGTCTTTGATTACACAGCCGATTTCTTCAGGCTTTTCCTTACACTTGGAGCAGGCGATACAGCCTTTGAGCTCCTTTTCATTAAGATAGACGGTTTCAATTTCGTGGCCCATTTCCTTGAGTTCTGCTTCGACCCATTCGATCATTTTAGCGGTATGGCCATTTTTTCTGGCACTGCCCTGAAGGCAAAGAACTTTCATTTTCAGCTCCTGATTTGTTAGCCCGTGCGGCGGTAGTATAGAATGATATCAAGGCGCGACACAGGCTTGATTCTTTGGGATAATCTGATGCCGGTATGAATTACCGGTAGAAAATTTGTGAGGCACAAGTTAAGAAAGATTGCTCAGAAGTGCAACGGTCAAAAGTATAAAGTCGTTTTGAGATGGTTTAATGCTTCAACTCGGCCACGACTTCTTTTACTGCGCGGTTGAATAGTTTCATGACTTGCCCTTCGGTTTGGGGACGGCCTTTTTTGAAGATGAAGATAGGTACAGCTTTATTTTTCTTTTCGGAAAAAAAGTAGAAAAGACGTAACCCCTTGCGTGACGAAATCCGCAGGATTCTAATTGAAATCCTGATCTTTCGCAGTGCTATCTTGTTGCGGCCCCGATAGACTACACCCCGACACGGACTGCGGATTATCTTTTTCTTTGCGCGTTTGATGTCATATTCTGCCTGTGGATATTTTTTGAGCAGACTTCTTTCGTAGCGCAGATAGGCCTCTGTTTCCTCAAGGATAACCATTTATAAGACCTCCTCAAGTTCTGAAAGCGAATCTTGAATTTCCTGATCCGAGGCTATGGCGAGGTCAAGAACAAGGTCGTTCCAGTCCATTAAGGGACCAGCTATTCTGCGTCCTGCCCACCGAGCGAACGGTGAAGGCAGGGTGCTGAGTATTAGGTGTGATTCAGCGAGATGGTCTTTAATCTTTACAGCTTTTTGAAGGACCTGTGCGCAATCATTATCAGCGTTGATATGGCATGAGGCTTCATGCCATTCATTGGAAAAGGTGCGTATTACTATCGGGCTCAGGCTTTTGATTACGAAAAGAGTTTTTAGGGCGCTGGCCAGCTTGATTCCTTTGGTGGACTTTGCGTGCACGGTTTCATGAAGTATTTGAATCCGTGCAGCAAAGGAGTTGAATACGCGGGTATTGCAGGAACAATTGCTCATAATTACGGCCTTTAAATTATGGATTTATAGGTAATAATTTAGAGCAGGAGATTTATTATTTCAAGATAATCTTATATTTTGTCTCGCATTCTATGCTGTGCTTCCCGCAAATTCACGCATCTGTATGGCGGTGCGAAGTTTGGGTACATGGAAACAGACTACAGTTCCTTTTCCTTCTATTGACGTAATTTCCATCTGGTATTGCGGCCCGTATATTTGCTCCAGTCTCTGGATACAGTTGCGGACCCCGATTCCTTCTTCTCGGGAGTCTATCTTTTTTTTGGCGTAGATTGCTTCTATCTGTTCTTTGGTCATGCCGATGCCATCGTCTTTTATGGAAACAGTCATTTCTTCATTGGCGCAATGAATGTCGATAGTTATGGTTCCGCCTTCTTCTCGTCCCATGAGACCGTGCTTTACACTGTTTTCCACCAGCGGCTGGATAATCAGCGGCGGGATGGGCCATGCAAGACAGGAATCTTCAACACTCATATCTACTTTGATGCGATCACCGAAGCGAGCCTGTTCTATCGCAAGGTAGCTATTAAGCTGAGCAAGCTCTTCATGCAGAGGGACATAGCCACGGCTGCTGTCGAGGTTTTTACGCATATATTTGGAAAGCTCGAGTAAAAGTTCGCGTGCGCGGTCCGGGTTAGTGCGGCAGAATGATGTTACAGTATTTAATGAGTTGAACAGGAAATGCGGGTTGATCTGGGCTTGCAGGCGGCGGATTTCCGCATGGCTCAGCATCTGTTCCTTAATCTGGATCTCTTCCAGTTCCAACTGGGTAGAGCAGAGATTGGCAAGGCCTTTGGCCATCTCAAAGGAAAGTTGGTCCAGCTGGTTTTTCCTGGTTCCGTAAAGTTTAAGGGTGCCGACAACCTGTCCGTTTTTATGCAGCGGGACAACGGCTGCTGAAGTGAACGGGCATCCTTTGTGGATACAACCGATTCCTTTCCCGGATTCAATAAATAGAGGTTCACCTTCTTTCAGAACCTTGAGCGTGGATTCTGTACGGATTTCTTTGCCCGGTAGATGATGGTCTGCTCCGTCTCCTGCATGCGCCAGCACATTGACGTTGTCGGTTATGGCAACAGCTGCTGCGGTTAGGTGGGCATGTATGATTTTAGCTGTTTCCTGAGCGGATTCAAGGGTCAGACCTGATCGCAGATGGCTTACAGTAAGGTTTGCAATATCCAGGATATGCTGCGCCTTAACTGAATCCTGCTTGGTTCCGTAGCGAAAAACGATATTGATAACCTGTGCAAAGAGTGCCGCGCCGAAGGTGTTTAGTATTATCATTGGCATGCCGATAAGCTTTACCAGCTGCATGGCCTGATCGTAGGGGTGGGAAAGGAAGAGGACCATGATCATGTGGACTATCTCGCCTATGAAGGCCAGTCCGGCTGCTGCCCGCCAGTCCATACGGTTAGTCAGATGCAGTGAGACAATCCCTGCGGCAAGTCCCTCCAGCATGGTGGCAAGTCCGCATGGAACAGCACTGAATCCACCTAAATCGATCAGGATACGGTGCCCTCCGGCAATAAGTCCCGCACCGAGTCCTACCAGAGGTCCGCCGAATAGTCCGCCTGTAATTACTGCCATGGCGCGAAGGTTGGCAACGGATTGAAATACAAAGTTCCCACCGTAAGTACCTAGAATACCGCAAATCCCGAAAATGAGAATTTGCAGGGCGGTATCTGCTTTGGGAGAGCTCTGCCGGAAGCCGATTTTGTGAATAGGGGTAATGGTCAGAAGCAGAAAAGCACCTGCCACAATAAGGCCGAAACGTTCGGCAAGTGTGATGATTAATGTTTCCGGGTTCATTTCTTTAGTATTTGTTGTGGGTGGTCATAGTAAGTAGGAACAAGTAAGTTACTTAAGGCATAGCATATGGGACTGCAAGTAACATTGTGGGGTGATTTTGGAAGATAAAAATTAATAAAACTCTTGCTTTCAAAAAAATGTTGTATTAGAGAGTTTTAAACATCTTAAATTTTATACGGAATTTTAAAGAAGAACTGAAATGCTACTATCTACCCTCGACCATATGAATGCAGTCGTCGCAACCGTCACTAACGTGGTGATGGTCGTGGTTTCTGTCGTGGTCGTGCGAGGCTTAAGTGAGCCGGAGGGAAGGTTGTAAGCAGCAGTTTACATTTATAACGTGTAGTTGTAACCCCCGCCGGCTCAGCCGGCGGGGGTTTTTTATTTTCATCAGGAAATTACGAGGGTGCGAAAATGAAGATCAGTGGTGCTAAGTTGGTAATTAAGCTCTTGGAACAACAGGGAATTGAAATAATATGCGGTATTCCCGGCGGTTCTAATCTGCCCATCTATGATGCCTTACGTGACAGTTCCATCAGGCATATCCTTGCCCGTCATGAACAGGGGGCGGGATTCATGGCGCAGGGGATGGCCCGGACAACGGGCAAGGCTGCCGTGTGCATGGGAACTTCCGGTCCCGGCGTAACAAACCTTTTGACTGCAATAGCTGATGCAAGGCTTGATTCCATCCCCGTTGTTGCCATTACCGGACAGGTTACCAGCACTCTCATCGGTACTGATGCTTTTCAGGAAGTAGACACTTACGGATTGACTATTCCAATTACCAAGCACAATTTTCTGGTTCAGTGCGCAGCAGATCTGCTGGAGGTTATTCCCGAAGCTTTCAGATTGGCAGAATCCGGCAGACCCGGCCCGGTTGTAGTTGATATCCCCAAGGATGTTCAGAAGGAAATCATCGAGATTTCCGAAATCAAGGCTCGGGAAATAGATAAAGCTTCTTTTGAATGTGATGCCGCACAGATTGAACAGGCAGTGTCTATGATCAACAAAGCGCGCAGACCTATAATTTATGCCGGCGGCGGTGTTGTTGCAGCTAATGCATCTGATTCTTTGATTAAGTTTGCACGCAGGAATTCTATTCCGGTTGTAACCACTCTCATGGGTCTTGGGGCCTTTCCCCATGGGGATTCCAACTATCTCGGTATGCTTGGAATGCATGGCTCACGTTCCACGAATATGATTATGGAAGAAGCTGACCTGATCATAGCGCTGGGGGTTCGTTTTGATGATCGGGCAGTAGGTAAAGCATGTGAATTCTGTAAACATGCCGACATTCTTCATATCGACATCGACCGTTCAGAAATCGGCAAAATTAAATCTTCAAACCTCTCCATTGTCGGTGACGTTGGTCATGTTCTTGGCAAACTGGTTGAGAAAGTTGAAACATCCATCCGTATCAGCTGGAGTGCGCGCCTTGCTTCCATTCGTATGATGTATCCTGACCAGCGGCCTGATGCACAGGACACTTTCCATCCCCTGAACCTGATACGAGTCATGGGTGAAACTCTTCCGGATGATGCCATCATCACTACCGATGTTGGTCAGCATCAGATGTGGGTGGCGCAAGGCTACCCATTTCGTAAACCGAGAACTCTGCTCACTTCCGGGGGGTTGGGAACAATGGGCTTCGGGTTGCCTAATGCTATTGGAGCGGCTTTGGCAAAACCGGATAAAAAGGTTGTTTGTGTAAGTGGAGACGGGTCTTTTCTGATGAATATTCAAGAGCTGGCAACTCTGGCTGAGCAGCGTCTGAATGTTAAGGTTCTTATTATGAATAACAATCGCTTAGGTCTTGTACGACAGCAGCAGGAGCTGTTTTTCGAGGAGAGGTATTTTGCTTCAAGTTTTGAGAGCAATCCTGACTTTGCATCAATAGCCCGGGGATTCGGTATTCAGGCTTTTGATCTCAGTGAGCAGGAAAATCCTGAATTATTCCTGCGTAAAGTTCTGGGTCAGGATGGCCCGTGTGTAATTAATATTCCCATTAATTTCGAAAACAAGGTTTTTCCCATGGTTCCGCCGGAGTGTGCCAACCGGGAAATGATAGGAGATTAGCCATGTGTAAGCATAATTTTGTTATTGATTTACTGGTACGCAACCATGCCGGAGTAATGAGCCAGATTACCGGACTTTTCTCCCGTCGTAACTTTAACCTTGAAGGTATCGTATGTGGCCCGGTTGGTGATGGAAGTGAAAGCCGTATGATCCTCACTGTAGCTGATGACAGTAAACTTGAGCAGATAGTTCTGCAGCTTGAAAAGTTGTATGATGTACTGAGTGTCAAGCAGGTTGGTAATAGCCCTCTTACTGAAGTTTTTGGGCAGCTTTAATAAAAAAATGGGCCGGTTCATGTGATCCGGTCCATTTATTCTTTGGTAGCTATGTATTTTTTGCTGTTCAGCACTTTCCACTTCTTGGTGACGGGGCAATGAAAGCCGCCATTTGCAAGCAGTTTTTTTATCATGCCTTGTTTCCGCATGATTTTTATTCCTTTTTGTAAGGCTTGGAAAACTTTTGCCCCGGCAGGATGATTTTTTGAGACAATGTAGTGCCTGCTTTCCTTTAAGCTGATTTTTATTCCTTTGACCGGGACAAGGGTTATGCCTGCCTGACTTACGCTTAAGTCTTTGGAGTTATGAAATCCTAATGGAATCCAGTCTGCTCGCCCTGCTTTAATCATTCTGAACAAAGAGTCTGTCGTCGGGCCCTTTGCTATTTGTTCTATTCCCATCTCAGTCAGGGTAGTATCGTCATTGTGCCAATGAATGCCGATTAAAGGTAGCCCTGCACTTTTCAATTCATTGAGATTGCGTGCATTTAAAACTCTATGGTTGCACGGCAGACAGAAAATTCCTTTTTCATAGTAACCGTCTTCAACGACAGGGTCACTAATATATATCTTGTCACTGAACTCAGGCCGCATAATAGCACTTTCATTGAACAGGTGAGCGCTGATTACAGCATAACTTTTTATGACCTCCTCTCTTTCGCGTCTGCTATTCGGGGTGGCAAGGAAAGTTATCTGAGGGTTAATTCCGCCCAGCATCAGCGCATTCTTCATCAGCATTATGCTTGCCTGACAACGAGTCTCTATTTCAGCGGGAATTTGTTTGGTTTTGATAGGAACTTTTTTAGCAGAATCAGGGAGGCTAACGTATTTTTTAATGGCATTTTTAGTGGCAGCGACAGAGATGATAAGACTCTCTTCCGCTTTGGCAGGATGAATTCCCAGGATTGTAAGCCCCAAAAATGCTAAAATTAAAAAAATAAGATAGCGCGTTTTCATTTGTAAGTTGCAGTTTTTTAAAATTATATGTTTGAATGTAAAGCTGCTTTAAGGATTGTTCAATTAGTTGTATTTTTGCACCAGAATTAAAGAATTATCAAGCTAATAATTAAATAATGACATATTAAACCACCGCCATTAGCTACTTGAGTTGTCTTTTTTGATATGTCTATCCTGACATAATATAATTTTTACCAATAGAAAACTACGCAGACGTGACCGCCAGCAATTTAAGGGAATAGTACTTAATGACGAGGCACATATGTAGGTCCATGCGAAAGAACAGAACCGTAAATGCTGATTGAGAAGAATGCTTATGCTGTAGTCATGATATTTCTTTAACCCAGTCATTTAATGATGGCGGGGTGCTGACGCAGGCAAAAAGCTGTTTCCATTCACAATTGGCGGTCAGTTCCACACCGCGCTGGATAATTGAAACGGGTTTATCAGCTGATACTACTATCACGATCAGGTTATCGTGTTTGGCGGTAAAGCGCAGGGCTGAGTTAAAACGCGCACCTCTTGCCCGGTTCTCTCCGGACACGGACTGCCCATCCAGTAAGCAGGCAAAACCATGAAGTTTTAAATCTTTGCACATGTGAACTGCTCCATCAAGCTTGGTCAGCGATCGGGCCAGACCACGAATTTCCGGTTGCCTGAGATCCAGTGGCTCCTCTAGGGGTTGTCCGGCAATTTCCACAGGTTCATCATTGAAATCAAGTACTAATGTACAACCGTGACTGCGGTGGTTGGCGGTGGAAATCATTTGCATAACCAGCTGAAAAAGACTGTGTCTGGTGTCGGCGCTCAAGTCCCGCTCAAGGAGGTATTCCTCAAGGTGTACGAGGTTCGGTTTGTAGTTTGTGGAAGAAAACTTAGCGTCCGCAAAACTGCATATGGGGTCACTGCCCAGATACATTAAGCCCCAATCGCCTTTGAATGCGGCGGTAATAGAGTTGTTGGTAGGAGGCACTGCTGCGATTCCGACTACACACTTACCATCGGAAACAAGTTTGCGGCTTGAGCTTTCAACCGATTGGAGCAACTTTCTGACATGTTTATGGTTTTTGAGGGACGGGCGTTCCGTTTCAGGGAATTTTGCCATGTACTTGATTGAATCAAGTTCTGAAGGTTCTATGAAGATGAGCTCTCCGCGTGCCCACGCTCCTTCTTCCCGCGTTTTAGATATGCCGAGCACAGCGTCGAGAATAGGGTAGACCCGTAGCTGCGTATCCCAGCCCATTATGCGGTTGCGCTGGTCTACAACGTAGTCGCGAACGGCATGGGTGGAGTACTCTCGTAGTAAATGACCGGAACTGTCAATGCGCAGAATGTTCTGGGTCGCAAAGTCTTGAGAAAGAAGCAGGGCCGCATATTCCATCCAGCTTTCGGTGGGGCCGATGGAACACATGTCCGGGTGCTGTTCGGTAAACCAGCATTGATAAAAGATACTGCTGGAGCGCGCACTACAGCTTATCAGCCCGGCAAGAGCCAGATCTTTTGTGCGGATTACCTCTATAAGCCGGGTGTTGTCGTCATGATTGCCCCCTTTGCGCCATTCCTGCGAATCAATAAAATATTCCTGCAACTTAGGTTGATGTTCGCGTAATAAATCCTGTGGATCGTAAATGCGCAATGGATCATCAGGAGTTACAGCATATATGAGGGCTGTTCTGCTGTTGGAGGAAAAGTGCGATAGCCCGTCACGCAATCCATCCATAATATGAAAGATGCACAGGTTGGCAAATGATTCTGAGCTCATTAGGTAATCCGCTGTTGAAGTTCAGGGGAAGATATATTTTATCTAAATTGTCCTCTGTTTCCAACAGTAATTACTATATTTTTTTCCTCTTTGCGAAGCTTTTTCCCTTATTTTTACGGTTAAAATTTTTGCTTTTAGCGGCGCCATTCGTACCACTGTTGTCGTGATCGTTGTTTTTACCCTTTTTCGTTTTTAGCTCTGTCTTATCTTTTGGTTCTGATTTGTTGCGTCTTCCATTGTCCTGCTTGTTTTTTCCCTGCTTCATCGACCTTGGGTCGCGGCCAGGGTCCGGTATCAGGATGCGGTGCTGTTTCAAACGTTGGGCATCTGTTTTGGCAACATAGATTTTATTACCTGCCGGATCGGTTTCGCAATAAAACATTGCGGTGGCAATTGTCCCCGGAGTAGGAATGAAACATTGCACCTGACGTGGCTTCCAGCCTCTTGCTGCCAACCATGAACCGAGCTGGCGCATATCATTATCTGTGCAGCCCGGAAATGCACTCATCAAATAAGGGATTACGTATTGTTCTTTGCCTGCTTTTTGGGATTCTGCGGAAAACATTTCAAGAAAACTCTCGAATATCGGCAGGTCCGGCTTGCGCATATGCTTAAGTACTGATGGAACAATATGTTCCGGTGCAACTTTCAACTGGCCGCCGACGAATTCTTTGAAAATTTCTTTAAGACTGTGTTTGTTTTGCTGCCCAAGGTCGTAGCGAACACCACTGGCAACGCGTACATGTTTTATGCCGTCCATTTTTTGGGCATCGCGGTAAAGTTTCAGGTTAGCCTGCTGGTCGTATTTGAAATTAGGGCAGACTTTGGGCACAAGGCAGCTTTTACGCTTGCACTTACCGCGTTCAAGAGTACATCGGGCATTCCACATATTCGCGCTGGGACCGCCTATGTCAGAAACGGACCCCCTGAAATCAGGGTGCTCCTGCATCCTTTTCAGTTCTTCAAGGATAGACTTTCTGCTGCGTGAGCGGATATGCCGTCCCTGATGCATGGCAATTGAGCAGAAAGAGCAACCGCCACCGCATCCACGGTGGGATGTGATGCTGAATTCGATCATTGCAGCTGCGGGAATTTTTCCTTTGTCCTTGTAGATAGGGTGGGGCAGCCGTGCAAAGGGCAGGCTGTACAGCCAGTCCAGTTCTTCGGTGGAAAGATATTTAGAAGGCGGGGTAATCACTACATGCCGCTTATCCACCGGCTGTATCGCCCATGTGTCGCCGAAATGAACCTGTTCTTCAAGAGCCAATGTTGCTTTCATTAATTGCTGAGGGTCATCCATTATATCTTGATGGGAGGGGAGTTCGATTAACTTCGCTCCGTCCTCAATGTCCTCAGGATTCCCCATGAATGCCGTTCCGGCAATACCTTTCAAGTAAGATGCGGACGGCTCTTCTCTTTCGGAAAGGCGGATAGCTGCTTCAAGCATCGCTCTTTCGCCCATTCCGTAGATCAGCAGATCGGCTTTACTGTCCATGAGAATGGTTTTACGGACTTTATCGGTCCAGAAATCATAGTGGGAAGTCCGGCGTAGTGAGGCTTCAATGCCTCCTATGATTACCGGGAGTCCCTTGAAAGCTTTTTTGATCAGGTTTGTATAAATGATGCAGGCCCGGTTTGGACGTGAACCTGCCCGGCCACCGGGAGTATATGCGTCATCGCTTCTTTTTTTGCGAAATGAGGTATAGTGGGCAACCATGGAATCAAGAGCCCCGGCTGACACTCCGGCGTAAAGACGCGGGCGTCCCAGCTCCTCGATGGCTTTGGGATTATTCCAGTCCGGCTGGCAGATAAGGGCCACTTTGAATCCATGTGCAGAAAGAACCCGGCCCAGCAGCGGCATGCCGAAGCTGGGGTGGTCGATGTAACTGTCTCCGGAAACAAGAATGATGTCAGGTCTGTCCCAGCCAAGTTTGTTCATTTCCGTTCTGGTCATGGGTAGAAACTTTGGTTGGGGCATTTTTTTTGCGATGATGCTGAATGTCATGGGGCATACATATAGCTGAACCCCGTGACTGGCAAGGAGGTAAATGCGTTATTTCAGAGGTAGCTTGATAGTGAATTTTGTCCATTCCCCAGGAACGGATTGCACATCCATAGAACCGCTATGTTGGTCATTGATAATAAAGTATGAAACTGAAAGACCGAGTCCTGTCCCTTTGCCGATTCCTTTTGTTGTAAAAAAAGGCTCGAAAATATGCTCACGTACTTCGTTGGGAATTCCGGGACCGTTATCTATGATTTCTACAACTGCATTGCCTTCTTTTGCGTAAATTTTACATAAGAAACTTGATTTTCTTTGTGATCCCGACATGGCTTCGGCGCCATTTTTCAGAATGTTAAGGAAAACCTGTTGAATCTCGTTGCTTTCGCAGACGACAAGGGGAACGTCTTCGGAATATTCCCGTATTATTTCAATCTGCCGGAAATCGAACTCCCGACGCAAGTCATAGTCGCTGGAGGCAAGCTCTATTGTTTTATCCAGAAGCTCAGTCAGATTGTGTGGTTCATAACTGCTCTCGCTTTTGCGGCTGAATGCCAGCATATTGCGTACTATTGTTGCCGCTCTTTCTCCTGCTTCTGAAATGCCGTTCAGCATACGGGTGATACCTCTTTCATCAACATAGCAGCGCATGTTTTCAAGGGAAATATTGCATTTTTCGGCTGTTGAGATATTGTTTACCAGGTCTGAGTATATTCGTTTTTTTATATTTGTAGCGTGGCCCATAATTCCTGAGAGCGGGTTGTTTATTTCATGAGCCATGCCAGCGGCAAGGCCGCCGATGGACATCATTTTTTCCGATTGGAGCATCCTTCGTTCGAGGTTGACCCGGTCTGTTACGTTATCTATGCGTATAACCGCTCCACGGGCTCCGTTGGAGATCAGAGGATAAATGGTTACATCTTCGCAGGTATTATCTTTCTCGTCCGGGGCCGGTCTTTTTATGTATTCCTGCTTGCGACAGGTGCGGATAGCGGTGTGAATGCGTTCCATCTGGGATGACAGGGGTGGCATCGCGTTTCTGATATCTTTGCCGATGGCGTCTGCCTGTCCTATGCCGTAAACAGATTCAGCCTCTTTGTTCCATTGGGTTATTTTCCCCTCCGGATCAACTCCAATTAGAATTGACGGCATGGAATCGATGATGTTTGCAAGATAGTTGCGTAGTCTCTTGACTTCTTTTTCAGCTTCCTTACGTTGTTCTATTTCATAAAAGTTGCGCATGCTTTTGGAAGCTGAATCTGAAAGGAATGCGGCCAGTGCGATATTTCGTTTCAAGATTTCTTCAACGCGTTCCCGCTTGAATCTGGGTACTTCATCAAGCGCTTCAAGATACTTTTCCCGGTCAAATTTATATTTCTCAGCCTGTTTGATGAAAAAATCACGGTCCGGTTCTTCGTCGTCGTAAAAGAATTGTCCGAGAAAAAAAGTTGCAATGTGCTGTTCCAGACACATAATGGGAACGCCGATATCCCACATACCGTTAGAACACTTATATCCGTGATATGTACCTTTTTGAATTTTATTTGTAATGATAGTGTCGTTTTCTATACACTTGGCGCAAGTCTCAGGGTGGGCTCTATGGAAATTAACACATATTTTTTGCCAACCTGCCCCGGCGTAAACTTCTCCTGTAAAAGCATCTATAATACCAGAGGGTATTCCGGTTGCATTATAGCTGACTTCCAACATATTCTGGAGTTCATCTAGTTCAATCAAGTCCTTGAATAAAAGACTGGAGAGCTTCTCTCTTATGCTTTTGGAAGGACAGTTTTGTATTAATGATATTTCCATTAGTGTCTTGCGTCATTGTGTTAATAGTTTTAGTCGAATGTTATAACATATTCTAAAGATAATAAAGCATAAGAACGACTTGCTGTCTATAATATCAGTGTCTTTTTCATTAAAATCGATTGTTGACCCGGAACATAGGTATAGTTAGCTTTACATAATTTTTAAAACAATTGCCTAAGGAGGCAGAATGGAACCGCTTCCATGCGTTTTGACAATAGCAGGGTCTGATTCTGGTGGTGGAGCCGGGATTCAGGCTGATCTTAAAGCCATTTCCATGGCCGGCTGTTATGGAGCCAGCGCAATCACCGCTCTCACAGCCCAGAATACTACTGGAGTTGCCGGGATTGAGGCTGTATCACCAGAGTTCGTAGCTCTTCAGATTGAAACGGTCTGTGATGATATTAAAGTCCGTGCAGCAAAGACCGGTATGCTTTTTTCTGCACCCATTATACGCGCAGTTGGTGAGGCTTTAAATGGTAGAGATATCCCGTTGGTGATTGATCCGGTATGCGTGGCCACAAGTGGTGCGAAGCTTCTTAAAGATGACGCAGTTGAAGCCATGAAGGAAATTTTCCACCTGGCTGATCTGCTGACTCCCAATGTGCCTGAGGCGGAACTCTTCACAGGTCTGGAAATCAAGAGTCGGGAAGACATTTTTGAAGCTATTGAAATTCTCCTTGAGATGGGACCGAAGGCCGTTCTGGTCAAGGGCGGGCATTTTGATTCCGTAGCTGCAACTGATTGGCTTGGAATTAAGGGGCGGCAGCCGATTCCGCTTATGCAGCAGCGAGTAAAGACAAAGAACAGCCACGGTACAGGCTGCACTCTTTCTGCGGCCATTGCTTCCGGGCTGGCTAAAGGATATGATATGGTTACTGCTGTGCGGAAGGCCCAGGAATATCTTAACCTTGCGCTGAGGTCCGGGTTTGACCTAGGTGAAGGAAGTGGGCCGCCGAACCATCTGGCTCCCATGCTGATCGAAGGCATGAAGCAGGGCACCCTTTCGGAGCTCCATGAGTTTGGTTTACGGTTGGAGTGCATGCATGGCCTGAGTCAGCTGATTCCCGAAGTCCGGATGAATGTTGCAGTGGCTTTACCGCATGCCACCGAGATAAAAGATGTTGCTGCTTTTAGCGGAAGGATCTCGTGTACCCGCAAAGGTCAGGTTATGGTATGCGGTCATCCAGAGTTCGGTGCTTCTTTCAATGTTGCTAAAATTTTACTCTGTGCCAGAAAGGCTAATCCGGAAATAGGCTGTGCTGCCAGATTGCGTCTTAACAATCAGATTTTAGATGCAGCAGCTGAATGCGGATTTGTCGAAGCTTGGTTTGACCGCGCTGATGAACCGGATGAAGTTCAGGGAACTGAAGAGTATTTCCTTGAGTGGGGAACCTGCAAAGCCATGGCCGAGCATACTGAACCTCAAAACGTGGATGTTATATGTGAGTCCGGTGCAAAAGGAATAGAACCGTGTTTATTCTTTTTGGCAAAAGATTTTGGAGGCCTTGAAGCAAAGCTAACAAAGCTTCTGGCGGCTATGGCTGACGAGTTGAACTGACCGTTTTTATGGATTTTTAAATGATTTTTGTTGACAAGCTGTAACACTGCTTATATTAACGCAACGGCTGCACGGGATAGTAGACTTTTCAAAAGGATGCTATCCAGTAGTTAGCCCCCATAAAATTTGGTTGCGAGAGTGGCGGAATTGGTAGACGCACTGGATTTAGGATCCAGCGGTTAATCCGTGAGAGTTCGAGTCTCTCCTTTCGCACCAACCGTAATATAAACACCCCCTTACAACAGCATCCGCATAGCTGTTCTAAGGGGGTGTTTTTTTGGTTTTGCCCCCTATTTGCCCCCGCAAGTCGTGGGAGGTGGTCATGAATATGTCCGCACCTCCCAATAATATGGAGCTTGAAAGGGCTGTTCTCAGTGCTGTGATCCGGGATAACGGTCGCAACGTTGATGATTTGCTTCCCATTCTCAAGACTCCTGATCATTTTTATTCTCCAGTTCACCAGAATATCTGGCAGACAGTTCTTGCCCTGCATCGTGAGCAGGTTCCTATCGATATCGTTTCGCTCAATGACCGGCTTATGAAGAACGGTCGTTCTGAAGCGTGTGGCGGTGCTGTGTTCCTCGCTGAGCTGGCCAATGATATTCAGCCGGTCCGTCATGCAAAGAGCTGGGCTATGGATTTACAGGGCTATGCCCGGCGCAGGGCTATGGCCAATCTAGGGCAGCAGCTCATCGAGCACGCCTATACTGCCGATGCGGACCCTTCCGAATTTGCCGCAACTGCGCAGGAGGTTGTTGATTCTGTCCTCGAGGACCGGGTCGATGTCGGCTCACAGAAGCCGTCCGAGATCATCAAGGAATACGTGAAGTATCTTGAGGGTCTTGAAAAGCGCGGCGGAGACGGCATTAAAACCCACCTTTACAAGCTCAACAGTATTACCGGCGGTTTTCTCCCCGGAGAGATTGTTATTCTTGCCGGGCGTCCTTCCAACGGTAAGACCGCTCTTGCACTCAATTTTGCCCTTCATTCCATAGTTCGTCAGGTTCCAGTGGGGATATTTTCCCTGGAAATGATGCGCTATCTGCTGGTGAACCGTTTTCTTGCGTCTACTCATGGGATTAACTCCATGCGTTTCCGTGACGGGAAGTTTTCCGAGGGAGACTGGCAGAATATCTATGACTTTGCCCAATATTTTGAAGGTACAGACCCGTGGTTGCGGATCTGGGACAGGCCTTCACTTTCCGCTTCAGAGCTGCGCGCGCAGTGCCGGCGTTGGAAGCGGGAGTTCGGTTTGCGTTTTGCGGTGGTGGACTACATTCAGCTCGTGCGTCCTGATTCCCGTGGTGGGTCCCGCGAAAGGGAAGTGGCCGAAATTTCAAGGCTCATGAAAGAAACCGCTACCGAGTGCGGCATCACTCTTCTTGTGCTGGCCCAGCTCAACCGCGAAGTCGAGAACCGTAAAAGCAAGATTCCGCTTCTTTCGGATCTGCGTGAGTCCGGAGCCATTGAGCAGGATGCTGATCAGGTCGTTTTTATCCGGCCATGGAATCCCAAGACAACGGATGATCTGGTGGAAGTGACTTTGGATGTGGCCAAAAGCAGGAACTCAAATACTGGTAGCCTCGAAACAATGTATCGGCGCAGGCGGTTGCAGTTCCTCAATGACAATGAAAAGGATTGGAGCTGGCTGGATTTTATGCCGGCTTAAGGAGGATTGTTGTGCCTAAGTCTGTGGAAGCAACGGTTAAAGTGGAATCCGTTACCAGAAATTTTCTGTTGGCCCTGATTAGCAGTGCTTCATGCACGGTTGATGAGTGTCTGGCCGGCATCGATGCCGGGGTTGAATCTGTGAAGCGGATTGCGGAAGGAGATCTGAAAGCAGGGAAGGAGGAAAGGAAATGACTATAAGGAAGCATGTCGCAGTACTGAGGTTCCGCCATAAAGGAGAGTTTGTCGCGGACATTGATCTTGTGGATGATCCTTGCCTTGAGGTCTGCCGGGAAGATGCATTGATCCGGGCCATTGAACGGGCTTCGAAGCTTCACTGCGACCAGATATCAGATGGAGAGCTGGTGGTTGTGTTGGATACGGATGTTGTCTGGTCGAGCCGGGGGGAGGTGCAGTCATGAATATGGAAGTGAAGCAACCGTTCCTGCGGCATTCGACCAATGAGCAGTCCAATCTATCGCCCTGGCGGTTCAAAGTTGAAGGCGTGGAAAAATGTCCCCGGTCAGGCAAGTGTGTAAGATTGCGCCAGATCGGGGACAGGGTGCGTTGTCCTATGTGTGATCATCTCTGTGTTTGTCCTAAGGACGTTGAGCATGATCAGGAGATTCGGATTGATCGGGTGTGAGGGCTATTGTTCTTCCTGATCTATTTTTGGAGGAATAATTTCTGGGTCTACTTTGTATGCTTTCGCTAATTCCAGGAGGGCAATTTGGAGGTGTTTTGTAGCTTTAATTACTAGGTCTGGATTATTTGCGACAGTTATGTTGGCAAAAAGGATATTACTAATAGCTTGGCTAATTTCTTTATCTTTTGCGTTAATAGAAAGAAGTTCTCTTTTTTCTTGATTTGTTGCTGGAGCTGATTGGCAGGTCATAAGTGTTGTTTCGGTTTTGAGTTTTTCTGTTTCGGCTTTGATCTTTTCTGTTTCAGCATTGTTTTTTCGTGTTTCAGCATTGTTTTTTCGTGTTTCAGAATTCGTTTTGAATATTTCAGAAACGATTTTTGCAGATTTGGCCAGGGGTAATGAAATAGTTGCAAGAGAGCTGAGTGTTATCATTACCATTTGCAAGTCAGATAAAGGAGAGGCTTCTTGGATTAATTTTCCAATTTCAATAAGCATTGACCCATTCTGAATAGATTGAATGCAAATTTCTTGATCTAAGGGAGGGTAAATGGAGCTGTGTTCAAGGTTGTTTTCGATATGCTCTAGTACATCGTTATCTGTAGTGTGTAAGTATAGAAGATTGGAATATGCAGACTGAATTCCCATAAGGAAAATAGAAAGATCTCGTGGGGTCCATGAGGTGTGATCTTTGAAATGTATTTTTAACGAATTGTTTTCTTCCTTAAGTGGGGTAGATAAAAAAAGATCTTCCGAAAGTTTTGTACCTGATGCTTGCCTTTTGTAAAAATTCTTTTCGTCTTCAAAGATGCAGTTAGCAAGTTGCTCTTCGGAAAGAGGATGTCTAATTTCGTTTAATTGATCTTTTGATGAAAACAATACTGAGATAAAAATAGAATCTCTAAAATTTGTATTAAAGAGCTTGGCTTTGTGCAAGTACGTTCCACGAAGTTCTGATTTAATAAAAGAGGTATCTTTTAAAAGGGCTCCAAAGAAATTTGTTCCTTGGAGAGTCGCGCCATCAAGAATTGTATTGGTAAGAATTGTATCTACGAAGTTTGTCTGAGAAAGGTTAGAATTGAATAAGTTGGCCCTGTTAAGGTCTGTTTTTTCTAGATTGGCATTTCGTAGATTGGCATTTTGTAAGTCAGCGCCTTGTAAGTCAATCATAGGCATATTTGTTCTCTCAAGGGGATTACGACCTTTGCGCTCTCTTACATATTTATTCCAACCCTCAACATCAGTCTTAAGGAGCTCAATCATCTCATCTTTATTCATAGCCAACCTCAAATTTGAAAAATAATAATTATGAGGTTGTTCTATAGGATGAAGCAAATTGTCAAGAATTAACCACGTAACGCACTAGCATTGCTCACGCATAGCTAGTGCATAAATCGGGCAGGGCCGGAATTTTGTGAATTCCGGGGGGGCGCCGAAAATTTTTCAGGGCATGCCCTGTTTTTTTTGAACCTTTTAAACATGTTATGAATGAAAATTTGCTTGAGTAATGCTTGAGCATTGCCAATGCAATAAATCCGCAAAGCTGAAAAATTTTTAAGGAGTGCGGTGTGGCTGGTCGAGTTAAAAATGTATCTGACATCCGGCTTGATGTTGAGTTTGCCGAGGACTTTCGGACCCAGAAGATAATGAGAAAGTTCGGGGCCGAGGGAGCGTTGGGGTTGATCTTTCTTATGTGCTACTGCGCAAAGCATTACCCCAGTGATTCCGGTTACTTTCCTAAGAACTTTGACGAGGAGGACCTGTTGTTCGCCTGCAAAGTTCAGCTGGACCGCACTGACTATGTTCAGATGCTGTTAGATCTTGAAATAATAGGTAAAGATAAGGATCGGTTCTTTATTTGTGAGTGGGACGACATGCAGCCTTGGGCCGCTGAAGCCAGGGCGCGGTCGGAGAAGGCCAAGAAAGCCGCCGCTGCGCGTTGGAAAAAGGATAAAAAACAGGATGATAAGAATAAAAAGAAAAGCTCGGATCAGCCTGAAGGTAAGCCTGATGCTCAAGCAATGCATGAGCATGAAAATGGCAATCCTAAAAATATGCCCGACGCCGATTTTGGCAATGCCCCTTCTCCTTCTCCTACTCACTACGTAAATACCCCCTGTAGTCCCCCGGAGGGGGAAGAGTTGGTGGAGGCCTTTTGCGAAATTCTGCCCGACTTGCCTAAGCCGGAAGCTGTTACTGATTCCCTGATGAGGAAAGTCAGGAAATGCAGGTGCGAGGGTGGACCACCGGAGAAAGGGATCTTGTGGTGGCGTTGGTATTTTGAGCTGGTGAAGGACTACCCCTACTTGATGGGAGAAGTGAATCCGGAATGGAAAGCAAGTCTTCCATGGCTGGTGAAGCCGGATAACATCTCCAAAGTTTTGGGCAGTGGGTTTCAGAGTCGGGAAGAGATGGAAGTGAACGAGTTAACTTCCAATTCCGGGCAGGGAATGAGTGAAGCTGAATATGCAGAACGTATTGCTGCTGGAGCAGGTTAAGCGGAGGTTAATATTAACCACGTTGAAATTAAGTTTTGAAGTTATAAAGTTAATGCAGTGCGAAAATATAACAGTGTGAGTTGATTGTTATGCATGAAGAGTTGCAGAAACATCCTTCGTATAAAAGTGGAAAGATTGACCAAGAGATGTTAATTAAGCAGTTAGTTGAGCTTGGATGGAAACAAAGTGCATCTGCTGATTTTTTTGCTGTGTCTCAAGCGGCTGTTTCAAGGGCTAAAAAGCGTATTGATTTTGCTGTTTCCAAAGATGTTGCATTGTTCTCGGCTCCGAAGATGATCGATGCCAAGCTTTCACTGGCTGATCAGCTCGAAGCTCTGGGAAAGCAATGCCGCGAGTTGCTGGAGATGGTTCACGTTGTCCTTCATGGTGATCCGGCTTCGCAGGAGTACCGGGACAGTCAATCAAAATTGCGGCGGCTGGCGGGCCAGAAACGCGATCTAGGTGGCTTTCTGATCCAGTTGCAGGCTGAACTTCGTAAGCAGCTCGAATTCGTCTTCAAGATGCAAAGCGAAATTTACTCGCTGAAGAAGGTCGAGGAATTTCAATCCATCGTTTTGGAGGAAATTCAAAACGCAGCTCCGGAAGTTCAGCAGCGAATTGTCAGCCGGCTGACTGAAATTAATGCGGCTCGGTCGGCTTTGGATTTCGGAATCGGCGGTTCGGAAAAGTCTAACTTTTAATTTTTTGCAAACTCGAAAAGTCTAACTTTTATAATAAAGTTAGAGTGCTGAAAATGGTGTTTATATTTTAAATTTCAGTCGCTTATTCGAATTTTGCTGAAAATTAGTTAGAAAAGACTCTTGTTCAAGTGTTAGTTTTATGAAAATATGATTAAAACTTAGACTTTAATAAAAGGAGCTCGAAATGAAAAAAAAGAATCCGAATCATCCCGAAAAAGGAAGCAAGCTCAAGGTTGATCCGATCACTTCGCTGAAGGACATTGCGAATCTGAAAAAGCTGCTTGCGGACAATCCGCGCGATTTGGCTTTGTTCGTTCTGGGGATCAACACCAATCTCCGCGCCATTGATCTGGTCCAGATTGAGGCCGAACAGTTTATTTATGCCAAAGCCGGTGATGAGCTGGTGCTTGAAGAGCAGAAGACAGCTAAGGGTCGCAGGATCACCTTGAACGAAACCGTCATCAAGGCTGTGCGTCCCTGGGCGATGCAGTGCCGGGATGAGGAACGGATTTTTCTTTTTACGGGCAGAAACGGCAAGTCTATGGCTCCGAATTACGTGAACAAGCTGGTCAAGAAGTGGTGCGAGAAAATCAATCTGAAGGGGCAATACGGATCTCATACGTTGCGGAAAACATTCGGCTATCACCAGAGGGTGACATTCGGTGTGGATATCCCGACCTTGATGGAAATTTTTAATCACTCCAGCCAGAAGCAGACCCTTGATTACCTGTGCGTCCAGCCTGAGGAAATCAAGGATGTGTACATGAACGAGCTATGAGTAAAACGGTGAAAGCAAACGGCCTGATGGGGAATCTGCTCATGAATTTGAAGGAGCAGGTTCCACAGGCTGAATCTCAGTACATAGGCACTGGGAAGCCTGATATGCCGCTGAAAGAGTTCATCCGCAATGCATGGCACGTTATCGAGCCGGGGCGGACCTTTGTTGACGGCTGGCATATCGGGGCCATTGTGGAGCATCTGGAGGCGGTCAGTACCGGGGAGATTTCAAGGCTGCTGATCAATATGCCGCCTCGCCACATGAAGTCGCTGTCCGTGTCAGTCTGCTGGCCGGCATGGGAATGGACCTTCAATCCGTGGATTCAATTTTTCTTCAGCTCCTATTCGGCCATGCTTTCAACGCGAGACAATATGAAGACCCGTGAGATCGTGACTTCGCCCTGGTATCAGGAAGCATGGCCTCATGTGCAGCTCAAGCGGGACCAGAACGCCAAGGATAAGTTTGAAAACAAGGCCGGGGGCTTCCGGTTCTCCTCATCTGTCGGCGGTAGGGCTACAGGTGAAGGCGGGGACCGCATAGTAGCTGATGACCCCCACAACATGTCCGAGGTCAATTCTGATGCCAAGCGTAAGGAAGTGCTGGATTGGTGGGACAACACCATGCAGACCCGTCTCAATGATCCCAAGACCGGGGCATTCGTAGTCGTCATGCAGCGCGGCCACCAGCAGGATCTGAGCGGTCATATTCTGGAGAAGGGCGGGTACACCCATCTCTGTTTGCCTGCACGGTACGAGGGGAATAAGTTCCATACGGTGCTTGGGTTCGAAGATCCCCGCGAAAAGGAAGGGCAGCTGCTCTGGCCGGAACGTTTTGACGAGGAAACCCTGACCCATATTGAAAATTCTTTCTCATCACCTACTGAGGCCGCAGGGCAGCTCCAGCAGCGTCCGGTTCCGAAAGGCGGGGCAACTTTTCAGGTGGATTGGTTCAAGCGGTATACCAAGCTTCCCAAATTCAATCGCATTGTTGAGCACTGGGACACGGCCCAGAAGAAGAATGCCAATGCCGCTTATTCGGTAGGGCAGCTCTGGGGCGAGGCCTACAACGGCTATTACCTGCTGGATCTGATCCGCAAGAAAATGGAATACCCGGAGCTGAAGCGCACAATCAAGAGACGGTACGCGATCCACAAGGCCTCCGCGATCGTAATTGAGGACAAGTCCAGTGGGATCAGCGTTATTCAGGATTTGCAGGATGAAACAAAGCTTCCGGTCGTGCCGTGGGCAGTGACCGGGGGCGATAAGGAAAACAGGGCCAATGCGGTAGCCGATACGATCGAGGGCGGCAATGTCTGGTTGCCGGAGTCTGCTGAGTGGCTGGATGTTTTTCTGGATGAGGTGGAGCATTTTCCCGGCTCCAAATACAAGGATCAGGTGGATGTAATGACGCAGGCCTTGGAGTATTTTCTTAGAAGGGGAGGCCTAACCGAAGGCCGCGACATGTCCTAGTCCGCCCAGAAACGCACATTTCTGAACGGACTAGAAGAGGATTGAGTATGAGACTTATTGAAAGATTGAAGGTAGTGACTTCGCCCATGACCGGGCAGCGCAGCCTGAAAGACCCGGTGACCGGCATTGTGTACCGTAGGGTGTCAGGTGGCGTGGCATGGACGTATGACGTCAGGCCGGGAGCGATCACCGTGCTGGCCGAACACAAGGATCCCGTTCATGGGACTGACCAGCACCGTGTGGATGTAGTGGTGGAATTCATGGATGAAGATACCGAAACTCTCTGCCGCGAAATGGCGGCTTTGCAGGATGCGCTGAAGGTGGATATCTGGCGTACTCCGCTGACCCATGCGTCTACACGGCTGGTGCATATGTATAACGATCGGCGGCACAGGCTGCGCGTACCTACCTTGGATCTGGCTTCGCCTCCGGCTATGAATGGAAGTCGCACTTTCCGCGATTATGATCGGCTGGTCGATCGGCGGACCCGGAATATCAAGACGCTCTATTTCGGGGAATCGCAGGCCGTGCTGGAATACAACACCCTTGGGCGTGATGATCTGGGCCGCAAGCTGGAGGAATATCCGGTGGTGGCTTCCATGCTTTACGCGCTGGCCGGGCTGGATCTGGAAAGTGCCGGGGCGGGATTTGTGGATTCTGTGCGTCCATCCGGGCTTACCAATTCAGCAGGGGGGTATTGATATGGTGGTGCGGCCTGTTGAGATTGTTACGGGTTTGGAGAATATCGGTAGGATTTTCGGAGTAGGGCGCAACACCGTCCGCGCCTGGGCGCAGAAGGAAGGTTGCCCTATCCGCCGTGTTGAGGGGAAGTACACGGCGGAGAAGGCTGAACTTTGGGAGTGGGTTAAGGAGTATGCTGGTGGGGAGGTTGGGTGTTAGTCTTTATACCAGCGTGGTTTTTCGAATAAGTGTGGGTGGGTATTTCTGAGTTCTTTTTCTATTTCGGAGGGGAGTTTTGTTTTGTATAGCGATTTTACTTTTGTCAAATCAACTTTTATGAGATTTGCCCCCGTGAGGTCTGCCTCCGTGAGGTGTGCCCCCGTGAGGTCTGTTCCCCAGATGTTTGCCCCCTTGAGGTCTGCCCCCGTGAGTTTTGCCCCCGTGAGGTATGCCCCCGTGAGGTATGCCCCCGTGAGGTGTGCCCCCGTGAGGTCTGCCCCCGTGAGTTTTGCCCCCTTGAGGTATGCCCCCGTGAGGTGTGCCCCCGTGAGGTCTGCCTCCGTGAGGTCTGCCCCCGTGAGGTGTGCCCCCGTGAGTTTTGCCCCCTTGAGGTCTGCCCCCGTGAGTTTTGCCCCCGTGAGGTCTGCCCCCGTGAGGTGTGCCCCCGTGAGGTCTGCCTCCGTGAGGTCTGCCCCCGTGAGGTCTGTCCCCCAGATGTTTGCCCCCTTGAGGTCTGCCCCCGTGAGGTGTGCCCCCGTGAGTTTTGCCACCATGAGTTTCGCTTCTCTGAGACCTACCCCCCTGAGGTCTGCCCCCGTGAGGTCTGTTCCCCAGAGTTTTGCCCCCTTGAGGTCTGTTCTCCAGAGTTTTGCCCCCGTGAGGTCTGCCTCCGTGAGGTCTGTCCCCCAGATGTTTGCCCCCTTGAGGTCTGCCCCCTTGAGCTTTGCCCCCGTGAGTTTTGCCACCATGAGTATCGCTTTTCTGAGACCTACCCCCCTGAGGTCTGCCCCCGTGAGGTCTGTTCTCCAGAGTTTTGCCCCCTTGAGGTCTGCCCTCGTGAGGTATGCCTCCGTGAGTATTGCTTCCGTGAGGTCTGCCTCCGTGAGTATTGCTTCTCTGAGGTCTGCATCTCTGAGGTCTGCTTTGGTTAAAGTTGAGTTACATAAATTCTTTTTATACGCCTCAATTGTATGTAAAAGAGTTGCTTGCCCATCCTCATACTTCTCCTCTGTGTAAAAGGATTTAATCGTACTGGAAGGATTAAAAACTTCCGGCTTTTTAGGGACTCTGATTTGTTGGAGAATTGTGAGATTGGCACAAACTTCAGGTCTAAATTCAGTCGCCATCTGCGTCTGCCACGCTGAAATCTGCATTTCATAAGAATTTACAGCCCGGTCATATCGGGCAGAAGCTATGCTAAATAAAGCAACATAAATACCGATAGCCCATAACACAAAAGAGCTTGGTTTGGGACTTTTCTCGGCATCTTCGGGGGAAGGGGGAAACATTTTCTCATAAATAGCCCGTACACCGGAGTAGTCATAAAGTTTTGGAGAATATACGCAAAGAATTAGAAATATTAAGAAACATTGAACCCACAAAATGGCTAGCATACAAATTCCTACTCCCCGAAATAATTTCATTAAACTCGAATTCTTTACTTAATTATACCAAAAACAACAACCCCTCCCTTGACAACAACCCACATTTTCTGGCTTTATCACAGCAGGTGCTCGAAACACCTTTGTTCCCTAGCGGTTTCCGCTCCCGATAGTTGGCGGCTTTTTTGTGTCCTGTGATCAGAAGATTAGAGATTTTCTGCACTTGCAGGTACTGTTTTATTCCATTCAATTTCGCCAAGATATTTGCCGGGAGTGCAGAGGCCATACAATACCCTTCGGGGGAAATCCTCTCGCCGTTCTAGGGACGGTTTCGAGCTCCCGGTATCTTTCATGTTGGAAGATGCCACCCGAAAAAATCCCTAGGAGGCATCATGCCGAAAACTCTTACCATTCCTGAAAGGCATTTTGTGGAGACTTATAACAAGGCTCTGGACATTCAGGAACTCACCAAACTGCTATTGCACCACACTTTTCTCGAAACCCATCAGGGAGATGGTCACGTTCTACCGGGCCAGCTGTCGTTGCTGGAAGTACTGACGGATCGTTTAGATGGGTTGGTTAACAATCTGGATCATTCTACCTTTCGTAGTAAGGAGGTAAGTGATGTCTGAAGTTATTCCTTTCGATTTCGGCGAATCAGTTGTCAGAGTCCATCAGGGCGGTGACGGCAACCCGTGGTTCGTTGCAAAGGACGTTGGTAATGTTCTCGAAATTCAGAACATTAGACAAAATCTTGAATCATTAGAAGATGATGAAAAGGGTGTATGTAATATATACACCCCCGGCGGTAATCAGGAAGTGTCAGCTATTTCCGAGTCTGGCCTGTATGCATTAATCTTCAAAAGCCGCAAGCCGGAAGCAAAGAAGTTCCGCAAGTGGATTACCTCGGAAGTGATACCCAGCTTGAGGAAGACTGGGTGCTATGCAATGGGGCAGGGTGCAGATCAATCCGCGCTGCCGAGCTTGGACGAATATGATTCACTCTACGACCTGCTTTCAAAGTGGGGAGTGTTGCTCAAGGAAAAGGAAGATTGGAAAGAGCATGAGGTGTTGGATAAAAGCATCTGCAAGATTATGGTCTTTCTAGGAAAAGATCCGAACTCCGCGCTCAAGGATTTATCCAAGGCCGAAGCCGATCACGTGCAACGCTATCTGACTACCCAGCTAACAATAATGCAGGGCGACTCTGGCAAGATAATATCACCGGAAGAACAGGAAGCCGCACGGCTCCGGTCAGAGAAGGCTAAGAAAGCTGCCCGGGCACGCTGGGATAAAGCGAAGGCGATTGAGAAATAGGATTTGAAATGAAACACCCCGCTTGGTAGGCGGGGTGTTTTTTTATAAGAAGTGCTTGTAGGAAGTATTTAAAACGTCAGCCAGCCGTTTGGCCATATCCACGCTGATGTTACGTACGCCTCGTTCCATTTCAGAAACATTGTTCTTGTGAATGCCGAGTGCGTCTGCAAGTTCTGCCTGAGTCAGTCCTTCGCGTGTTCTGGCTCCGCGCAGCAGTTGGGCGGGAGTTGGTTCGGGAAAAGCGTCGTTGAAATCAATAAGCTCTTCGCCTTCATCATTGATCTCGCGCACGTCATACTTTGCCAGCTTTAGGAACTGCATGAATGCTTCAGCGATCGCGTTGGCATCCTTTGCCGGAACCTTCAGGCACAACTCAGCAGAATTTTCGGTAATTGACCTTCTCGTGAGTTCCAACATATTTAATCTCCATGATTTGAATATCGTCATCTGTAATTTTCCAGACAACAACATATCTGGGTTTACCCTTGTTCAGATGACAGTGATAAACGTCCTTCGCCCCTTTCAGCTTTCCATAATTAGGCCAGCTTAACTGCTCCGGCCCGTCAGTCTGTAAATCCTTACCCAGCAGGAAAAATGATTCCTGTATCGCCTTGGGAAGTTTCAGGGCTTTCTTCTGAAGCTTGGTAGAAAGTTTAACTGTCCAGCTCATGGTTTATTTGTAACCATATTTTGGTTATTGGTCAATGGGTTTTGGTTGAGATGAAGCACCCCGCTTGGTAGGCGGGGTGTTTTTATTTTAATTTAATTTCATCAATACACTTATTGTAAATTAGTCTGTATGAGTTGTTTTTGTCCATTGTTAGGTATCCGTTTTTGAGCTTACAAAGTATCAAAAGTTGTTCGCTCTTGCCGTTTATTACAAAGTGAGATTTACATTCATTGGAAAAATTTGAGAAAGAAGTATTCTCAAGTAGTTGTGTCTTTTCAGAAGAACATCCGATTAAGTGTATTGACGTTCCTGTGGTTATAAATAGTGCCATTGTCAAAGAAAAAGTTAATAAGAAACGTTTGGATGTTACTTCTATCAAAATTAGGATTAGTGTAGTGTTTATGGTTATTAATGTGTATTCTATATAGTAATATTTTGTGTTTATGTATGTATCAATTGACATTGATAATAGTAGTGAGCAATGAATGATTATTGTGAATATTGCTAATGTTAGTGTGATTTTAATTGCATTTTCTTTTGTTATTAGTATGTTTTTTATTTTATTTTCAATCTTGTTGAATAGTTCGTTTTTAATATAGTAAATATATCTAAATAAAATTGTGGTTGTTCCAGATAGTATGAGTGCATAAAAAGTATTTAAAGTGCATTTTGTGTAGGCTGTAGTTTCTATTTTTTCTAATGAAAGTATTGCTTGTACGAGAAGGTCTGTAGATTTAAAATAGTCTAAATATGTTGTTGCAATAGTTGCGTCTAAAAGTACATAGTTTGCTATAAATGTGAAACTTAAAAATGTAACGCAAGCAATCAAGTCATTGGATTTAATTTGAAAATAGTTAGTGTCAAGAAAAGTGCTGTTAAGTATATGTTCTTTATTGCGTACCTTTCTTATCTCTTTAAAATCTTTTTCTGATATCATATTGCGATCCTATTGATTTAAAAATAATAAAGATTATTCACCATTACTCCCACACCCCTGTCAACCCCCTCCCCACTGATCTCTGCTGATCTGTGGCGATCTCTCACGTCCTCACCCCAAAACCCCGTGTTACAGAATCCCGTAAGTATGGAGGCTTTGTTTTTGCCTTTATAACCTCGCTGGGTGTCCGTATCTGTCGGCTAGGCATGGACACCCCCTTAGGGAGTCTGTTGTGGGTGAATCTGTTCTTGATCCGGAACTTCGGAAAGAAATTACTGCTGCTGTTGCTGAAGGCATAGCTATCGGTTTGCAGAATACCGGTAACGGTGTTTGCAAGCTGGAGCCGGAAGCGGCTAAAGCCGTTGGCCATTTTATGGGCATGGTCCGTGACCTCGGTGATGGTGAGCACGCTAAAGGCATCGAGAAAATGCGGGATCACCACAAGGCTGTGGGTGTGATGCTCGAAGGCCGCAGAGCTTTCTGGTGTCTGGTTTTCAAAATGTTGGCCACTGGCGGGATCGGTTTTATCGGAATCGCTATCTGGGAACATTTCAACAAGGTGGTTAAGTGATGCGCAAACTTCCACCGCTTGAAGCCACACTTCTGCGCCGTCCTTACACCGATCAGGGAACAATCGGTGTGCTGACCATTCCAGAAGTCCAGTACCAGAGCTATTCCATAGAACTCCCGTGGCGCGAGAACCAGACTGATATTTCCTGCGTTCCGGTGGACACCTATCTTCTCTTTCCCCGCTGGTCCAATCACTGGAACAGCTTTGTTTATCAATTCAAAGATGTGCCGGACCGTTCAGCCGTTCAGATTCACTGGGGCAACGTGGCCGGCGATAAATCCCTTGGTTTCAAATCCCATTCCCTCGGTTGTGTACTGCTCGGTTCTTCTGTTTGCGAGATCTGGGGCCAGCTGGCCGTGGGCAATTCAAAACGAACTTTCCGCAAATTTCTAAAGGCCACACTGGGCCGCAATCTTTTGCTCGACATCAGGGAGGCGCATCATGGCTGATGCTTCGATGTTTGATATTATCGGTTCCTCATTGCTCGGTATCGGGACCGGGGGCGTGGCTACTATTTTTCAGAATATCTTTGGTGGAATCTCCAGCTGGATCAGTGAATGGCAGAAGCGCAAGACTTTGGCCCTGATGCATGAGCAGGAGATGGTCATGGCCGACAAGGAAATTGAACGGCTGCGCGCTGAAGGTGATGTAAAGGTCCAGCAGGCCCGCGAAGACCGGGCCATGACTGAAACGATCATTGACGGCCAGAATTATCAGGCCTCGCTGGCGCATGACGCTGCCACTTATTCACGTGGCAGGGATAAGAGCTGGGCTGATTTCCTGCTGGTGGTTGCCGACTTTGTGCGCGGCATTACCCGGCCTGTCATGACCGTGTTTCTGTGCTGGATCACATGGTCCACCTATCAGCATTTCACCGGCTATCTTTCCGATAACAATGTGCTGGTTGATCCGAACACAGCCAATGAAATGGTCCGCTATATCGTGACCAATACCGTTTTCATGTCCAGCGCAGCTGTTGGCTGGTGGTTCTCCTCCAGACCGCGCAATGCTGCGAAGGCGGCAGCATGAGTCAGGACCTCGGTGTTTTCATAAAGACGCTTTTCGGTGAAGCGGAGTCTGCCCGTTCTTCCAAGGAAAAAACATGGATGAAGGACTATTTGCAGACCAAAAGCGAATATGAGCAGGACGAGCTCAAGAAGATCAAGCGTTCCAAGATGTACGTGCCGGCTACGCGGGTTAAGCTGAATACTGTGCTTACTCAGGTTATGGATTTTCTTTTTCCTGCTTCCGATGAACGCAATTGGGATCTCAAGCCTTCGCCCAGACCGGAGCTTCATCCCTCGGTTGTCGCTCACTACCAGCAGCAGGCCGCCATGCAGGGCGCGGAGCTTACACCGGAAGAACTTGAAAAGCTGCTGGATAAGAATGCTAAGGATTCTTGTTCCGCCATGTGCGAAGAGATCTCCGACCAGCTGGTGGGTGGTTCCGGTCGTAAATCATACCGCTCGGTGTGTAAGTCCGTGGCGGAGCAGAAGCTTAAGTACGGTACAGGAATTTTGAAGGGGCCGTTGGTTCGTGAAGAATTTCGTGAAGCATACGCCGTTACCGAAGACGGTAGCTGGAAGTTGCAGAAAACTGAATCCACAGAGCTGCGTCCATTTTATGAAGATGTCTCGGTTTGGAATGCTTACCCAGATGCCAACGCGACCCGCCTTGGGGATTGCGAATATATTTTTCAGGACCATATCTACAACCGCCAGCAAGTCTTGGATTTGAAGGAGTTCCCCGGTTTTAAGGAAAACGTCATCCGCGCCTACCTGCTGGATAATAAGGATGGCGATCTGGACTCATACAAGGCTCTGAAGCTGCAACAGAAAATCGGTAGCGGGGAAACCCGCAAGATGGATAAGCGTTACCGGGTTTATGAGTTCTGGGGAACTTTGACTGGAGATCAGCTTGCATCCGTGGGTATCCAGATTCCAGACGAAGATCTTTCCGAGATCTTCCCGGCTAATGTCTGGATGCTGGGCGATAAGGTTATCAAGGCGGTTATCAATCCCCTTGAGGGCGCGACCATTCCTTATCAGTTTGATTACTTCGTGGAAGATGAAGACTCAATCTGGGGGGACGGCCTGCCCAAGCTGCTGCGTCATCCTCAGAAGGCTTTGAACTCGGCTATGCGCATGCTGCTGGATAATGCCTCTGTTTCATGCGGACCGCAGGTTGCGGCTAACATGAGCGCGTTTACTCAGGACGAAGATCCGCGCGACATCTATGCTTTTAAGTTCTGGCCTTTCCGTTCTGTGGAAGACATGAACAAAGCTCTCAAATTTTTCTCTGTCCCTTCCTATACCAACGAGCTCATGGCTTTGGTCCGTGTCTTTAACGACATGGTGGACGATATGTCCGTGCCGCGCTTCATGGGCGGTGACGGTTCCCAGATGCGCGGAGCCGGCAAGACTGCCCGTGGGCTTTCCATGCTCATCGGGGCAGCGCACCAGATTCTCAAGGATCTGGTCAAATCTCATGATGAGAACATTACCCGTCCGTTCTTCAAGAAAATGTATTTCTGGAACATGCAGTTCAATCCCCGGCAGGACATCAAGGGTGACTTTGAAGTCATTGCAACCGGAACCTCCGTGCTCATGGCCAAGGAAGTGCAGCTTGAACGCATGCAGACTATTGCGGCCATCACCGACAATCCCCGTTTTGAAGGCTGGATCGATGACGAAAAGTTGATCAAGGAAATCTGTAAAAACCTTGATTTGCCTGACGGTGTGTTGCGTTCAGCACGTGAAAAGCAAAGCTGGGAACGTGAACGTCTGGCCGAAACAGCACGGGCAAATGTTCAAGCATTGGTTGAAGAATTAGAAAATAAGGGTGTGGATGTTCAGCAACAGTTGTTGTCCATGCTTCAGCAACAGTCCGGTGCTTTGATGCCGGAAGGAGGTCCGCATGAAGCTCGTGGACATGCGGCGTAAGCCGGAAAAGAAGAAGGGCAAGGATTCGCCAGCTGTCGTTGAGCCGGAACATGAAGACTTTCCGTGGGGCTTGCGGCTCAGTCTTGATGACGAGGTGGTTTCCAAGCTGGGCCTGAAGCCCAGCGAGCTGAAGGTCGGTTCTACAGTGAAGCTTGAAGCCAAGGCTTTTGTTTGTGGAGCCAGAGCGCAACCGGACGGCAAGGACAAGCACATTGAGTTGCAACTGGTCAAGCTGGGTATCGATACCGCCGGAAGCTTTGAGGACGGATTTAATGAAGGAGCTGAAGATGATGACTAGCCAGATGAAAGCAAAAGCAATTCTTGAAGGTGGTGGGGCTGCCGTAAGTCTGTTCCGCGAATATCTTCAACTGCGCATGCGGGAAGAGACGGAAAATCTGGTCAATGCCCATGTGGATGCTGTTCCGCAATTGCAGGGCAGAATCAAGGCTTATCAGGATATTTTAATGGATCTGACCGCTGCTCCTAAAAAGCAGGAAAGTCAGGATCCGTATTCATAGGAGGAAATGATGGCTGAAGACAATCTCCATACTGAAGAACAGGAAATGACTGATTTTGAACGCGGCTTTGAAGCAGCTGAGTCAGGTGACGAGCTTACCGATGATTCCTTGAATGAGGATGAACTGGAAGTCTCTGATGATTCGGATCTCGCAGCCGAAGACGGGGGTGAGGGTGACCCCCTGTCCGAAGATGAGGACCTTGAGGCTGATGCCGGGTCCGCTTCAGACCAGATTTTACCTGAAGAGGAAGAGTCCGGGGAAGATCCGGATTCGTCGGACACTGATGATGCAGAACTGCGCGGAAGCGAAGACGTGGACCCGCTGGCAGAAGGCCGGGATATTCTGGATCAGTACTTCGGCAAACAGGAGCATTCTGAAGATGATTCCCCTGCGTTGGTGGAAATCCCTGAAGACATCAAGGCCGAAACTGACGCCATTCTCAGGCTTAATCCGCAGTACGAGGATATTCTTCTGGAGGATTCTGAGCAGGGCCGGCGTTACCGGGCTAACTTGACTGAATTCGGTCCTGAGGCCGTGGTGGGACTGCTGGAATCAGCGCATTTGCTTCGGCAGGTGAATCCCCGTGTGGATGCTGTGATCAGTCAACATGAGCAGGATCAGCGTAGAGCTCATTATGCTGAGATCGGCAAGGCTCATCCCGATTACGTGCAGCTGGTCGGTAATCCTGAAAAGCTCGGAGAATTTAATGCCGGGTTTAACAACTGGGTCGAAACACTTCCTTACAATGAAGCTCTCAAGGCCAAGCAGGTACAGGCTTCCGGCAATGCTGCGCAGGTGTCCGAATTGTTGACCAGATACAAAGAAGCAACGTCCGGGACTAGAGAAGATAAGGTCGCTAAAGAAGCGGCCAAGAATCTTATTGCGCCTCCCGGAAAACGTAAGGCTGTGAGCGGTAATCGCGGACCTGATCAGGATGATTTTGAAGGTGCGTTCGATGCCGCAGCGGCTGAAGAATAGGAGTTGAAATGGCAACTACCATATATGGCGATATCAGCCCCAGAACAGCCGGTTACTCAGTTCCCGGTTTTCTCAAAAGGGCAGACAATTATAATATTTTCGGGAGATTTGCCCAGTCTCTCAAGATGCCCAAGAACAAAGGGCAGATTGTTAAGTGGCGCAGGTACAACGCTCTTCCGCCGGCAACTGTTCCGTTGGTTGAAGGTGTAACACCTGCCGGTAAGAAGCTTACCAAGACTGACGTCACCGCTACCCTGAAGCAGTATGGTGATTACATCGAATTGACTGATGTGATTCAGGATACTCACGAAGATCCCGTTCTTCAGGAGTCCATGAGTATTCTGGGTGAACAGGCCGGGCAGACTCTCGATATGGTTCTGGGAGGCACTGTCGGTGCCGGGACTAACGTCATTTATTCCGGTGGTACATCCCGTGGAACGGTTGTTAAGCCCATCACCAAAAGTGTGCAGAGACTGGCTACCCGTGCTCTTAAGCGGCAGAAGGCCCGCAAAGTTACCAAGGTCATGTCTTCCAGTGTCAGGTACGGCACAAAAGCTGTTGCCGCTTCATTCATAGGCATCACTCATTCCGATTGTGAATCTGATATTCGTGAAATGCCCGGTTTTGTTCCGGTGGAAGAATACGGACAGCTTACTCCTTATGAGAATGAGATCGGTAAGGTTGAAGACGTCCGTTACGTGGTTTCAACTTCCATTGAGCCTCTTGTCGATGCCGGTGGTGCAAAAGCTGCTTCCGGAACTGAGATGCTTTCCGAGTCCGGAACCAACGCTGATGTTTACCCCATCTACATTTTCGGAGCCGATGCTTACGGTGATGTGGCTCTCAAGGGTAAGGAATCCGTTGTTCCCAAGGTTGTGAATCCCGAGACCCCCAGTAAAAGCGACAAGCTCGGTCAGCGGGGCAGTGTCGGTTGGATCACTTACTATGCCAGTGCCATTCTTAATGACGCATGGCTTGTCCGCCTTGAAGTTGCGGTTACTGAAATTCCTCCG
Organism: Maridesulfovibrio sp.; assembly: GCF_963667685.1. Lineage (NCBI taxonomy): Bacteria > Pseudomonadati > Thermodesulfobacteriota > Desulfovibrionia > Desulfovibrionales > Desulfovibrionaceae > Maridesulfovibrio > Maridesulfovibrio sp. The sequence goes on along the minus strand of NZ_OY763931.1, from coordinate 954,392 downwards.
GAAGCATAAGGGGTGATTTGAAATGAGTAAAAAGGATGAATCCAAAGATCAGGGCAATATTGAAACCTTGAGTCCTGAAGAAGTCGCAGATCTTCGCAAGCAGCTTGCAGAAAAGGATGAAGCTCTCCAGCAGGCTAAAGGTGAAAATGTCCTGCTCTCAAGTGAGTTGAGCCTTGAAAAGTCTGCCCGTGAAAAACTTGAGGCCGAAAACCGTAAGCTTGATAAGCATGCGGCACAGGTTGAAAAGTCCGAGCTCAAGCGGCTCCAGAATGAAGAGAAAGTCACCATTAACATTGCCGAGGGCGAAGGTGATGACGATAAGGATGATGTTTTTGCATCCGTAAATGCTGTCCCCTTCCAGATTAAGCGCGGTGTTGATGTATCCGTTCCCATGTCGATCTACAAGGTCCTCAGGGATGCGTCATACACTGCACTTGAAATCGCTGATGGTGGTGATGGCAACGGCGTTAACTACCGGGAGCGTCAGGTTCCCAGATACAACATCCGGGTAGTCGACTGATGATCGCTTCGGAAATCATCACCGATCTGCGTAAGGCCCTGCATGACCCTGATGGTGTGCGCTGGGATGATAAGACTTTGCTTGGGCTTATCACCAAGGCGCAGCGTCATCTGGTCATGCTCCGGCCGGACGCAAGTTCCGTGGTGGAGCGGGTTGAACTTACCTCCGGTTCTACTCGGCAGGATGTTCCTGATCAGGGCCGTTTTATCGGTCTGGTCAGGAACATCAATGCCGATGGTTCTCCGGGAATGGCCATTACCCCTGTGGATCGTGTTTCCCTCGATGAAATCAATCTGGCCTGGCACGGGGAGCCTCCCTCCGAAGTCATTGATAACTACGCATTTGAGGAAAAGGTTCCTACCGTATTTTGGGTTTCTCCTGCTCCGGCAGCCGGGGTGCGAGTGGAACTGGAGTTCTCGCGCAGGCCTCCGAAGTTAGAATCTTTGGAGCAGAAACTGATTGTGCCGGATATCTTTGCTGATCCGCTGGAAGATTACGTGCTTTATCGTTGCTGGGCCCGTAGCAATTCCTCTCCAAGCAGCTGGCAGAAGGGTATGGAATGCCTGCGTCAGATGTATGTCGCTATCGGGGAAGAAGCTAAAGCCCGTCTGTTGATCAGTCCTAACAGTGAGGCGAAGAATGGTTAATCAACTTACTGTCGGCTGGCGTGCGTTTATTCCTTTGGTGGGGAACTCCCTGCCGCGCTGCCCGGTTCCGCAGATTATTACGGAACTGCGCAGTGCAGCCATACGGTTCTGCAAGGATTCCCGTGTCTGGCGACACTCTTCCGATCTAATGGACGTCTATAAGGGTGAATGCCGTTACGTGTTCGAACCCCCTACTAAAACTACCGTAGTCAGCACTCTTGAAGTTTACTTCCGGGGGGAAATTCTGATTCCTCTTGATGACCGGGTTGTGCGCGACGAACCGGGAGTTCCCGATAGTTTCAAGGTTGAAGAACCCGGTGTTGTGCGGCTTGTCCCCTGTCCTCGCGAGGATGAAGAAGCGGTGCTCCAGACCGTGAATATTCTCGCGCCTTACGTGACCGCCGATGTCTGCCCGAAATTTCTGTTGGACTTTCACGGTGAGACAATCGCTTCAGGAGCCAAGGCCAAGCTCATGATGGTCCCGGACAAGCCGTGGTCCGATCCGGCAAGAGCCCGTCTTGAACAGGCTGAATTCAATGCCGGCAAGGCTGAGATCCGGATCAGGGAGATGCGTGGCGGGACTGAATGTAAACAGGAAATCAACAGCCCTTCATTCTTTTAAGGAGTTTTTATGAATACCTGCAAATCTGAATATCTTAAAAACAAGCTGGCAGACCATGTCCTGCGCAATATCCCTTTTGTTTCTCCGGCTACCATCTGGCTGGGGCTGTGTTGCTCCGGAATAATTGAAACTGATTTTGCTGAAGTTAAAGAGCAAAAGAACGCAGCGGTGATGACTGCTCTCAGAACCGGGGATCTTCCCGCTGCGAAAGAGCTCCCGGAGTCTTCCAACTACGTCCGTCAAAGAGCGACATTCGGAACAGCTCCGGTGAATGGGCTCGTCAAAAACACCAGCGAAATCAACTTCCCGCAATTCACTGCCGATGTTGGGCTGGTCACTCATTTTGCCCTGTTTGATGCCCAGACAAACGGAAATGTTCTCTACTTCGGTGCATTCAATCTGGGGCGCATGGTTTACATGGGCGATACTTTTCATATCCGGCTGGAAACTCTGGGCGTTGAGGACGGTTAGTTGTGGTTGTTTCAGGCTGCGTTGGCGGGTGCGGAGTTTCAAAGTTCTCTCTTGGGGGAGGTTTTTGTCACTCAGAGGTCGAAGGAGCTGCGTTGCTGCAAAGTGGGTCCGCCGTGTCTGCGATGGGAAATCTTGCTTCGTATGATCTTGGCGATTGCGTGAGTCGGTCTGACATCTTCGCGGAACCGTTTCACATGATGCACATCCTTGCCACGGTAGTATCTACCAGTTCTGTCACAGCGGATTCACTGGTCAAGCGTCAGGGCATAGGCCCGACGATCACATTTAAGGGGTAACGATGATAACATTGAAGAGTTTAGCTGAAAGTTATCTGACAGCTGAAATTGATAATGTGGCCACTGAGCTGACTATTCCTGCTGAGCATGCCGGAGTGTTTCCGAATCTGCTGGAAGGGGATGGTTTCGTTTGTGCCGTGGTCAACCGGGCTACCAGAGCTACAGAGTTGGTCAGGGTGACAGCTGTTAACGGTAACAAGCTTACTGTCGTCCGGGGTGTGGAAGGATTTACCGCTCTGGCTTTCCCTGTCGGAGCCAGCATAGATCTGCGTATGACCGCCGGAACGTGGGAAGAGATGGCCGGGGAATGCTGGATGCGTCCAAAAGATGCCGCTGGTGAGCTGGTTCTTTCCACGTATGCAACAGCAACAAGCTTCACCCTTACCGGGGATTTTACAGGCTTCTTTACGGAAAACAGGGCTCTCAGGTTTGATTCCGGTACTGATATCGGTTTTGTTGATTACGTTTCCGTTGATGATGGAGTTACAACCGTCCATGTGAAAGAAGCTGTTGTTCCTGAAGCTCTCAAGCTGGTGGAAGCCGGCCTTGATCCGAATGCTCTTGCTAAACGGTCGCTGACCAATTCAGAGTTGCAGGGATATAAAACTCCGTCCCCACTGCTTAGCGGACCGGATTCCGCTGTTGAAAGGTCAGTTATCACCCTGACTATTGATGATCATTCTGAAGAACTTCTTAATGAATACGAATTGGATGTGCGTGGGTTTGGTTCCGCTGAAGTCACCGGCAGTACTGTTGTTTGGACTATGGGAACAGTTGAAGCTGATGAAAATCATGAAATACGGATTTCAAGACGCAGACTTGGTGAGTTCGTATCTGAGCCGGCAATTCATTCGGTGCTGGTCACAGATTGTCCGTTCACCATTGACGGTCTTGAGATAACCAGTCTTGCTGATGGAGCGGTGGGGGTAAAAGAGACTCCTACGGTTACGGCCGGTACTGCAACTGCCAGCGATCCGGCATTCAGTCATATCAGCACCAGTTGGTTTGTTTCTCCAGACGGAACCAAAGCCAACGCTGTTGTCTCCAGCATCGATGACACAGTGAATAAGAATAGTTGGAAAATTCCCAAGGGTATGGCCGTAAATACCGTTTACAAACTCTGGCGAGAAGTCAGGATGAGTAATGGTGCGTTGGTCTACGACATTGCCAGTTCCATGATTTCTTTTACTACTGCTGAAGCCTTCAACGTCTGGAGAGATTACACCGCGACATTGGACAGTCAGATAAATTCCTTCCTTGCGGATCTTCCTTACAACCTGTCCATGTGCAAGGTTTCGGATACCTGTTTTTTGACCGCTTTTCGACTGGGTTCAGGGCTTACCCTTAAGTGTGCGGCTCTCACCCGTGGCAGTGCCGAAGCTGTTGATTTCACCGCCGCAGCTCCTTTTGACGTCAGCCCGGTTGATGTGAATAACAACGGTCTTTCTGCTCTTGTTCCGATGGGCAGTAATCACGTGCTGTCCTTTTTTGATCCTGGGGGGAACCTTGATGCAGCGGTAGCGTGTAGGCTCCTTGCCAAGGGTGCAACTGAGGCCGACTGGGCTGTGTCCGGTTCAGGGATTCCGCTTTCCAGTTATGGTTATGTTGGAAGTATTAAAGCCGCTGAAGGTAACGAACTGGGGGTGCCTTGTATTTATCATGAAGAGCGCGCCGTGAACACTTACGCTATCGTTGTGTCTAGTATTACTAGACCTACTAATACCTCTAATGTGCTGACCAAGAATGAACTATTTGTTGATATATTGAGCAGCCCCTCTCAGACAGCAATCGTAGATATGTCTGAGAATGAAATCATTTTCGCCTACTCCTACTACGTTAATTCCTCGTACAACGTGAAGCTCTACTGCCTTTCAAGGGCGGACAGTTCTTCCCCATGGGGCGCTGCGCAGTTGATCACCACCTATGAATCCCTTGCTCAGTCGGCACAGTATCTGGAGCTGATCAGAATGTCCGCTGACCGTTTTGTTCTTTCCTACTATGAAGGTGACTTGGCTGATGATCGTGTCCGGGGAAAGGTTTTTAACCGCGTAGCTGGGGTGTGGACAGCGGGGAATGAGTTCCTGACTAAAGAAGGTAATTGGGCCGTGCGTCCTGTTCTGGCTTCGCCCAATGAGGAAACCGTTGTTGTCGTTTACGGAATTGATAATGCTCAGGCAGAGGTCATGGTTTATGACGGCACAGATTGGTGGACCGGCGATCCGGTGACAGTTTTTGATTCCAATACCGGGCAGAAGGCTATGCGGGTAGATAATCAGAATAGGTTAGCAATCTTTTTTACAAAGAACCTATCCCCGGCAGCGGGTAACTTTAAAGAGATGATAGCGGGGTAGACCATGTATACAATTGTTAAAGACGGCGTAGCGGTTTGTGGTGCATCCGAGGTTAACGGCAATCCCTCTGAAGAAATGAAAAACATGTCCGCTGCAACAGGTGGAAAGATTGTAGCGGTAAAAATAAACAAGCCGTCCATCAATCCCCGGATGCAGATGCACGGGCAGTATTCAACCATAGTCAGAACTGACCGGGTGGATTATAATTATTCGGTGGTTGAGATTTCCACGGAAACCGTGCGGCAAAATCTTATTGATTTTGTCGGTAAACATGCAGAGCAAAGAATTCTTGAATTTGCACCGTACTGGAAACAAATCAATGCCATTACCGATCCTGACCCGGATTTGACCGCAAGAATCAAGGCGGTTCGTGATGCAAGCAACGTTCTGGAAACTGAGATCAAGGCCATGGACCGGGATAGTCTTTCCATACTGAATATTGAAGGCTGGGACGGCTGGCCTGTATCATCCTGATGGCGTTATCATGTTCGAGCTTAATGTCTTTTCCGGCATGAAACCCGCCCTTGCTCTTCATTTGCTGGAGCAGGGGCAGGCTGAGAGAGCTGTAAATTGTTTGCTGGAGTCCGGCGAGATCCGTCCTCTTGGGGGGCCGGGATTGGTTGGCTATGTTCCGGGGAAGGCTACCACTATTTTTCGTTATCGTGATGAATGGTTGACCTGGCCGGAGCGAGTGACCCTGCGTGAAGGCCCGATAGCCGGTGATTCAAAGGAGCGTACGTACGGAACTGACGCACAGGGAGCGTTTATTTTCTGTTCAGCAGATGAAACAGACGCGAACTCTTTGGTGAATCGTTATGCTCTTGGCGTACCAGCTCCTATTGCAGCTCCTGCTGTTGCAGTTAGTGGGACTCCTGAAGACGGCGCAGAAGTTGTTTCCCGTGTTTATGTTTACACTCTTGTTTCCGATCTGGGCGAAGAGGGACCGCCATCAGCTCCATCACAAAATGTGGAGGTGCAGAAAGGGCAGACAGTCACTATCTCAGGTATGAATTCATCCGCAGCAGGTTACAGGCCCGTGAGCTTGATCCGTATCTACCGCACTGTCACCGGCACGGAAACGACCGAGTTCCAGTTTGTGTCTGAAGTGCAGGCAGGAGAGGCTTCCTACGCCGATACTAAGGTTGATTCTGATCTGGCTGAGGTGCTGCCGTCCCGCTACTGGATTCCAGCTCCTGAATGTCTGAGTGGTCTGACCGCCTTGCCCGGAAACATGTTTGCCGGATTCAAGGGCAACGAAATATTCCTTTCAGAGCCGGGTTACCCTCATGCATGGCCGGATGGATATTCCATGTCAGTTCCGCACAGGATCATTGCTATGGAAGCCGCCGGGAATACCTTGGTGGTCCTTACAGAAGCCAACGTCCATACAATTACAGTCGATGATCCCGCTCTTGCGGTTCCTTCCAAGCTTGATGGGTATCTGCCCTGTACGTCCGCTGCCGGCGTTGCCGCTTCTCCTTTGGGAGTAATCTTTCCGAGTCTGGACGGTCTTTATCTTGTTGAACCGGGTGCTGCTCCGCGCAGACTGACCTCCGGTGTATTTACGGAAAAAGATTGGCGCAAGCTTCAGCCGGAGACTTTTAATGCTGTCTGGTATGCCGGGCAGTACATTTGTTTTCATGCTCCCTCAAATGGATTTGTTTTCAATCCTTCCACCTTGTTGCTGTCGAACCTTGGTTTTCATTGCAAAGCTCTGGCTGTTGAGCCGGAAGGGCGTCTGCTGCACGTGGCTTATCCTGTTGTGAACAGGACCGCGATTTGTTTGTGGGACGGATCGGAATTCACACTGCGTAGTCAGTGGGTGTCCGGTGAAATGCGTGTACGTGAGCCGATAAACATGGAAGCCGCCGTGCTGGTTGCTGATTATGATTCCGCGCCTGAATATCCATTTCTTAAAGAAGAACTTCAATATTCTTGTTTGGGCTCTGAGGGGGCTGGCTCTGTCTGCCTTGGCGGTGATTCTCAAAGCATCTACCGGAACCTGCCTAAGGGCGAGGTTCATTTCGTTCTCAAGGCTGATGGGCGAGAGGTCTATTTCAAGAAGGTCAAAAGTTCTGAGCCGTTTATTCTGCCTGCCGGGTATCTGGCTACCCGTTTCCAGATGGAAATCACAACCGATATTCCTGTTTCGCGCATGGCAATGGCTACCGGTCTGGGGGATCTTTTATGAAACCGATGCTTCCTGAAGTACGCGAAGGTAATGTGCTGCACTTTTTGCGTCAGCTGAGCACGATTATACGGAGTTTTGTTTACGGCATACCAAATCCCATGAACCGTGGTGTGACCTTTAATGATCTTGTTGAACTGGGGCTCGTTAGCAACGACAAGGCCCGAAAGCAGGCGGTGAAACGATGAGTTTTGAAATGTTTCCTTACATGGAATGGGATGGGGTTCGGACATATCCAGATCGGTACATGGCAGGTCTTTATCAGCAGTGCGTTGACGAAGGCCATGCCGAGATCGTTTTTTATGAAGGGACGGTGCGTAATGCCGCTGAGTTTGTAGCCGCGCTTAAGAAGTCTGTCTGCTGGGTTGTTTTAAAGGATGATGTGGCCGTTGCTCTTGTCTGGTTGAACAGGCAGGAAGGTCGTTTTGCCCGAATGCACTGGGTTGTTTTCAATACCTGCCCACGCAAACATATTTTTGAAATGGGCCTTTTCGTTAACAACTGCATCCTGCACATGAAGGATAAGGACGGGAACTATGTCTATGACATGCTGCTTGGTTTAATTCCTGTCCGGAATAAAGTTGCGATCAAGTTCGTAGAAAAATGCGGTGGTAAAATCTGTGGTGAAGTCCCCAACGGTGCATGGATTGCCCGTGAAGGGAAAAGCGAAAACGTAGCTCTGATCAGCCTTACGAGGGAGTTATTGTATGAAAGTTTACACTAAGCTCGTTATCGATATCGCTTCCGGCGAGATCGAGCATGAAGAATCTTATGAATATGATGGCCCTGTAGCTCTTTGTAAAGGGGGCGGAGGCGGTGATGCGGTTGATGAAGAATACAACGCTCGTATGGCTACAATTTACGAATCCCAGCAGGGAATGGCTGAAGAGTATTTTGATTTCTGGAAATCAGACTATCAGCCCATGGAGCGGAAACAGATTGCCGCAAACAGTGAGCTCATTCCTTATCAGGCCGATTTGATGAAACAGCAGATAGCCGCACAGAGTGAACTTCTTCCTCTTCAGACTGATTTATCCAAAGAACAGATTGGAGCCAGGCGCGAACTGATACCCCTAGAAACTGGACTATCCAAAGAGCAAATTGCATCAAAGCGCGAGTTGTTGCCTCTCCAGACCGAAGCAAAGAAGAAGCAGTATGGAGTCAGGCAGGAGCTTATGGATCAGGCCCTCAAGGGAGTTGATGTTGATAGCCGTGTCTCTCAGGCCGAGGCGGATGTAAGCCATGGATACGGAATGGCCGGAGCAAAGGCGCAGCGTAATTTTTCTCGTGCCGGTCTTAATACAAATTCCGGAAGGTTTGCGGCCATGCAGAAGGATTTAACTCTTTCCCAGGCGCAGAGTGCTGCGGGTGCAAGGACAAAGGCGCGAAGGAATGCCGAGGAAGAAAATTTCAGACGTCTTGGCGCGGCATCATCCATCGGGATGGCATAGGAGGGATTTATGCCTTTAGGAATGTTTGAAGTTGAGAACCCCGGCGATAAAGCCCTGTCCGGTATGGCGGCTGCTTCCAATACTGCTTCAATGATGAGCCGGAAAACCCCAACTCAAAAGAAGCCGGGGAAGTCTGCTACAGGAGCTGCTGTTTCAGGGTTTCAGGGCGGTATGATGGGGATGTCTGCATCAACAGCTATGACTGAGGCAGGCATAATCGGTGGCACTGCACTGACAACTGGAACCACTGCTGGAGTTGCCGCCGGTGGAGCTGTTGCCGGTGGAGCTGCTGCTGGTGGAGTTGCTGCCGGTGGAGCTGCTGCCGGTGGAGCTGCCGCAGGTGGAGTTGCTGCCGGTGGAGCTGCTGCTGGTGGAGCCGCTGCAGGTGGAGTTGCCGCCGGAGGAGCTGCTGCTGGTGGAGCTGCTGCTGGTGGAGCTGCCGCCGGAGGAGCGGCTGCCGGTGGAACTGTCGCAGGTGGAGCCGCCGCAGGTTCTTCTGCTGGACCTATCGGTGCAGCTGTGGGTGCTGCCATTGGTCTTGGAATATATTTAATGTCGTAGGAGGGCTGTATGGGATTCGGTTTTTTAGGAGATGAGACAGCTGGTCAGATTGTGGGTGCTATGGGCGGTTTGACTGATGCTATGAATGCCTATTCTGATGGTCAGCAGGTGGATCGCGCATATAATAATCTGGCTTCTGGTCAGGGAATGCCCGGTGGAATTAGCTCGCGCAACCAGCAGAAAGCATACACTCGATACGGTCAATTCCAGCAGGCAGAACAGTTACGTTTCAATAGTGCTGTCCAAAAAGAAACAGAAAGATTGCTGGGCAAACTTAGACAGAACGATTGGGACTTTGATGCCATAGAGCCTCCTAAGACATTGGTAGGTATTTCTGCATTTGGTCATGCTGCTGACTTGGCTACAAAGTTTGAAGCCGGGAAAGAAGCCCTTAAGCAACGCAGAATGCATAAGATTGATCAGACCTATAAGGAATTCAGAAAGGTAGGTGGTAGCGCGTTAAATGAGATTTCCCAAGGCAATTTTGATGCGGCTGTTATTGACATGAAAAGAGCTTCTGAACTTGCTCCCATGCCTTATAGACTCACAGACTTTGATCCGCGCTCCAAAACTTACGGCATAGAATTTCGATCCGACAAAGAAGGTGGCTGGGCTCCTACAGGACGCAGGCTGACTATTGAGCAGACCGGAAATGTCATTCAACAGTTTCTAGCCGGGGAAAAGACCATGCAGGGCGGCAGGACGTATAATCCTGTTTTTGCTGGAGCTGCTGACCGGTATATGGAGGCTACCAGATTAGGTAATGCTCAAAATCTAAAAGATCCTTCCAAGTGGATCTCGCTGGTGAATAAAGACGGGCATATGATTCAGGCCGTCCCTCAGAACAGTCTTGATTATTCCCAAGGTACGCATTTCATGGTGCTGGATGAAGATAACGGTCAGACAATGATGGTTGATTCTTTGGATCGGTTACCCGGCTATGTGCGCACAACTATGGATCTGCGCGAGAGAAAGCAGGGGCTTATTAAAGGTCAGGCAGATATAGCCCATACCAAAGCGCAGACCGGAAAGACATATGCTGAAACGGACAGAATAAGGAACGGAAAAGACGCGAAGCAAAGCAAAATTACACTAAAGGACCAGCAGACTATTTATAATGAGATGTTTTCATCTCTGCGGACGGACGAAAAATCGCAAAATTTGATTGATCCCCTCACTGGTAAAGCTCCCAGTGATAAAGCAGTAGAGATGGCAACAGTGGCTGCTCTACAAGAGATGGGTAACGGGGCGTCATACTTGGAGGCCCGGCAAAGGGTGCTGGAAGAAATACAGAGATCTCGAAAGAGGCAGCCCATTCCTGCACCCGGTGATTCTGAAAGAGGAAAAGACATTCCTTCGCCGCAGGCAGGTCCTGCGCCTGAGAAGCAGGAACACGCAGTTGGAGGCATGGCAGACAGTCCTGTTCAGTTCAACTCAAATGACGGTCTTGGGTTTGCCAAGGGCAACGATATCAAGTCACACCCGCTTTCCGGATATTCTGAACCGAAGCTTGATAATAACGGTTCTGTCTGGGCCAAGGATGAAAGTGGCCAGCTTCGCAGGATTGCGGTTTATCCCGAATATGGATGGGTGAAAAATGCAGAAGGTCAGGCGCGAAGGGTAAAGGGGCAGCAGGTCGTAGGAACTGCTGAGTATCAAAAATATCAGGATGTTCTCCAATTTTTTGGATTGGCACCCACTGAATACGGGGGCCGTTAATCAGCCGGGATTACTTCCGGTTGTGATCTGATCTTTGAAAATTAAATAGCGAGTTGGGTACGTGATCGCCGGGAACCGGAAATGGTTCCCGGCGGGTTTTTATTTTTTGAGAGCCTTCTGTTTATCCCATCTGGCCCGGGCTGATTTCCGGGCCTTTTCAGAGCGGATACGGGCTTTTTCAAGTTCTACCGCAGATTGAACAGGCTGGGCTGGTGCGCCGCTGATGGTAGTGATCTGCATGCGCAGGTATTCGCAGCCGTGGAATATTTCATCTGTTGTTAGTTCCAGAACTGGGTGCCGTTCATCCTTGCCGATGGAGATCATCATGCAGGCAATGGCATTTTGCAGACTGTTATGCGGGTCCCAGACTTCTTTATCCCGGAGCTGGGTGCTCCATTCGGTCAGGAGCTGGTAGAGTTCCTTGAATTTGTCCCTGCTGGGTGTTGTAGCTGGAAGCTGCTGCGGTTCTGAGAGCATATTCTCCATGGCATTGAAAGCTTCAATGTAACGAATCTTCCATTGCATGGCCGCCTTGCCTGTGAAGCCCATGACGAGGATGTGGAAGCCGTCACGGGTGAGGTTGTAGGCGGGGCGGGATTCCCCTTTTGCGTCTTTATAATCAACGGGCGCAAAATTGCGCTCGTTAAATTCTTCTGGAATTTCAAGGTGTTCAATTTTACGAAGAACGTCCTTGTGTTGTTTGCCGAAGTGCTCGGCAATGCTTAATGATGAGACAATGGGACGGCCTTTTTCGATGGATACTTTGGGGATGATATCAGGCATTACCACCACCTTCTTTTGGGAATGCATTATGGTCCAGATCATTGGTCAGCATTTCAAGCTGGACATTAATGTTTTCAAGTAAGGTGAGCTGGCCGGGCAGGATCTGCCCGTCGCCCTGATGCATTTCAAGGAAAGTGTGGTGTTGGAGAAGCTTGACCAGTTCCTGAATGTCCTGAGCCTGCGTGTAGGTATCTACAAAGTAGCTCTCGGGAAGGGTGATGGTTTTTGGCATGATGCCTCCTAGTGCTTTTCGAATTGGCATCTTCACGAATATGAAAATGCCGGGAGTTCGAACCTCCACTAGGCGAGGCTGGGTATTTTGGGCAAAGCCTTGGACATTTCCCCACTCCCGGCAAAATACGGACAAGAATTGGATGGAATAAAGCAATAGCCAATGAATTAAGGTCATTCATTGGACGCAAAAAATCCGCTATGTCGGGGGCGGTGACCGCCTAGTGATGGAGTTTCGACGCTCCGTAAAGACTTTATGGTCTAAGATTTCTTGTTTTGTCAAGAATGCGATTGTTGTTTTATTTCTAATTGTGTATCTAGCTGAAATATTGAATTCTTAAATCTAAATTTCAAACAAGGTATCTTTGCTATGAGTGAGTTTGAAAATAAGCCGAATGAATTTGTGCGAGCATTGATTATAATGTTCTGTTGTGGACTGGCCTTTATGGTCGGCTACAATTTTTTGTTTGTAGAACCTGTAGGTGAGATCAATTCAAGCGCAATCACTTTGCTGGTAATTATGCTCGTGCTGGTTCTCTCTGAGAGCTTTGATAATTTTTCTGTTGGGAAACTATTTTCGATCAGTCGGGAAGTAAAGAAGAAAGAGCAGAAGGTTCAGAAGCTTGAAAAGGAAAAATCTGATCTTTTTAATCAGCTTATGACGATAGCTAATACACAGAATCAAACACAACAGCATACAACTATTACTGGTGATTATTATGCTGGAGTGCCAGCCGTAGAAAAGGCAAGTCAGGAAGAAATTGCAGAAATTAAAGACACACAGGATGATTGCTTTTCTGGAAAAAAAGATATCAGTTTAAAACATTTAAAGCATATTGCACTTGCAAAATATATTAAGAAACAGAACCTAAATACAGCAAATGTGATTTTTGATGCAAAACTTGTGAAGGAATTTCATGGGACTGACCAAATAGGTAATTTAAATTTAATTTTTGATGCTTATTATAAGGAAGATAAAACAGAGGTGTTTTGTCATTGTAGACGTGCTAGTTCAATTGGGATCACAACTAGAGATAGAGTTTATATTTTTCTGTCAAAACTATATCATTATAAAAAATTAAAAAAAGTTGATGTTAGATTTGATTTTATATTGATTGAAACTCCTGATATAGAAAGTATAAGTCCAAAATTGGTTTCAAGATATGTAAATGACTTTACGCCATCAATAGCATCTGGATTACTATTCATCGACGACGTCGAAGTTACTCAGGAAGAAATAGATGCTTTTTTAGCTGACCATGAATAGTTATCAAAAAAATATTTTCATTTTTTGAAAAAATTGATTGGTATGACGGATAATATCCGAACTGGCCGGGCAAGAAAAGAGTTGGCAGCTTAACGTCAATCTATGTTATCCTATGTCAAATGTCATAAGAAATAGCTTGAAAGGTTTAGTTACAAGAGTTAGTTAACTGGTAACTTATATATTAAATTTTGAGGAAAATATAATGATTCCAGCTCCTGAGACTGCAGCACAGATGATTGGTGAAATGTTGCAGCCTTTTCTTGATGGTAAAAAAACTAATCCATTAGATCTGCAGCGAATTAAACATGAAATTGATAAATTAATGAACGCTGATCCTGGGGTTGCACATGTCTATTTAGGCTATTTGGCTGCAATTAAGCGGGATAAGGCGGGTGTTATTAAATATTTTGAGAATGCTTTAAAGTTGGATGGTGAAACTTATTCACACCTTACTAATTATGCTCAAGCATTAGATTTTTGTAATGAAAGAGAGAAGGCTTTAAGTATATTGCATACAGCAATGAGTCTGAATTGCGATCTTAATAGTGTTGATTTGGGTATAAAAATTTCAGATGAACTTAATGACGACGAAAGTTTAGAATTTTTTATTTCAAAACGCGCTAGTCTTTGTGAAGAAGAGCCTGATTTGGGAGTTTGTTTTGTTTTAGACAGATTAGAAGATTTTATTGATAAGCGACCAGACCTAGTTACTCCTATGGATGAAGATCTTTTTGAGGAGGCTCTTGCACTTGTAGAAGGCATGGAGTCAGAATAATGAGTTCATGGAAGATTTATTTTTTTCATTTATTTCAGATTAGATTTAAGAAGCTTGTGGAGGACGTTAGGGCGTTAAAAAAAGACGATCCTGATGGCTATCAAGGACACCCTAAGTCAAAAATGCTTAATGCTGTTGTTCGCAGTATTAAACGGCTAAGGGGAGACCCAACAGGCGATGATTATCAAATGGGAAAAAATGTCTTAAGTGGATACCGCTATTGGCGTAGAGTGAAAAAAGATCTTCCTCAAAGGCATCGTTTGTTTTTTCGGTTTTGGTCTAGTAAGCAAAAAGTCATTTTAGCTTGGTTAAATGACGAAAAGAATTTACGTAAAGACGGTGCTAAGACAGATGTTTATCGATGTTTTTTTAAAATGCTTGAGAATGGAACAGTACCAAATAGTTATGACGAACTTATGAGTAAATCAAACGAATATAAATCAGCTAAACCTAAAAATGTAGCTGTTAAAGAGAATTAACTTTTCACGTACCCCAACCCGCATGCAAGGAGATTGCATGATGGATATAAAAATAGTTTAAAGCTGTTTTTTAGATAGTTGGAAATAAAATATTTGCAGAATGCACCGGATTCTCCTGAATAGGGGAATCCGGTTTTTTGTTTTATATGCAGGGGGTACTGATGAGTTCACATGAATTGTTTACAGCGGAAGAGGCTGACTTTCTTTATAATGAATTTTTTGCTGCTGAACCAGAGTCCGGTTTTGGGATGGCTGGGACTGATGAAGGGGATTCGCCCAGTGTTTTGTCTGTAATCGGTGAAGGGATCACGCGTCTGCCGGAGCGCATGGTTGAAACTGTCGGTGAAATGTGGCGCGGCGGTGAAGATGAATACGGGGATCGTCTTGCCAGAAGCCGTGAAGAACCGGATGCGTATTTACAAAAGTATGGAAATGATGACCGTGAGGTAGGGCTTGGTTTTAAGGTTCGTGATTTTGCCGGAGCAATGGACAGCGTACCCAACTCATTGACCAATATGGTTGCCGGGATCGGGGCCGGGGCAACAACAACCGCTGTTGCTGGTCCGGCTGCTGGCTGGGCTGTTGGTACCGGGGTAACTGGCGGGACTGCATACCGGGCAACCAAAGAGCAGTTTGTTCAGGATTATTTTGATGCTGTAAACGAAGAATACAAAACAGCTTACGGAAGGCCCGTAAGTGAGCAGGAATGGGCAAACGCACGTAAGCTTATTGAAGAGAATGCGACTGAATATGGTCTCTGGGAAGCTCTTCCAGAAGCTGTGGGTAGTGCTGTCGGACTAGGAACTATCCTCGGCAAGTTGAACAAATTTCTTCCTAAAAATGTTGTTGCAAGACTGGGGTCTCAGTGGGGCATAACACAGGCTGAAGAGCAGCTTACCGAGACAATGACCGGGTATGGTCAGGGCGGTGTTGAAGCTGAAGTCGGATTGCGGGATAAAGCCCCAACCGTGACAGAGGCCTTCAAGGAACAGGCTCCGTCTACTTTTCTGCTGACCAACATCATGGGTGGTGGCGTAAAGGTCGGGCAGATGGCAGTGGATGCATTGAAGCCGAAGGCGAAAGCCGAGAGTGCTGTCGGTGACACAGCTGACGAGGTTCTGGAAGAAGAACCGGAAAATATAATTTCTGATGCTGGCTCTCCTTCAGAAAAGATGAAATCCGGTGTTCCTGTTGATTTGCTGGAAGACAATGAAGGTGAACTTGATTCAGAAAAGCGTCAAGGCGTCATGACGTCAAAGCGACAGGATGAACCGGAAAGTAAAAGTCTTGCAGCTTCTGAGGCTGTCCCTGATGTGAAGCTGGATACCCCGCAACAGCTAGGAACTAATCAAGTTCCTTTTGCGGGAAGTGAGCTTTTAAACATAGAACAGACCCTTCCTCAGCAAAGGGAAGTTGATTCGACTTTTGGAGTGGTTCGGCAACAGTCAACAGAACAGAGTCCTGTTCAATTACCAAATGATGTAGTTGAAACTTATCCCCGAGAATCGGTGCAGCCTGTTCAAGCTGTAAACCCTCAAGCTGAAATAGTCATTCCTCCCGAGAACCCGGGAGGTTCAGAGATTAATGTCCCTGAATCATTGCCTGCCCCTGCTGGCGTCCAAGCGTTAGAACGTCAAGACGCTATGCCGTCAAATATTCAGAATGTGCCGGAACATAGCGGTGCTGAAATTGCTCTTCAGATACCGCAACAACAGGTGCTACCTGAGCAGAAAACTGAAGCTGCTGGCGTGCCTGATCCAGAGAAGCCAATCAATCATGAGAATGTTTTTAAAAAATCCGGCCTTGAACTCAAACAAGCCTCCAATTCCAAGGGCGACTTCTGGGTCGTCACAGGGGAAACTTACAACAACAAGCAGGCCCTGAAGGAAGCCGGGGCGAAATGGAACCGCGCGGAGAAGGGCTGGGCTTTCTATCAGGAAGAAAGTCCGTTGCAGGAGATTGCCGAACAACTGGATAGACTTCCGGCTTCACTCGGTGGTACAAATATCGAACCAGTTGACAGGAGCACTTATGACGAAAATTCAAAGCGAACAACAAAAGAAACCCGGCTCTACGAAGAGCAACTCAGAAAAGAGTATGGACTCGACTTCCCGGACGGATCAGTCTTCGCAGTCAGAAGGGTTTCTGCACAGTTATCCTCGAAGGACAGGGCCGTTGAGGAAGGAGTGGCTGGAACCGATGGTATATCCGGGACCGGACGCGACAGACGAGGAGTGGGAAATATTTCTGAGCTGTCCCCCATTCATTCGGAAGTCGGAGATCGAAGAGTTCAAAAAACAGCTCGCAATGGAAGAGGCTCAAAAAAACAAGAGCTGAATGAGAGTCATATGCTGGACAGCATTGCAGGTCTGTTCGGTAAAAAGATTGTTTATGTTGCCTCCGACCTACCTATTCTTCCAGCTGAAGCTCATGCTGATTTAAATCAGAAAATTATTTTCATGCGTCCTGATGCGAATGCTCCGCATCTGTTTTTGCTTGGGCATGAAGTAATCCATTTGATGAAAAAAGAATCTCCTGCGCTTTATGACAAGCTGTACGATCTGGTTCAGATTCAAAGTGTGGAGGAGCGTTGGGACGATCATTATAGGCGCAGAGATCGATTAGAGCGCATGGCAGGCAGAGAAGCTGGGCTTACTCGCGCTCAAGCTGATGAAGAACTGATAGCCGATTTTTCAGGTGAGCAGTTCATGGATCCCGATTTCTGGGAAGAGCTTGCAGCTGAAGAACCAAATCAATTTCGTCAGGTGGCGAAAAAGATTAAGAAGCTTATTGACCGGATTCTTTCTGTATTCACCAGAAGCACTAGGGATACCCGTTACTTCCACGACATTGAACTGGTCCGCAAAGGACTTGTTTCCGTTCTCGCTGAATATTCCAGACAGCAAGACGCTAAACCGTCAAGCCGTCATGACGTCAAAGCGTCAAAGCGTAATGACGGTATTCATTTTTCCAAAACATCCAATCCTCGTAACCATACATCAACACGGAACGTGCGTGGAGCTGTGCAGGGCTTGCAAGCCCGTGCGGAGAACGCGCTGCCGCTGGAAGTGGTTTCCGTGTTCGAAGATCTTCCGGAACATATCCGCAAGGCCTTCAAGGCGCAGGGCGGTGGCTATTGCGAAGCCTGTAACGATCCTAAGACCGGGAAGGTTTGGATGGTTGCCGAGAATATTGCCTCCCGTAAGCGGGCAGTCGAGCTCTGGTTGCATGAACAGGGAGCGCACCACGGCTTACGCGGTTTGATGGGAGACAAAGATTATCTGTCCCTGCTGGGTAAGGTTCATCGTGCTGCTAAACGCGAAGCCGCCTACAATGAAGTAGTAGAGGATTACGGGCTGGATATTTCTGTTCAGGCCGACCGGGATGTTGCTGCCCACGAATATCTTGCCAAGCTTGCCGAGAAGGTGCGGCTTGATGAGGTTTTGAATTCGAGGGAAAAATCAATCTGGCGTAAGGTTGTTGATGCTGTGCTGAATTGGCTGACACGGATCCGCGTGAAGCTGCCCGGCTCACTGACCCGTCCGGAAATTAACCGGCTTGTTGCCGATGCTGTGTTCTGGACTGTGCAGGGCGAGAGCGTAGCGGATATCAAATCCGGCGAAGCAGCCCCTTCCTATTCCAGATCCAATCCGGTGCTTAAGTCCGCTAAATCCAAGATCGGTCCCAAGGGTGAAAGCAAGAGTCCGATAGCTGAACGGATCAGCAGGATACGGGAGTTCATGCGTACTGAATTAAATCAGGGTATGTTCGACCGCTTTGCTTCGCTGAAGGATCTGGATCAGGCTGCCGGCATCGAGGGAGTTCAGGAATCAGCTTACGTGGCCGCCAGAATGTCCACCTCTCATGCGGATCAGATTGCGGCGGTCATCGAGCATGGCCATCCCATTTGGCGCGAGGGGGCTATGGATGTGGAAGGTGAAGGCCTTGCCAGGATCTTTGAGCCGGTCGCTGCCGAGCTGGACAGGTTTACTTCATGGATGGTCGGTTTGCGTGCGCGAAAGCTCATGGACGAAGGGCGCGAGAATCTTTTCAGCAAAGATGAGATTGACGAACTTTGCAAGCTGAATGAGGGACGCGCAACCAAATATGAGGACGTGCGCCAGAATTACATCCAGTTCAAGACAAAGGTGCTCGACTTTGCCGAAGCTGCCGGAATTGTGTCCGGTTCCGGTCGGCTGGTCTGGGAGCATGATGAATATATTCCTTTCTACCGTATCAATGATGAAACTGCGGATGTGAAAGCACCCAAGGGCAAGAAGGGTATCGCCAGCCAGTATTCTGGGATTCGCCGCTTGCAGGGCGGTACTGCCAACCTTGGAGATCCTTTCGAAAACATCATTCGCAACTTCTCGCACCTCATCGATGCCAGCGTAAAGAACAATGCCATGGAACAGGCCATGACCAATGCCGAGAAGATCGGTGAGGCTGTTCCGGCGGATTTCAAATGGCAGGCATTGAAGTTGAAGGGCGGGGCCCTGCGCAGCGCGTTGGTCAAAACTCTTGGTGATGACAAGGCCGTTGGGCAGCTCACGGCAGCGCAGCGTGATTCCCTGCAAACTGTCTTCAGGATGGTTGCTCCGGACGCCAAGGACGTTGTTCATGTTCTGCGGGACGGCAAGCCCGTTTATTACCATGTGGGTGATCCGTTACTTCTGCGATCGCTGACCGCGGTGAATGCGCAGAGCTGGAACAACATGGGCATGAAAGCGGCGCGGTTCTTCAAGAGGTTGCTGACCACAGGCGTCACTTCTACCCCTGATTTCATGCTCCGGAATATCGTGCGCGATACCGTGCATGCATGGGGTGTGGACCGGACCGGGACATTCAAGCCGCTGGTAGGCTCTTTCAAGGGCACAATCAAGACCATGCGTAAGGATGAGGATACCGTTAAAATGATGGCAGCAGGAGCTGCTTTTCATGGTGGTTATTCTTATGGCCATGATCCGGGAGCTGGTAAGCTGGTGGTGGAGAAGCTGGTTAAGAAGCACGACATCGATGAGAGCACAATCCTCGATACTCCCGAGAAACTGGGCAAGTTTATGAAGTATGGTTGGGACCGCTGGCAGGAATTTGGAAGCGCGTTTGAGAACGCTACCCGTGCGCGGCTATATGAGGGAGTAAAAGAGAAAGGCGGTACTCATCTTGAGGCTGCATACGAAGCCAAGGATATCATGGATTATTCCATGGGCGGTGATTGGCCGGCAATTCGTTTTCTGTGCGAGACTGTGCCGTTCTTCGGTGCGCGTATGGTTGGGCTGCATCGTCTTGGCCGGGGAGCATATGAGAATCCGCAAGCTTTCCTTACTAAAGGGGCCATGGTCGCGCTGGCTTCAGTGTTGCTCTACCTGAATAACCGGGATCGGGATGAGTTCAAGGAGCTCGAACACTGGGACCGGGATAACTATTACCATTTTTTTATTAGTGATAAGCATTTCCGTATGCCCAAGCCCTTTGAAATCGGGGCAATATTCGGGACTCTGCCGGAACGTCTGACCGAGTTCGCAGTGGATGGCCAGGACGGGGATCTGCTTGCCGACCGTTTGCAGTTCATGCTGACTCAGACCTTTAATGTAGGCACTCCGCAGATTATAACCCCGGTGATCGAACAGTGGGCGGACAAGTCCTTTTTTACAGGTCGCTCCATCGTACCCATGAGACTCCAGAGGCTCCGGCCGGAGGCACAGCGCGACCACCGCACCAGTGAAACTGCCGCGCTACTGGGCGAGAAGACAGGGACCAGCCCCAAGCGCATCGAGCATTTGGTGAACGGCTATTTTGGTACACTGGGCGTTTATGTGCTTTCCATGTCTGACGTCATTACCCGTAGAATGGTGGATGCACCTGAAATGCCGTCAAGACGTCTTGACGACATGCCGCTAATCAAAAGTTTCTATCGCGATAAGCCGGCACGGCATAGCCGCTACCTCACTGAGCTATATGATATGGTTCATGAAGCGGATGAGCTCTACCTGACGGTGATGGCCTACTCCAAGTCCGGAAGCCCGGAGAAGGCCAAGCAGCTCCTACAGGATAAGGATAATCGCAAGCTGCTTGCCAAGCGTCCAGCCCTCAACCAGCTGCGCAGAGCGATCGGGGAATTTGAAAAGGGCATACGGCAGGTCCATTTGTCCAGAACTCTTACCCCGGATCAGAAGCGGGAGCGGATTGATAGGTTGTTGGAGAAACGGAATGGGGTTGTGCGGCGGGTGATGGGGGATTAGTTAACCTTCGCGTCTCGCAATGGTTTTTCCACATTTCCGACAAACGACATATTTATGTCCACCAGCATTGAAGGTTACTTTAAATTTACATTCGGGACAGAGTAAAAAGCCCTCTGAATCTAAGTTTGCTGGGTTTTTTCTAAGTTTTGTGACAGTGGGTATTCTAGCTTCTTTTAGCCAAGATAGGATTCCTATGAGTACTGCTATTAGTGCTATGCGGCTAAAATCAGATGAAAAAAAGTGTATAATGTCTTCAAACACGGGAAACCTTTTATGTTTTAATTTTGATAAGTATTAATGTCGTTTGGCTATTGTTTCACCACATTTGCGGCAAACAACAATATGATGTCCCGAAGCATTGAAAGTTACTTTGTGCTTACAGTGTGGGCAAAGTAAAAATCCTTCTGGGTCAAGGTTGTCTGGATTGCTCTTTAGTTCATTAATTGTTGGAATTGGTTTGTGTGCTAAAATGATTCTTATAAGGCTATAGGCTATAACTAAAGCCATGGCTCCAATTAGCATAAATAATGAATGCTCATTATATATTTGTATTGCGTTTTGAATCATGTGTTGGTCTGCGGTTGATGTTGTTATAAAAAAATGGCTTTTATATATTTCTAAGGCGTTGTCAAATTTAAAGCTCATTTACAGGACCCTTACCCCGGATCAGAAGCGGGAGCGGATTGATGGGTTGCTGGAGCAGCGGAATGGGGTTGTGCGGAAGGTGATGGGGGATTAATGAAATGAGAAAGCCGGAACTGCTTGGGGCGGTTCCGGCTTTTAACTTTTTCTGTAAGATAGATTAGAGGAGTTTTACTAGGGCGGCAATGGAAGCGGCCTGAACAACTAGCAGTCCGGCTACCCATTTGATGGTTTCTGCCTTACCTGCGTTTATTTCAGCTTTCACATCATTTATTTTTGCTTTAATTTTTGCTTCGCTTTCGGCAATGTCTTTTCGAATAATATATATATCGTATTTAGTTGAAAGTTCTTGTTTATATTTTTCATCTTGTTTTTCAAGAATGTGGACTATTACTTCTGCTGCTTCTTCGCCAACGGCTTTTTCCAGTTTTTTTGCGTCATCAAAAAGTAGAACCATTTTTTATCTCCTCAAATGTAGGATATATCTTGTTGTCCATTATGTCTACAAGTGGAGTTTGTTATCTTTTGCTCCTATCCCACCGAGCCCGCGCAGCCTTCCGCGCTCGTTCAGAGCGTAATCGCGCTGCTTCTTGATCTTCCAGTGAAAGAACCGGGGTGGTATCTTTTAGGATGGCGATCTGGGCGTTCAGGTATTCCCGTGCGTATTCTATTTCAATGGCAGTCAGGGTATTTATCGGAGTGGCTTTAGGTTTTCCTATAGCAACCTGCATGGCTGCTACTGCCTGATGGAATACTTCCTGCGGTTGCCAGATGTCTTTATCCTTGAGCAGGATGCACCATTCTGTGATGAGCGGGAATAGCTCTTTATGCTGCTCGAAGCTGGCCGGGGTGGTTGGGGAGAGCTGCTGTGGTTCCAGCAGTTGCTTTTCCATGGCGTTGAAAGCTTCTATGTAGCGGATTTTCCACTTCATGGCTGCCTTGCCAGTGAAGCCCATGACTAGGATCGTGAAGCCGTCACGGGTTAGGTTGTAGGCGGGTTGGTGTTTGTTCTGTCCGTTGATGTAAGAGGACTCCTCAAAATTGAGGAGCCTAAAATTATCTGGAATTTCAAGTTTGGCTATGTCGCGAATTATGTTGTCATGTCGCTTGCCGAAGTGCTCGGCAATGCTCAATGATGAGACTATGGGACGGCCCTTTTCGATGGATAGGATTGGTGTTATATCAGCCATATTCACACCACCTTGCGGTCGAGTCCTTCCAGCAGGTCATCAATCAGGTGAAGCATGATTTCCATTTGGGTGAGCTGTCCGGGTAGGACTTTACCTTCGCCTTGATGAGTTTCAAGGAAAGTGTGGTGCTTAAGGGATTTCGCCAGTTCTTGGATCTCGATCGTGAGATCGTAAGCGTCAGTAATGACAGCTTTGGGAAGGGTGATTGTGTTCGGCATGATGCCTCCTAGTGATTTGATGATGATTGGCTTTTTTGAATAAAAAAGCCGGGAGCTTCATCACCGTCACTAGAACGGCGGGAGGATTTCCCCGTAAGGGTATTGTATAGCCTCCGCACTCCCGGCAAATATCTTGGCGAAATTGGAAAGGAATAAAGCAGTGCCTACAAGTGCAGAAAATATCTGTACAAAGGACACAAAAAAGCCGCCAACTATCGGGAGCGGAAACCGCTAGTGAATAAAGGTGTGATGAAGCACCTGAATGAATTGAGCCTGAAAGTTTGGGGTTTGTCAAGGGAGTAATTTAAAAGCCGGAACTGCTTGGGGCGGTTCCGGCTTTTGTTTTCTAGCTTTGGTTAAATTTGTTCTAGGGATGATTCAATTGTATGTAATAGTTTGGTAAGATTGGTTCTGGAAATAGAGACATTGCGATTGTATTGAAGAGGTGATGGTATTTTTTTTATTTGTTTTAATATTTGTCTGAGTTGGACCATGAAATGAAGGATGTTGTCTTCAGTAAGGTTTGAAATCTCTTTGCGAAAATAATCAGGATATAAAATTGTACACCTATAAGGGAAGTGTTCTGTCTCTTTAACTAAATGTATTTGTCTTTGCACAATTGTGTTGGCTTTTTTAAATATTGTATAACTAGAGTGGTTATCAGTTTTTATTGCACGAAGTAATAAAAAACGAGCGTAATGGTTGTCCAGCATATTGTTTCTTGTTTTAGTGTTTTTCTTCCTATATAGAGAATATGCTGAGTTAAACATAGTTTTTGCTTGTGGAAAATCCTCATAAACAGTTTTTGAAATAGCATACTGTAACCAGTAATGGTAATTTGAACTGTTGTTGTTGAGTGCTCCTATGCCGTCAAAGTAATCCGCTGAAGATTGAAGGCGTTGTTCTCTGGGCAATAAATCTTGAATATTTGAAAACTTATCCAACTCCCTCATTACTAAAAAATATTTGTTATTATGGCCCTGATTTCTTTTGTTGCAGTATTCATATGTTTTTATGAGTATAGAAACAACATGGTTAGCGTTTAAGAATGTTGAAATTATATGTTTTGCTAGAATTGAAGATTTTAATGATATTTGATATGTATTAGTATTAAATATCTCTCTTACCGCTGGATTTGTCTCAAAAGTAACAGAGTTTCTTATTGGATTGTCTAGAATGTTTAAAACAGTTTGAACATCAATATTGTAGCTGATTGAAGAAAAAATACAAATTGTGGTTACTATATCTCTATATGCTGAATTGTCTTTTAATTCATCATAAATATTACGGAGTCTTTTTTCTATGTCGCTAGATTTAATCGCTTTTAAAAGGGTGTGTGCAAATGCACCTTTGCAGTTTATAGAGATCGTTTTAATTTTTGTGTAAAAATTTTCATTGGAAAAGTCTTGCCAAAGACCGTAGTCATTAAAAGTTTCAACTAGTTCTGTAATTGATTCATCATCTAGGATGTTAATATTAAAAATACGTAGGTCTTCTTGTTGTTCAGTGATAGAAAGATTTTTTGATAGCCTATCAATAAAAATATCATTAATGGCTGTCCTCTCTGAAAGTATTAAAATTAAATTGTCCGGCCGTGATATTGAAATTTGTTTAAGTAGGTGGGTATATCTATTGTAGTCTTCAATGATAAGTATTTGTTTATTTGTTTTTTTTAAGATATAGTCAAGTTCAGCCACAGAAGAATTACTATGTTCAATAAGTTGATAGCATGGTAATCCATTTTTTGCGCAAAGAGCTTTTAACCCTTCTATTAGTAGTGTTTTACCATTACCAAAGTCAGATTGGATTAAAATATTTTTACAACTTCCGTCTTTAATTATTGAGAAAATATCTAATAGTTCTTTTCTTTTTATGTAATATCTATCTTTACTTTCTGAGAGAAGGCTTTGGTAGATTTTATTTTTGTCATAGTTGCCAAGAAAAAATAACTCAAATACATCATCGTAGTGAATACGAATAGGAGTTGTAGAGTATGTACGATCATTAGTTAATTCGAATGATGTTAGTAGTGGTTCTTTTGTTGTGGGTATAAATCTTTCTTGTGATTTAGTTAATGTTTGGGAAAATTCTTCTGTCGTCTTTTCGATTAATGTTCCAAATTTACATGCAATTTTTTTTTCTCTTTCGGTCGCAAAGTTTGGGAGAATGAAAAAGGTCTTTTCCTTTAATGTAGGGTGAGCATTGAGAATTCGTTTGATGTCTATATCGTATAGTGAATATCCAATGAAAAATATAGATTTTGAAATTTCAGCTTCCCGAATGAATTTTTCATACCACAAAGAATTTATGAATTCACTAGTTAGGTAGCTAGAATTAGAAAGCTTAAACTCAGTTTGAATTGTGTTTCTGTCTAGTCTTTCTATCATTCCGTTTAAGTGGACTACTAAATTTTCTTTAGCACCAATTGCTTGAATACTGTCTGACATTGTCGCTATTTTATAGTTTTTACTTTCATTTAAGCAGGCTAATTCATAAACATTGTCATAATTTGTAGTAAAAACACAACGCCAAGGAATTTGTGCAATTTTTTGGTGGTATGGTTCAACTTTCTTAGCTTTTAAATATTTTGAAAGAGTTTCTATGACTTGATCTATATCTGCGACTTCGTCGATATAGTCATCAGCCGCATCCATTAGATTAGTTGTTTTGGTGATGTGAGCTAATTCACAAAGTTTTTCTGCAAGTTGTGGTGCTGTTAGTAAATTTTTGCCATTTATAGCCGTAGCACCGAGGCTGTATCCCGCGCCTAAGAACAATAGAGATTTGTTGTCCAGTGCCATGTTAATTGCTTTGGTGAAATCCATCTGTTGCTCCTTTCTTTCTCTATAAATGGTTTTACTATTTATTAAGATTGATTGTTTGTAAGCCAAAAAATGTTCGTTCTTCTGAATTAAGATGCTGTCCTTTAATCTTATGCCACCCCTTATTACTCAAACATTGCTGATAGGTCTGGTCCGGTTGCGGTATACAACACTGACTTGAATCTCGGTCAAAATTTATCTGTTGCTGATCTTCCGGGTACTGAACATTGTAATAATATTGAATTTGTCCTTCAGGAGGTAGATCAAATTTTTTCCGTTCCTCAAAAGTTAGTTTTTTCCCCTTGGTTTTAATCCACCCCTTTCCGGCCAAGCATTGATTGTAAATATTGTCCCTGCGCAGGTTGTCGGCTAAAACTGTCATGGAATTAGCAGTATCTGCCATCTGCGCTGCTGAGTTGTCGTAAGTCGTGTATGAGCTGTATGTACCTGAATAGTGATTGTTAGCATCGTAAGCGTTGAAATTCCCATAAGTCGTAGAGCTTGGCACTGAGTTGACCACAAGCTGCTGCTGCGGGATCGCGCCGGAAGCTAGTGCGTTGCAATAGGCCATGTCCCTATTTAGCATTTGTTGCTGCAGATTTTCTGGAAAAGCTGGGTTGAAATAGTATTGGGTGCAGCCCGGAAGAGTGAATGAAAAACATATAATATAGACGGCAGATACTATAATTAGCTTCGCTGAATTTATGGTTGTTCCATTCTGCATATTACAATCCACCTATCGATAATATATAATCAAAAAATTTTCCCGCCCGGCCCGTAAAACCCACGGAACCAAACGGGAAATTTCTTTCTTCTTAACCTGTCATCTTTTCTTCAGCATCATCACTAGACCCGGCAGTAATATTCAGTATGGCCTGCTGGATAGTCTCCGATGATGCTCCTAGCTCTTCAAGAACTTTTCTTATCTCATGTACCCGACGGATAATCGGGTCTTCTTCCTGTGTCCTGATCTGGGAATAAAACATTTCCCCGCGCCCAAGCAGAAGCCAGTCCAGGCTTATGTCGGCAAATGCTCCCCAGTTGGCCAGCGTCTTGGCTTTGGGCAAAGCTGTCCCGGCAAAGTATGTAGACATACTTTTCCCTGTAACTTCACCTACTTTTGCAAATTCTGACTTATTCCATCTGCCTGTATTTATGATTTCCTGAAGGCGTTCCGGAAAGCCATCTCCAATAAAGTTGTCCATTAATCTAGTTTTCTTCTTGTTTTTAGTATTAAGTTAGATTAAAACAAACTTAATGGTTAAACGAAATGGTACTTAATTTGACTTAAACCTGATGTGAAAAAGGAGGTCTAAGTTGCCAATAACATTTACTATTGATTCGGATCAAAGTAAACGGCTCGCCTTTGATTTGTGGTGTCGTGAGAATGGGGTCAAGAAAAAAGACTTGGCGGAGCTGATGGATGTTTCTCCACAAAGGTTCTCTCAGATCCTTAACGGGGAATATGTCAGCAGCGCGGTCTATGACGAGCTTAAAGAGCTTGAAATAGAAGGTTTGAAAATTCCAAGTGAATTGATCCCTGTTCCCTCCAGCCCTAAAAAGCCCGGCCCAAAAGCCAAGGAGGCCTAAATGCAGGATCTCCTCTACATTTCCATATGTGCTGCCATTATTACCGGAGCTGTGGTTTGTTTCTGGTCCCGCCGGAATAGAGCACATGCTGTTCCCTTGAATGATTCTCCTTCCTTTTCCCGTAGGCGCAGGAAACGCGCTCCATTAGATGAAAGCATATCCGTGGCCATGTCCTCAGAGCTGAAAGAGGAGCTGGTGCGCGTCTCTGGGAACGAACAGTCGAAGTACGTCCGTGCTTCGCTGCGCCTTGCCCTGCCAACGCTTAAATCTCGCCCTATCTTAGTAGATATTTTGGATGAGGAATAAACGCAATGCTTAGTTTTGTAGGGATATATTCATTATTACAGATAGTTGTGCTGCGCAGTTTGTTGAGTTTTGTTTCTGGCTTGAATGCGGGAATGCTCCTGTCTTCAGGCGAGGAATAAAGCAGAATATTATAAGGAGGTTTCCATGTTGATGGCTGGTCGTACTATGTTTGAAGGAAGCTTATCGCAAGTCGGTACAGGACAGCAGGAGAGCTGCAATGCGTAAAATAGCTGTCTGCATTTCCAAGGGCGGGGTGGGTAAGACCACAACTGCTGCAAATGTGTCGCACGGGCTGGCTATGCGTGGCCATAAGGTTGCCTTGATAGATCTGGATACTCAGGGGCAGGTGCAGCGGTTCTTTGGAGTGGATCAGAAAAGTACGCTGACGGACCTTATCCGGGGAGTTCCGCTTAAGGATTGTCTGGTTGAGGTGCGGGATAATCTTCAACTTATTGCTGGAGGGGCTGCGCTGGCCGGGCTGAAGGAATGGATATCTACCCGGACCATGAAACGGGAGATGGTTGTCTCAGAGCTGCTGAAGCCGCTGGAGAATATGGGCTTTGATTTTGTGATCATCGATACCTCTCCGGGCTGGGGTGCTTTAAATGTGAATGTGTTCTTTTATGTGGACGAGCTGCTTTGCCCGGTAAGGCTGGAAGCTATGTCTATGGATGGGCTTAAAGAGTTTATCGGCAATTTGGGTGAGGTGCAGCGTTATCGCGATGATCTGAAGATGGATTATGTTGTGCCTACCTTTCTGGATCGCAGGGAAAAGCAGTGCGAAGAGGTGCATGCAATGTTGCAGAATCATTTCAAGGGTGCTGTGACCATGCCTATCCCGAAGAATGTCAGACTGTCCGAATCCTTTGGGCAGGGCCAGACTATTTATGAATATGCTCCTGATTGTCCCGGTGCGCATACCTACAATGAATTGACAGATTTGGTGCAGAGCTATGTCCGGTAGAAAACCAACCCCGGATGTTCTTGGTGATGTTCTGATCAGGACAGGCCTTTCCGGACGCACGCCTGATGATGAAGCGGCAAAGCGTCATGATGTCATGCCGTCAGGAATAAACGAGAAGCCGTTTAAGCTTACATCATATATACAGTCAGATTTGAATGATGAGGCAGACATGGCTGTTGTCAGGCTGAAAAAGAAGGTCGGAAAGCTGACTAAATCCATGCTGGTGGAAGAGGCCTTGCGAATCTGCCTTGCTGACCCTGTGGGGAGTGGGTTGGAACAAGCTTTAAGGGAGCGGAATAGAAAATGACTAAATTCATGAATTTTCGCAGGAGAGAGAAGGCCGTTGCAAATCGTCAATTGCATGTAGTGCTTTCGATGGTTGATTCCGGATTAGATTTGTTGGGCAATAATCCGGTGTGTAGTGAACAGCGGGTTGATTCTGCTTTGGAAACCATAAGACGTTGGCGCGAGAAAGCATTCGCTAATCTGGAACCTTTGAATAGTAGCCGGGCTATTAGATCTAAGAACCAGTGCTTCACGAGAATTAAGGATACGATCGAAGAAATGATTCCCGACCATGAGTTCGGTACAGAGGAGTGGATGCATTTCTGGCTGGCGGTGAATATGCAGCTGAATAGTGCACTCAATTTGCAGAAGGTTCCTACTGGAAGCAGGGCTCCATGGCGATATATGGATCAGTCTTCGTTAAAGTTGATCAGGGCATTGGCCGGCCCCATGGAGCAAGAACTATATGAGGTTGGAAGTATAGAGGATACGGAGCCGCTGCTGGGAACGGCGGTGGGAGAAGTTTTAACCGATATTATCTGGAGTGAGTGATGAATTTAGAGTCTCTTTCACTTGAAGAAGTTCGCAAGGAATTACGTGAGGCAGCGCGTGAAGCTTTCGCACCAGCTGCGGAGTTGGCAAAGCTGCAAAATCGTTTGTCTGTAACGCCAGCTGAGGCTGCTCAGTTAATAGGTGTTTCTCCTGATACTCTACGGAACTGGAGAGTTCAGAAGCGGGGGCCGGAGTATTCTAAGATAGGAACCAAGGTTGTTTATGAAGTGCCAAAACTTCGCAAATGGTTGGAAGCAAATGGCAGAAAAACTATTTCTTGTTAAAGTACTTTTCAAAGGTCTCCGTGGCCTGTCGGTAAACATCGGGACAAAGATGGGCATACCTCTTGACCATTTCAAGGCTGGAATGGCCGAGCATATCGGCTATGCCGTAGAGCGAGACACCTTCTATGGCCATCCAGCTGGCGAAGGTGTGCCGCAGGGAGTGGAAAACAATTTTGTCCCGATCGTCGGTGATTCCTTTGTTGAGTTCAAGCCTGTTTACTGCACTTTTGAAACCATTGCTGATGCGCGTCATGACTTTCCCTGTTTGTCCAGGGAAAACAAGTTCGCCGGCTTTAAGAGGCAGAGTGGAAAGCATTTCAAAGGCCTGATTGGTAAGATACAGGGTCCGGCCCTTGTAATTCTTGCTTTCAACTATGCGCAGGGTTTTATCTTTAAGGTTGATATGCTCACCCCTGAGGTTGGCGATCTCTTTGAAGCGCATACCTGTGTGAAGGGCCAGAAGGGTCATATTATATGTAGTGGAGCTTCCTTTATGACCGTACTGGGTTTTAGTCGGGCTCAATTCTTCCAGCAGATCCTTGGCTTCCTCTACAGTCAGGTAGCGGTAGCGACCGTTGTCGGATTTGGGAATCTTGATTTCTGCGGTGGGCGGTGTGCCGGTCCAGAGTTTCCATTCTATGTGTTTTACATATGTCCGGCGGATCAGTCCGATAATATGACTGGTAGATTGAGGGGCATACTGTTGCAGAAGCTCGGATTTGAATTCCTCCAAGTCAAATGGGGTTATCCTGGACAGTGGCATGTGTCCGAATCTGGGCTGGATATGCTTACGGTAGCGTTGATCCTCAATCGATACGGTCTCCGTATTTTTGCTGAGTATGAGGTGAGTGTCTCGGAATCTATCCCAGGCTTCATCAAGAGTGATATCTTTCCCTTGCAGGGCGGTAGGCAGAGTCTGGTTACGGAGCTGGCGCAAACGTTCCGCGCGGACCTGAGATGCAAATGCGGCAGTGAATCCTTCAGAGAGCAAGCCGACCTTTTCTTTTTTTCGTTTGCCGCTTATCTTATAAGAAATGTAGAAAGTACGGTCCGGTTTGCCCCGGTATCGTTTGTTGGCATGCTCGTAATAGAACACTCCGGTCATGTTTTTTACCTTCACAAAATCGGCCATTTTTTTTGTCCCCTATTTGCCCCTCGCGGCGTATTTTGTCCCCTATTTGCCTCTGTAAGAGTTGCACTGGAGTTCGTGCAGTTTTATATTATTCTTTATAAATATTGGATTAATTGCGGTCAAGTCTCTATGGGTACATTGCTCTCTTTCTCTGTTTCAGGATTTAGGATCCAGCGGTTAATCCGTGAGAGTTCGAGTCTCTCCTTTCGCACCAACCGTAATATAAACACCCCCTTACAACAGCATCCGCATAGCTGTTCTAAGGGGGTGTTTTTTTGGTTTTTCCGCCTTCTGAGGTTGATTTTTTGTCTTTTCCTTTTTCGCCAGTATCCCAGATAATCGCGCCCACGCGATAGCGGGGGTTAAATCCTCCTGCGAATCATAACTACAGGCGCGATCATGCAGATTTCGTTGACCAGTTGCTGAATATTAAATTCCTTTTGCGGTTTATTGCCTTGTTTATTGAGCCAGCCTTGTAGATATATCCATTTTTCATCATGCCCATTGTAAATTTTAACTCCGGCGGATTCCTCTTTGTGCGCGTCTCGACGCATCACGAAGACAGGTTCACCCTTGGAGGGCTGTAAGCGTGGGTCGCAATAAACTATGTTGCCGGGAAGAATGCCGGCGGGGACCATGGAATCACCAATTGTGAGTGCTGCAATATAATCATTATGGAATTCAGGGACAGAGCTGTTGATGGCAATGGGCATAGTCTGGGACCAGCCGTCTATGCCGCATTGAGCAAGACCTATCAGGTTGATATTTTGACCGGAACTCAAGATATTCGGGTCTGCTGAACGCGGCGGAGTCGGTGGTTCATCCATGAAGATTTCCCCCTCTCCAGTAAGCAGCCAATGACCGTTAATACAGAATTCTTCACATACTTTACTCAAGAACGGAGCCTTTGGGGTACCCTTGCCTTTTTTATAGTTGTCGTGGGTTGTGCTCGAAACGCCTACTCTTTTGCAAAATTCGTTACGTTTGATGCCTACAAGGTTTTTGACACTCAGGAATCTTTCAACAATATCGGACATAGGGTGTGTATCACTTTTTGTATAAAATAGTTCTTGAAGTAGGTAAAAAGTTTGCTTATACAACAAGAAAGGGTGGTATATGAAACTTTTTACCTGTATGTGGTTTTTTTGTAGTTAAAGTGGGTAAAAGTTTATTTAAAAAAAGAGATAAGCACAAGTGGCTCGTCGGTCTTTATGAAAAATGTCTGTATGAGAGAGTTGTATGACAGATAAACTTGATTTTGCTGGTGTGTTGTCGCGGTTGGGAGAGGCCTTTATCAATGATGGTAAGATTACTCAGGTTCGGCTGGCTGAAGTTCTGGGTATTCGTCAGTCTTCTATCTCAGATGCCAAACGAAGGAATTCTATCCCTTCGGATTGGCTGTTGAAAGCTCTAGATGTGTCCGGAGTAGATCCTAATTGGGTCAGGACGGGTACAGGGCCCAAGTATCGGGTCTTGTCTGATGAACCATCCGGTGCTTTGACTTATGCTGAAATAGAAAAGCGGATAACGCGTGAGCAGCAGCGAGAACTGACAGTAAGTGAATTGATGGAGGCTCTTACTAATAAACTGCCGGAAGGCGCGTCCCTGCGTATTCAGTATGGAGGTTCGCTTTGATCTGGTGCTTGCGGGCTTGAATTTTATCCACACTCATGTATCCATGATTCGCATGAATCAACTTCCAAAATATGGCGACAGGGTTAAGGTTATCTTAGATGAATTGAAGTCTGGCCGGATGAGTATGGCTCAGGGAGCTGTTCAGCTGCAGATTGTGGCGACTCTGGCTGAGCAGGATGCTGAGCACACCGATCATGAAGAGTATAAGGCTCGGCTGATATTGTTTGCAGACAGGCTTTATAGAGTTATTGAGAAGATGATTCCGGAACGGACGGTCATGCATTAAATGGAGTAGGCATGAATAAATCATATAAGCCTTTATCCAGTATATGTTGTTAGGCTGCTTGTTATATTTTCAAAAAGAATCCCCTGTCTTGAATTTCAATACAGGGGATTCTTTTATTCTTTGGTTTGGTTGGACTGCATTATGATTGTTGAGTTGGTTGCGGTCCCGTTCTGGGAGGGGGGTTGTATTTTACCGATATGCAGGGAGAGCGATATGCCGAGGATGATCAGGCCGGGAAGGGCGTAGAGTATTTTCTTGCCTTTCCTGGCGTGGGCGACAATTACTCCGAGGCTTGTGAAGATAACTCCGATCTGACCTAAAATATCAACCAGCATGAATGTCTTACCT
Organism: Maridesulfovibrio sp.; assembly: GCF_963667685.1. NCBI lineage: Bacteria > Pseudomonadati > Thermodesulfobacteriota > Desulfovibrionia > Desulfovibrionales > Desulfovibrionaceae > Maridesulfovibrio > Maridesulfovibrio sp. The sequence goes on along the minus strand of NZ_OY763931.1, from coordinate 921,535 downwards.
TCAGGAATGGTAACAACATAAACAATGATAGAAATGATGGAATAGAGCAGAAAGAAAACGCCGAATCCGCTTTGGCCTTTCTTTTTTGCATAGATTGAAATTCCGATTATGGACAGCAGGGTAATGCCCGCTAATATGAGTGGCAGCACGAGTTACCTCGTTAATTTATGGTTTAAGATGGTTGATTTTCTTGGAACTGTTCCCGGCTGTCAAGATTATTTGGTTGAAACTGTCTTTCTGATAGGGTTTTAGATAATACTGACTCTGATTCAGTCGTAATTTAAAAATATGAATTACTTTATTGGAACTTCTTTCCCTCTTAATATTTTGCTGTAAATGAAAATAATGAACTTTTTGAATAAAAAACTGAATAATTTAATCCGTAATCAGAAAGTAGCCGTACAATCAACGCCAAAAAAAAATATCTTGTACACAATCGCCATGATGGTTAAATAGTAGCCCCTTTTTATGTATTAGGTTGTTTTTGTTTTCTTTACTTGTTTAAAAAGGATTTATTGTGATTCAGATTGAGACTTTGTTAACTTTTGGTGTTTATCTGGTTTTCCTGCTGGCGGTTGGCTGGTATTTCTACAAACGGACTTCGAATATTGAAGGTTACATCCTCGGCGGACGCGGACTCGGCGGTTGGGTTACTGCTCTTTCAGCGCAAGCCAGTGATATGTCCGGCTGGTTGCTCATGGGCCTTCCGGGCGCTGTCTACCTTGGCGGTATGACCGAGGCATGGATCGCAATCGGTCTTTTTATCGGTACTGCTTTAAACTGGATTTTTATTTCTGCGCGTCTGCGTGTTTATACCCAGATGACAGACACCCTTACAATATCATCCTTTTTTGAAAAGAGATTCAATGATCCAACCAGCCTTCTCCGGGTCGGTTCCGCGGTCATCATTCTTATTTTCTTCACGATCTATTCTTCATCCGGTCTGGTTGCTGCAGGTAAACTCTTCGAGTCAATGTTCAATATTGATTACTCTGTTGCTGTTATCACCGGAGCTGTAGTTATCGTTTCCTATACTTTTCTCGGCGGTTTCATGGCTGTCTGCTGGACGGATTTCTTTCAGGGGGGGCTGATGTTTTTCGCTATCATCCTTGTACCTGTTCTGGGGACAATCCATAGCGGAGGCATCTCAGCTATTGAAGCAGAGATGGTAGCAAGGCATATTTCCATCAGCCTTTTTCATAACGGAGCTGGGACACCGCTCTCTGTTCTCGCTGTAATCTCAACCATGGCATGGGGGCTTGGGTATTTCGGACAACCTCACATTTTAACCCGTTTCATGGGGATCAGTTCCATCAGTGAACTTCCCAAAGCCACTGCGGTAGCTTTGATCTGGGTTGTGATATCTCTTGCCGGAGCAGTTGTTGTTGGCATGGTTGCTATTCCCATGTTTGACGGACTGCATGGCGGGGAGCAGGAGAAAGTCTTTATTTACATGATCGCCAAGCTCTTTAACCCCTGGGTTGGCGGTGTGCTGCTTGCGGCCATTCTTTCTGCAATCATGTCAACTATCGATTCGCAGTTGCTGGTATCCTCTTCCGCGCTGACAGAGGATTTCTATAAAAAGATCCTGCGCCGTGAAGCTTCAGAAAAAGAACTTATGCTTGTCGGACGTCTCTGCGTTCTTGTCATTTCCATCATAGCCATGAGTATGGCTTTGACACCCGGGAACACTGTTCTTGGTCTGGTTTCTTATGCCTGGGGCGGATTTGGTGCTGCTTTTGGCCCGGTTGTTATTTTCTCCCTGTTTAGTAGGAAGACCACCTGGATTTCCGCACTTTCAGGTATGGTTGTAGGTACTCTGGTTCTGATTTTCTGGAAAGACTCAGGACTTGGTGCGACCATGTATGAAATCGTTCCTGGATTTGCTGCAAATATGCTGACTATTCTGGTTGTGAACATGGTTGTTCCGCAGAATAACGAGGAAATTCTGTCTGGTTTTGATGATATGGAGGCAGCTCTAAAAAAATAAGAGCTTGTTGTTTACCATAGTTATGTATATAAGGCTCTGCCGTACATTGCGGCAGAGCTATTTTTATGATGATAAACGGTGTATGTATCAATAAGTTGATCACCGTATGAAATATTTTGAGGGCACAGCGTGTCCGGTGAGGTTAAAATGCTTGATTTTGAACGTAAAAGTATTGTGCTTGTTACCTGTCCTAAGAATTTCAGTCCCTATCTTGCGGAAGAGATGGGCCGCTTGGGATTTAAGATCCGTGCTGAACTTCATGCAGGTGTAGAGACCAAAGCTTCGCTCAATGACTGCATGCGGCTTAACCTCTGGGTTCGATGCGGACACCGAGTTCTTTATCAGTTAAAGCGGTTCAAGGCTGATACCCCGGATCAGATGTATAATCAGGTTAAGGATATGGTTTGGGAAAGTATCCTCGGACCTGATGATTACCTGACAGTAACTTCGTCTGTGCGCACAGAAACCGTAAATGATTCACGTTTTGCTAATGTTAAGGTCAAGGATGCGATCGTAGACCGCATTCGCGAGAAGAGCGGCAGAAGACCTTCTTCCGGTCCAGATATGTCCGGTATTGTTGTTTTTTTGCATTGGAAAGATGACGAATGTACTGTTTATCTCGATACTTCCGGCGTGCCTTTGTCGCGTCGCGGGTACCGTAAGTTCCCTGCTAAAGCCCCATTGCAGGAAACTCTGGCCGCGACTTTGATCCGTGCTGCAAAATGGTATGGCCGAGGTCATTTCGTATCTCCCATGTGCGGTAGTGGAACCCTTGCCATTGAGGCGGCATTGGTTGCTCTTAACGGAGCTCCGGGGCTGATGCGTGAATATTTTTCCTTCATGAAACTGCCCGGATACGATCCTGAATACTGGGAGAACCTCTGCATAGATGCTGAGGACCGTGAACGCGATTCCATCGAAGGGCGCATTATTGCGACCGACCTTGATCCGGAAGCGGTTGAAGCTGCTAAAAAGAACGCACGCGCAGCCGGAGTGGAGCACCACATCGAGTTTGATGTCTGTGATTTCCGCGAAACCGAGGTTCCTGATGGTGGCGGTGTTGTAATGATGAACCCGGAATATGGGGAGCGGTTGGGCAACAGAACCAAGCTTGAAAAGATTTATACTGCTATCGGTGATTTTTTAAAAAATAAGTGTCAGGGATACAAGGGCTACGTTTTTACCGGTAATCTTGATCTTGCTAAGTTTATTGGTCTTAAATCTGCGCAAAGGATCATTTTTTATAACGCTAAAATTGAGTGCCGACTGTTAGAATATGAAATTTTTGAAGGCAGTCGTAAGTCGCGGTAGTAAGTTTTTTCTTTAATGTCTTGAAAATATTTTTTTTAAAAGTTAATTCCTGAACTGACACTATTGTTGTTTTTCCAATAGTAATCTTAATTGTCAGTATTTATTATTTTGGGAAGTTAAGGAGAGTTTATATGCCCCGGATTCTCGTCGTCGATGATGATCCCATATCACGTCAGGTACTGAAAGCCATGCTGGAAAAGGAAGGGCACCATGTAACTGAAGCCGAAGACGGTGTTAAGGCTATTCAGGGATATGATAGAAATCTGATCGATCTGGTTATTACTGATATTTTTATGCCTGAAAAAGAGGGTGTCCAGACAGTTCGCGAGTTGATGAAAGAAAACCCGGAAGTTAAGATTATCGCTGTTTCCGGCGGCAGTTCTTCCGCAAATTATGATTCACTTGATTGGATAAAGATGTTCGGTGTGAAGTATACATTCACCAAACCCTTTAATGCTAAAGCCATTCTTGCTGCTGTGGATGACCTGCTTGGTTTATGACTTGGCTGTCTTTATCAGTTGCATATTCTTGAATCCTGCCGTATCCATGCTCCAAAAAATACAGGAAATGATAAATGGCAGATAAAATGGCAGATAAAGAAAAGTTTAGGGTTAAGCTTGAGTTTGATGATGTTGGACTGGCCAGCGTTTTGTTTGGTGCCCAGAATTCAAACCTTGATCTTCTTTCTCGTCAATCCGGTGTTAGAATAGAAAGCAGGGGCAATTCCCTGCAGCTGCTCGCTGAGAATGAAGAGCTTATCGATCCGGTAGCTAAATCTTTTACCCAGCTCTACAAACTGCTGAAATCAGGTAAAGAAATTTTTCCGCAGGATGTTGAAGCAGCTTACCGTATTCTTTGCCGCGATCCGCGTGCCGATCTTATTAAAATTTTCCGTGATGAGCTTTTTGCCGTTTCGCCTAAAAAGACCCTCACTCCCCGTACTTTGACCCAGAGGGCTTATTTTTCCGCAATCCGCGATAATGATATGGTCTTTTCCGTAGGTCCTGCCGGTACCGGGAAAACATATCTTGCCGTGGCCATGGCTGTTTATGCTTTGCAGCGTAAAGAGGTCAACCGGATCATCCTGACCCGTCCAGCCGTTGAAGCAGGGGAAAAACTGGGATTTCTGCCCGGTGATCTTGTCGACAAGGTCAACCCTTACATGCGGCCCCTCTATGATGCCCTTTATGATATGCTCGACATGGGTAAAGTACAGGATATGATTGAGGAGAATGTTATTGAAATCGCGCCGTTGGCTTTCATGCGAGGGCGGACGCTTTCCAATGCATTTGTGATTCTTGATGAAGCCCAGAACACTACTCCGGAGCAGATGAAGATGTTCATCACCCGCCTTGGATTCGGTTCCAAAGCTGTTGTTACCGGCGATATCACTCAGATTGACTTGCCCAACCGTGCTCCTTCCGGTCTGGTGGACGCAATTAATATTCTGCAGGATGTGCGCGGAATTAGTTTCATTAAATTCGAAGACGGAGATGTCATCCGCCATCCGCTGGTGGCACGGATCGTCAAAGCATATGATCATTACGAGTGCAGGAGCGGTAAATAGTGGGTATGAACCTGAGCATAGAGTGCACTCTAAACGCGGAGTTTCCCCTTGCAAAGCGGGAGCTTCTCCGTATGGGAGATATGCTGCTTGAGGTTCTGGGGGTCGAAGGTTTTGACTTTGACCTTAAAATCGTCAATGATGCCGCTATTGCTGAAGTTAATGAAGAATTTCTGGGGTGTGTAGGGCCGACCAATGTGCTTAGCTTCCCTTTTTCAGAGACTCCCGATCTGGAAACAAACAGTTTTTTAGGAGAGATTGTTTTGTCAGTGGATACTCTTGCCCGTGAAACCAGACTCTACGGCCAGCAGCCGGAAGAGCATACCGTACGGCTGATTGCGCATGCGCTGCTGCATCTTGCCGGGTTTGATCACGGTCCTGAAATGTATTCTCTTACCGATACCGCTGTTGAATCCGTAGCCCCTGTTTTTCGACAGCGAATTTTGGGTTGGCAATAATCAAGAGCCAACCCGTTTCCTTGCAGCATAGTCCTTTTCTGGGCTGTCCATATGCTGCGAATGAGTAAATCCCGTTTTTTGGTCCTGTTTTTAGACCATGATGATATTTTTATGGTTTACAATGGCGGGTCTTATAGGCAATATTTCGCGATTGCTATTTTTCATTGTCAGTTAAGGCTCACCTCAAATATATCTGGAGTTTTACGATGATCAGACATCTCCTTAAAATTAATGATGTTCCCCGTTCAGAACTTGGCCAGCTCCTGCTGCGCGCCAAAGAGCTCAAGGATAACAAAATCAGGAATGACGCCCTCAAAGGGAAAACCGTTATTATGATTTTTGAAAAGGCTTCCACCCGTACCCGTGTTTCTTTTGATATTGCTATCGAGCAGCTCGGTGGTCATTCCGTTTTTATGACCCCGGCTGAATCTCAGCTTGGCAGAAGTGAACCGCTGGAAGACACGGCTCAGGTTCTTTCCCGTTATGCGGATGCTCTTGTTGTCCGTACTTTCGGACAGGATAAAGTGCGTACCCTTGCTGAACATGGTTCTGTTCCGGTTATCAATGCTCTGACAGACAGGTACCATCCCTGTCAGGTGCTCAGTGATATGCTGACCATCTATGAAAGAACTCCCGATCTTGCGAATGTGCACGTTGCATGGGTTGGTGACGGCAACAATATGGCTCATTCCTGGATCAATGCCGCAATTTATTTTCCCTTTTACCTGACTCTGGCTTTTCCCAAAGGATACGAGCCGGATCACGACATCCTCTCCCGGGCGATGTCTATGGGTGCTAAAATCAACCTGAGCTATGATCCGGTTGAAGCTGTTAAAGGCGCGCACTACGTGAATACAGATGTTTTCGCATCCATGGGTCAGGAAGAAGAACAGAAGAAGCGTGAAATGGCTTTTGCCGCTTATCAGGTAAACGATAAACTGCTTGAGCACGCTGATCCTGACTGCAAGGTTATGCATTGTCTGCCCGCGCACCGTGGAGAAGAAGTTACCGCGGAAGTTCTGGACGGTCCCAGATCAATTATTTTTGATCAGGCTGAAAACAGGCTGCATATGCAGAAAGCTATTCTGGAATGGGCAGTCAACGGCATAGAAGTTGACTATGATGCAGTTGAAAAGCTGCTCGGCCCTGTTCAGGCTGTACCCCACATGCACACAGTTGAATAAAAATAAAAAATTATTTTTAAGGATAAATATAAAATGATTAAGATTGAAAAAGTAGTATTGGCATATTCCGGCGGTCTGGATACTTCCATCATTCTTAAATGGATCAAGAAAGAATATGACTGCGAAGTAATCACCCTTACCGCCGACCTCGGTCAGGGAGAAGAGTTGGACGGTATTGAGGAAAAAGCCCTCAAGACCGGTGCAAGCAAGGCTTTCGTTGAAGATCTGCGTGAAGAATTTGCACGTGATTTTATTTTTCCTGCTTTCCGTGCCGGGGCAATCTATGAAGGTCGCTACCTGCTCGGAACTTCCATCGCCCGTCCTCTGATTGCTAAGAGAATGGTTGAGATCGCAGAGATGGAAGGCGCACAGGCTCTCGCTCACGGTGCCACCGGTAAAGGTAATGATCAGGTGCGTTTTGAACTGGGCGGCATGGGTATGAACCCTAAGTTGAAGCACATTGCTCCCTGGCGCGAATGGGATCTTAAGTCCCGTACTGATCTCATGAAATTCGCTGATGAGAACGATATCGAGATTCCCAACACCCGCAAGAAGCCTTGGTCAATGGATGCCAACATGCTGCATGTAAGCTTTGAAGGTGCTGAGCTGGAAGACCCCTGGAATGCTCCTTCCCCTGAGTCCTACCGTTACTGCTGCCCTGTTGAAAAAGCTCCTGATGAGCCTGAAATCATTACTATTGATTTCGAAAAAGGTAATCCTGTTGCTATCAACGGCACTAAGTATTCCCCGGCAGCTCTCATTGAAAAACTCAACGAGCTTGGCGGTAAGCACGGTATTGGCCGTGTTGATATGGTTGAGAACCGTTTCGTAGGTATGAAATCCCGTGGTGTTTATGAAACACCCGGTGGAACCATCATGCATATCGCTCATCGCGACCTTGAAGGCCTTTGCATGGACCGTGAAGTCATGCACCTGCGTGACAGCCTGATCCCCAAATATGCTGAAATGATCTATAATGGATTCTGGTTTGCTCCCGAGCGTATCGCTCTTCAGGCTATGATCGACGAAACACAGAAGACCATCACAGGAACTGTAAGACTTAAGCTCTACAAGGGTAATGTAATTCCTGAAGGCCGTAAGTCTCCGTATTCCCTGTACCGTGAAGATCTGGCGACATTTGAAGAAGATGAAGTCTACAACCAGAAAGACGCTGAAGGCTTTATCAAGCTGGTTGGTCTCCGTCTCAAAGGTAGAACTTCTTCCGGTTCCGAATGGATTAAGGAAGGCGACGTCGAAGACGCAGAGTAATTATGTTTTAATTGCCCGGACGGGCGTAAGTTCGTCCGGGTTTTTCAGATGCTTTCGCCTGTTTCCGGCAGCTATGCTGACGACAGGCGTTTTCTTTGGTATTAAGACCTGTGTCGTCCCGAAAAGGGGCTATGGTATTTAAAAATTAGCAATAAAATTAGTCTCCAGCGGCGAAGCCCCGTCAAAAGGTTTTGAAGGGGATGGGGTCTGGGGAAGGGGAAACTTTTTAAAAAGTTTCCCCTTCCCCAGCCGCCGGAGGCATCTGAGGTAGAAAATGGCTGATAATAAATTATGGGGCGGCAGATTTGCTGCCAGGACCGCGCAGTCTGTTGAAGATTATACTGAATCCGTAAGTTACGACCGGAATCTTTACCGTGAAGATATTTCAGGTTCTCAGGCCCATGCCCGGATGCTTTCTGAGCAGGGTGTACTTACTGCCGAAGAAGCCGAAATTCTGGTCAAAGGACTTGATCAGGTGCTGGAAGAGATTGAATCCGGTAAATTTGAATGGAAAAAGGAGATGGAAGATCTCCATATGAATATCGAAAGCAGGTTGACTGAGATTGTCGGTCCCGTGGGTGGAAAACTGCACACAGGCCGCAGTCGTAACGATCAGGTTGCCACCGATTTTCGTCTGCATGTACTGCGGTCCTTGGAGGCATGGAAAACAGCCCTTGAAAATCTGGTTGCGGTATTTACAGCCAAAGCTGATGAAAACAGGGAAGTGCTGCTGCCCGGGTACACCCATTTGCAGCCGGCACAGCCTGTAAGCCTTGCTCATCACATGCTTGCTTACGCATGGATGTTCAAGCGCGACCACAGTCGGGTAGTGGATTGCATAAAAAGAGCGAATGTCTGTCCTCTTGGCGCAGCTGCCCTTGCCGGAACAACGTATCCGCTCAAGCCGTCAACTTCTGCAAAATATCTCGGCATGGAAGAAACTTTCCGTAACAGCCTTGATGCTGTCTCCGATCGTGATTTTGTCATGGAAGCAATGTTTACCGGCAGTCTGATCATGACCCACCTGAGCCGTATATGTGAAGAGTTGATCATCTGGGCTAACCCCTGCTTTGGTTTCATCAAGCTTCCTGATGAATTTTCTACCGGTTCCTCCATCATGCCGCAGAAGAAAAACCCAGATGTCTGCGAACTTATGCGCGGTAAGACCGGGCGTGTTTTCGGTGATCTTATTTCACTGTTAACCACCTGCAAGGGACTCCCGTTGGCTTATAACCGCGACATGCAGGAAGACAAAGAGCCTTTTTTTGATTGCGATAAGACTGTGCATGCATCCGTCGTTATTATGGCTGATATGATGCAGGTCATGGGCTTTAATGCCGAGAATATGAAAGCTGCCCTTAAGAAAGGTTTCCTCAATGCCACAGAGCTGGCGGATTACCTTGTAGGTAAAGGGATTCCTTTCCGCGAGGCACATCATATCACCGGCTCAGCTGTTGCCAAGGCCGAAGCTGAAAGCAGAGGTCTTGAAGATATGAGTCTTGAAGAACTAAAGTCTTTCTCAGATAAAATCGAAAAAGATGTTTTTGATGTGCTTTCGTATGAAGCAGCGGTAAAACGCAGGGTTTCTCCCGGCAGTACCGGACCTGAATCAGTTGAAGCACAAATCAGTGAGCTGAAAGGTTGGCTTGAAGGCTAGTTTTTAGTTGTTGATGCAGATCAAAAGGCTGGAATCGGATAGCATGGCTGTTTGATTCCGGCTTTTTTATTGTTGACGAGGGGCTTGCTGGTAAAGCCATGATGGATTATTAAGATATGGCTTTGCCCAAAATCATTTACGGGACGGAATAATATATGAGTAAAGATTCAGAGTTGTATTGCATATTTGAAAATATGTTACCCGAGGTCATCGAAAGTCAAGAATATGTAACCGTGTACAGGAATCGACCCTTGGGATTAAATAAAATCGAACAAGTAAAAGATTCCACTCAAGTTACTATGAATAATATCATTAATTGGGGTCGTGAATACAATGAGGAGTCTAAAGAGTGGAAAAACTCAATGATGACCAGTACAATCTCATTTGATCTTCCCATGGGAAAAAATTTCGATGATGTTTTCTATAAAGTAGAGGATGCCGATGGCGGTTACTCTTTATGGATGGAATCACAAGAAAATCTTTATCGTCCATTGATTGAAGGCGGTCATTTTTAAAAAAATAAAAACCTCTTGCTGACAAGAGGTTGGAAAAATGGCGGAAGTGTATAGGAGTCGAACCTACCGACGAGGGTTAACCCGTCCACTGGATTTGAAGTCCAGGCGCAACACCGGTTACGATACACTTCCCCTGCAAAGAAAAAATGGCTAACAATTTTGTTAGCAAAGGGCAAGCATTAATAATATTTTTGTTTATGACTTGCCTTTTCCCGAATTAGCCTTATTAATAGCTGATTGATACTGTAGAAAAAATGTAAATACAGTTCGGTGCTTGCCGCATATTGATAGGTTCTGGCAACCCGAACGCATATCCAAGGAGATAGACTTTGAATAGTTTTGCCAAGAATCTCTTGGTCTGGGTAACCATAATGTTGGTTATGATTGTCCTGTTCAATCTGTTTAATCAGCCGCAGACTTCCCAGCTCAAACTTTCCTACACCGACTTTTTAAGCAGAGTCGATGAAGGAGAAGTCCTTCAAGTTAAGATTCAGGGGCAGAAAATCAGTGGGGTAATGGTCGGTGACAAACGCTTTGTCACTTACAACCCTGAAGATCCAGCCCTTGTTCAAAATCTGCTGAAAAACAAAATTGAAGTTGTTGCTGAGCCGGAAGAAGATGCCCCGTGGTATATGACCTTGTTCATATCATGGTTCCCCATGCTGCTTCTGGTCGGGGTCTGGATATTCTTCATGCGCCAGATGCAGGGAGGCGGTGGAGGACGTGGCGGGGCCATGTCTTTTGGGCGCTCCAAAGCTCGCATGATAACTGAAGAAACAGCCCGTGTGACCTTTGAAGACGTTGCCGGGGTTGATGAAGCTAAAGATGAACTTGCCGAGGTTGTCCAGTTCCTGAGCGAACCTAAGAAATTTACCCGTCTCGGCGGGCGTATTCCTAAAGGGGTTCTCCTTGTAGGCCCCCCCGGAACCGGTAAAACTCTGTTGGCCCGTGCAGTTGCAGGTGAAGCTGGGGTTCCTTTCTTCTCCATTTCCGGTTCCGACTTTGTTGAAATGTTTGTAGGTGTCGGTGCTTCCCGTGTGCGTGACCTGTTTGCACAGGGTAAAAAGAACGCACCCTGCCTTATTTTTATCGATGAAATTGATGCCGTTGGCCGCCAGCGCGGAGCAGGTCTCGGTGGTGGGCATGATGAGCGCGAACAGACCTTGAACCAGTTGCTGGTTGAAATGGACGGTTTTGAGTCCAATGAGGGTGTTATCCTCATCGCCGCAACCAACAGACCTGATGTACTGGACCCCGCATTGCTGCGTCCCGGACGTTTTGACCGTCAGGTTGTAGTGCCTACTCCCGATGTACAGGGACGAGCACGCATTCTTAAGGTTCATACCCGTAAGACTCCTCTTGCAGGCGAGATCGACCTTGATGTTATTGCCCGCGGTACACCCGGATTTTCCGGTGCTGACCTTGAGAACCTCGTTAACGAGGCAGCTCTCTACGCGGCCAAGAATAATCAGGATTACGTCAAGATGGATGACTTTGAAGAAGCAAAGGATAAAGTACTCATGGGGCGTGAACGCCGCAGCTTGATCCTTACTGACGAAGAGAAAAAGACAACTGCATACCATGAGGCAGGTCATGCTCTTATCGCCAAGCTTCTTGAAAATTGCGATCCTGTACACAAAGTAACCATCATCCCGCGTGGCCGTGCTTTGGGTGTAACCCAGCAGTTGCCTGTTGATGATCGTCATAACTATAATAAGAACTATCTTACTGATACTCTTGTTATGCTGCTCGGCGGACGTGTTGCCGAAGAGCTGATTCTTAATCAGGTAACAACCGGAGCAAGCAACGATATTGAGCGAGCTACCAAGATGGCCCGCTCCATGGTTTGCCAATGGGGTATGAGTGAGAAGCTTGGCCCCATGACTTTCGGTGAAAGTCAGGATCAGGTTTTTCTCGGCAAGGAACTTGTGCAGCATAAGGATTTTAGTGAAGATACCGCTCGCCTCATTGATTCAGAGGTACGAAGGATTATTGACACGGCTTATGAAACTGCAAACAGGCTGCTTTCTGAAAATGAAGAGTCTCTGCATGCTGTTTCAGCAGCACTGCTCGAACGTGAGACCATCGATGGTAAAGACCTCGATACTCTCATGGCCGGTGGTGAGCTTCCCCCGCTTGAGACAGTGACACCTGCCAAGTCGGCTTCTGAATCCAGGGCTTACGGCTCAACTTCCAGGCCCGGTTACACTCCAGTTACCGAGTCTAAGAAGGAAGATAGCGCTGATAAAGGCGAATTCGCCTTCGAAGACCAGCCCAAAGAAAAGCCGGAAAAAAAGACTGAAGAAAAAGCAGATGAATTCGAGCTTTCCTCAGAAGATGCTGATAATGAATCTGTGGAAGCTAATGAAGAGAAAACTGAAGAGGCTAAGGCTTCTGAAGATAAAAAAAGTTCCGAGTAGGGAATCAGGATTTATGTCCCGAAATTATTCATGGACCGTTAAAGGGGGCAGGGTGTTAGGCCCTGCCCCTTTTTTTATTGCCGGTATTGTCAATGTTACCCCGGATTCCTTTTATGATGGTGGGAAGAATTGTAATCCGCAACGTGCCGTAGAGCATGCACGCCGGCTGATAGCTGAAGGGGCTGATATTCTGGATGTTGGCGGTGAAAGTACAAGGCCGTTTGCCGACCCTGTTTCTCTTGAAGAAGAGCTAGCCCGGGTTGTTCCGGTAATCAGGGAATTAAGCGCTGATTATGTGGTCTCCGTTGATACTGTTAAGAGCGGTGTGGCTCGTGCTGCTATTGAAGCGGGAGCCGCAATCGTTAATGATGTTTCGGCCTTCACACTGGACCCCGAATTACTTGAAGTCGTGGCTGATCTTAAGCCGGGTTACGTGCTTATGCACAGCCAGGGCAATCCGGAAGAGATGCAGTTGGCTCCGACTTATGATAATGTAATAGAAGATATTTTGAGTTTTTTCGAAAAAAGTCTTGAAAAACTCATAAAGTCTGGCTTACCCGAAAGCCATATAGTTGTTGATCCCGGTATCGGATTTGGCAAAACACTTGAACATAACCTTGAAATTTTGCGTCGGATTGATCGGTTCATGGAACTTGGTTTTCCGGTTTACATGGGGCTTTCAAATAAATCCCTCTGGGGTAAACTTTTAGGCCTTGAAGCGGGTGAGCGAAAGAATGCAACTCAGGCAGCCACTGCTGTTCTGGCAGCGCGCGGAGTACCCATTCACCGGGTGCATGAGGTAAGTCTAACCAGCCAGACCTTGCGAATAGTGAAGGAGATCGGTGGGGATTATTGATGTTTGGATTTCTGGGCTTTCAAATTTCCTGGAAAGAGCTGCTGGATGTAGGTCTGGTTGCCATTGTCTATTTCTACATTATTCTGTTGGTGCGTGGAACACGCGCCGCCGCAGTGATCTGGGGATTACTGCTGGTTTTGCTCGTTTACTACCTTTCCGATGTTTTTGGTCTTTATACCCTTAACTGGTTGCTTACCAATTTTCTGAGCTCGATTTTTCTTGTGATTATCGTCCTTTTTCAGCGAGATATACGTAAAGGTCTGGCCCAGATGGGGGCAGGTCGCTTTTGGCGTAAGCAGGACTTTGAGCTCGCTGTCATAGATGAAATTTGTGATGCAATGGATTCCATGGCCCGGCAGAAAATAGGAGCACTGCTGGTTATTCAGAAAAATGTTCCGCTAGGTGATATTCTGGAGAAAGGGGTTGAAATAAACGGGCAGGTCAGCAAACAGTTATTAGTCAATATTTTCTGGCCGGATACACCTCTTCATGACGGAGCGGTGGTAATAAGGTCCAATAAGATTGTTGCGGCTTCCTGTATTTTGCCGCTGGCGCAAGTCACCTCCAGACAGAGCGCCATCGGGACACGGCATAGAGCTGCGCTTGGGATCAGTGAGGAAACTGATGCCATAGCGCTGGTTGTTTCTGAAGAGCGTGGAACCATGTCTGCCGCAATTGGTGGTAAGCTGACTACAAGCCTTGACATAATCCGGCTCAGAAGAGTTCTTAAAAACGTTTTGACATGATCGCCATGAAAATACAGCACTGGAAAATAGCGGCTATGGCCCTGATGATGGCCCTTTTGACCTGGTATCTAGTTACCGGGCGCGATCTGGTTGAGACATGGGTGGAATTTCCCCTGGAAATTGTCAACCCCCCGCAGGGGATGATTATCCGTGACGGCATGATCAGTAAAGTTGCCGTGCGTATACGCGGTCCAAAAGGGTTGATCCGTAATTTAGATACCAAGAAAATTGCATATTCACTTGATACAGGGCACCTAGTGGTGGGGAACAACCCCCTTACCATTGTACCGGAAAATTTAGGTCTGGGCAGTGCGTTGGAAGTTGTGGAGATAAACCCTTCGCACATCAATCTGGTCATGGATATGTTTGTTAAAAAACAGGTCCGGGTCATTCCAGCATGGGAAGGTGAGCTGCACCGTGACTATACCCTTCAGAAAAAATTAAGTGACCCGGAAGAGGTAACTCTGCGCGGACCTGCTTCGGTTCTTAAGAAAATTAATCAGGTCAAGACCCAGCCGATTATGCTGGATACCGATTCGCCTGATTCATGGAAAGGGGAAGTCCCCCTTCAGTTGCCGGTCACTGTTGAGTCCAATCCCGGTATGGTCACTGTCAGCCTGGATTTTGCGGTCCGTACCGGGAAAATGTGGGTGAAGGTTCCGCTTTATATTTTGGGCCCTGAGGATATTGACTTTACCGCCAGTCAGAATTACGTCAGGCTGCTTATAGAAGGGCCTAAGCCTTTTTTTAGAAAAAATGGATTCAGAGATGAGATTACTGCTTCGATTGATTTAGAATCGACTATTCCAGACGGGAAAAATGTCGTACCTTTTGAAGTCACGCTGCCCAAGGGCTGCATAGTCAAAAAGCGGAAACCTGAAGCAATAACCGTAACGATATCAAGGTCCGTGCCTGAAGATAATTAGATTTCGGACCATTTATTTTGGAGAGATGGATGAATAAACGTTTATTCGGGACTGACGGCTTGCGCGGTCAGGTTAATATTTTCCCCATGACCGCCGAGGTGGCATTACGCATGGGCCTTGCCGCAGGTTCTTATTTCAGAAACGGTAAACAGCGGCATAAAGTTATTATCGGCAAGGATACCCGTCTTTCAGGCTATATGCTTGAGTCCGCACTTACTTCCGGCCTTTGCGCTATGGGGATGGATGTTTTTCAGGTTGGACCTATGCCTACCCCTGCAGTTTCATTTTTGACCCGTAATATGCGCGCTGACCTTGGTATTGTAATCTCAGCCTCGCACAATCCGTTTATGGATAACGGAATTAAGTTTTTTGATTCCAACGGGTATAAGTTACCTGATGAAGCGGAAGATGAAATTTCTAAAATGGTCACGTCAAAGGATACGGAGTGGGATTACCCGCATGCAGAAAAATTAGGTCGCGCGTATAAGATTGAAGATGCCCGAGGACGTTACATTGTTTACCTCAAATACAGCTTTCCGCAGCATATGACCCTTAACGGCGTCAAGCTTGTTCTTGATTGCGCTAATGGTGCAGCATACAGCCTTGGTCACATGTTTGAAGAATTGGGGGCGGAAGTTGTCCGTATCGGTGATAAACCGAACGGTCTTAATATCAATGACAAATGTGGTTCACTGTATCCTGAGATTGTAGGACAGAGAGTGGTTGAAGAGCATGCGGATATAGGCCTTGCTTTGGATGGTGATGCTGACCGGCTTATTGTTGTTGATGAGAAGGGGCAGGTTCTTGACGGGGACGTTATAATGGCCATGTGTGCCGCAGATCTTATGGAGCGCGGTAAGCTGACTCACAATATGCTCGTATCCACAGTTATGAGTAATATGGCCCTTGAGAATTTTATGAAAGAAAAAGGCGGAACCTTGCTGCGCACTCCTGTTGGCGACCGCTATGTTGTGGAAGCCATGCGCCGGGAGGGGGCTGTCCTTGGCGGAGAGCAATCAGGACACCTTATTTTCAAGGAATTCAGCACCACGGGTGATGGTCTGCTTGCAGCCTTACAGTTATTGCGTATACTATGTGAGAAGAACAGACCGCTTTCCGAACTTTCCGGACTGCTGGAGTTATATCCGCAAAAATTACAGAATGTTCACGTCAAGCGGAAGATTCCTTTTGACAGTGTTCCGGCTGTGCAGGATGCACTCAAGCAGGTTGAGCAGGAATTGGCAGGAAAGGGACGCGTCCTGCTGCGCTATTCAGGTACTGAGTCTGTAGCCAGAGTTATGGTTGAAGCGGCTGACAGTACCAAGGTCGATCTTTATACTTCCGAACTTGCAGGAGTCTTGGAAGAGCATTTGCGCTAATAATTGGTAGCTCACTAAGTATTCAATATTTCAAGGAGATATGATCAATGGTCATCAAGAAAGTTATTATTCCGGTTGCTGGATGGGGTACAAGATCATTGCCTGCCACCAAGAACATTCCCAAGGAAATGCTGCCTATCTTCAAGAAGCCTGTTGTGCAGCACGTGGTCGAAGAGGCCATGGCCAGCGGACTGACCGATGTTATTTTTATCAATAACCAGAACAAGAAGATCATTGAAGATCATTTTGACTACAACCTCTCTCTTGAAGATGTGCTTGAGCGCGGCGGCAAGACTGAAATTCTTGAAGAAGTCAGAAAAGTTGCTGAAATGGTTAATATTATTTCCGTTCGCCAGAAGAAACAGCTTGGACTTGGGCATGCGGTCCTCTGTGCAAAGGAAATCTGTAAGAATGATCCTTTTGCCGTAATGGTCGGTGATGACCTGATGTTCGGTCTTGAGCCTGGAATCAAGCAGCTGATTGATGCGGCACGCACTGAAAACATGGCTGTCGTCGGTGTTATTGAAGTTCCCGAAAATAAGGTCAACCGCTACGGTATTATTCAGGGTGAAGAATTTGCGCCCGGTATGTACAGGGTTCGTTCTTTGGTTGAAAAACCGGCAATAGGTGATGCGCCTTCAAGACTGGCAATTGTCGGTCGATATGTTCTGCTTCCAGAGATTTTTGATCATCTGGAGAATCTGGAGCCTGGTGTTGGTGGTGAAATTCAGCTCACTGACGCACTGCAGGGGCTGGCTAAGAACAACAAACTGCTGGCCGTCAAACTGCGTGGTCAGAGGTTTGACGCCGGGGACTGGGTAGAGTATCTTACCGCAAATATTTATTTCGCCCTTCAGGACGAAGAATTGCGTGATGACATTGTAGCCAGACTGCGGGAGCTTTTGTCTTGTTCGTAAAGAATTTATATAGTTATGTTGTATTTTCAGTCCTTGCCGCGAGTTTGTTTATCAGCAGCCCGGCAAGGGCTTTTTTTCCGTCTGACGAGGGAATTAATGAAACAATGTACCGTAATTACGGTTCGCTAACTTCCTATGAAGCAGAGCTGACATTTCCATCTGAACCGGGAACAATACTTGTCATAAAACGTGGTCATGATCATTGGCAGCAGACTTTCGTCGAGGCTGGGTCCAATTCCACGGTTGAAGCAAAATCAGTTGGGCAGTATTTCGAGAGTATTGCTCAGTGTCCTGTAGATGCAGATATGCCTGTTTCTGTTCTTCAGTTTTGGGCCCCTGATGATCCGGTTTCAGACTGGAAGGAGTTGGGTGTAAGCAACTCAACAAGGAGCTATGGATTCAGCGATGATACTCCAGCCTTTATTTTCGGTGCGGAGCCTGGAGATGAATCTTCCCCTCAGATCTGGTTTAATAATGAGGACTTCGCACCTCTTAAAATTGTACTCGGGCCTCAACGTGAGATCTCTTTTGGTACTTACTCCAAGTTTGCCGGATTTATGCTTCCACATACCGGAACTCTGATGGTGGGTGATGAGGCTCTGGATTTCATAGTGAAGTGGAAGAGCGTACGTAAAAAGTTCTCTCCATCTGATTTTGCCCCGGCAGCAGTCAAGAAATCCAGTGGCTGTGCAGTTCCATCAGGTGCTGTTTTTGAATTTCTGAAAAAATGTCTTAAACTGGGTAATTAGAAGTCATGAACACGCTCTGGCAGGCTTGTTTGGCAAGCCCGCCTTATTCTATTTATACATACGAAGCGCCCGCCGCTCTTCCGGCTTTGATGGAAGGACAGCGGGTTCTCGTGCCTTTGGGACGTTCCGTCCGCGTGGCTTTCCTCATTGAAACAGTCGAAACTCCGCCGGAAAACATTGAACTCAAGTCCATTATCTGGCCGCTTGAGCGTGAACCCCTATTAAATTCCAATCATTTTAAGTTGTACCGCAATATCGGTGCACGGCAGATGCAGCCGTTGGGTAAAGTTCTGGAAAATGTCGTCCCCAAACGTTTCCGTAGTGCTAAAGTTTCGTTTAAAGTTTCCGACCGATCTTTTCCAGCGCGCTTAAAGGCTCTCGATATTGCTCGTCTGCCTTCTGATCGCAGGAAGGAGCTGGTTCAGATTTATGATGAAGGACGGATGAATGTCAGCCTACCTGCCTCAATTGAAAAAGAAGAGTACGTAAGTCTTACATCCGATCCGCCGTGGCCGGTGCGCCCTAATGCCGCACGGCAACTTCAGATTCTCGAATTTATTCTTGAAAACGGTCCACGCGAAAAAGGTTTTTTGAAGAACGTAATGGGTGACTGGACTACCGGAGTAATTAAAAAGCTTCATTCCGATTCACTGGTGAAAATCGGTCCGCCACCGGAAGAGGAACGAAATCCGGCAGAAAAATGTTCTGCAAGCGGTGCCAAATGGGATTTTACTCCTTCTGAGCAGCAGCAGGTAGCCATTGATGATTTGCTTGGTGCGCTTGATGAAGGTAAAAGTGCGGTCAAACTGCTGCATGGAATTACCGGAAGCGGTAAGACCCTCGTCTATATGACAGCAGCCCGCAAATGCATGGAGCAGGGCAAATCAGTTATCGTTTTGGTTCCGGAGATTGCACTTGCGTATGCTTTATGGAATGGTATCTGTCCTCTTTTTCCAGACGCCCGTAAATATCTTTATCACGGCTATCAGACTCCGGTGCGTAAGGAAGCGATTTTCCGCGCGCTGGCTGAAGACGACAGTCCGGCCCTGATTGTCGGAACTCGTTCGGCTCTCTTTCTTCCGGTTCGTAATCCGGGATTGATCATTGTAGATGAAGAGCACGACGAATCATACAAGCAGGAAGAGCGGCTGCCATATCAGGCTAAGGAAGTGGCTTATGTGCTTGCCAACATGACCGGAAGCCTTTTGGTGCTGGGTTCTGCTACCCCGGATATCAAAACTTTCCATGCCGCACAGCAGGGTGCTTTTGATGTGATTTCCATGGAAAAGCGGGTTGGTAAATCCGCTTTACCTACAGTCAAAGTTGTTGACACAAGTGCCATTAAGGATCCTGAAAAACCATTTGCTCCGGAAACCGAAGCCCGTCTTAAAGAAGTTGTCGAGAAAGGAGAGCAGGCGGTAGTCATGCTCAACCGCCGTGGGTTTTCGCCGCTGATTTATTGTACTGATTGCGAGGAACCGTTCAAGTGTCCACATTGTAATGTGAGCATGACTTATCATAAAGGACGGGAGCGGGTAATCTGCCATTATTGCGGCAATGCTTATCATTTCCCGTTGCCATGCTCCATCTGTGGTGGAAGTAACCTGCTTCCGCTTGGCGGCGGAACAGAGCGGCTTGAGGAGCAAGTGGCCAAAGCTTTGCCGCCGGAAACAAAAATTTTGCGCATGGACCGTGATTCCACACGAAGGCAGGAACGGCTTGATGAGATTTTGAAAAGTTTTGCCCGCGGTGACGCGCAGGTATTGGTCGGAACTCAGATGCTTTCGAAGGGGCATAACTTTCCCGGCGTTACTCTAGTCGTAGTTTCTGAGGGGGACCTCGGGCTTAATTTGCCTGATTATCGCTCAGCGGAACGGACATTTCAGTTGCTGGTGCAGGTTTCCGGTCGTGCAGGGCGTGGCGAGAAGCCGGGGGAGGTCATAATTCAGACCCGTAACCCGCAAAATCCCATCTGGGGTGCGGTCACTTCCGCTGATTACAAAACTTTTTTTGAGAAGGAAATAGAGAAGCGGCGCAGATTTCGCTACCCACCGTTCACCAAGCTGACCCTGATCCGCATCAGCCATCCTATGGGTTGGGAAGGGGAGCAGCTTTGCCCTCTTTTTTTTAATCAGATTCGTGAGGTGGCGAAGGAAGCTGGAATCATGGCCATGGGTCCTGTTCCGGCTCCGCTGGCACAGTTGCGCGGACGCAAGAGGTTTAACTGTTTGCTTAAATCAGATGATTGGCTGAAAACACGTGCGCTCTATGCTGAAATATTACGCCGTAATCCGGATAAGAAACAGATTCGTATCACTATGGATCTTGATCCTGTTAATATGCTGTGATGCCTTCCTTTCAGGAATTCCTACCCCCGCGATTAAAGATGATTTTTTATAAGCTTGGCATTTATCGCGTGAAGTCGTCTCTTGGTTGGAGATTGAGAAAATTATTTGGTTTTCTGCTGTTGCGGCTGTGTTAGATTTTGCTCTCTATTCCGGGGAAGTCTTCGTAAAAGTACGTTGCGCCTGAACTGTGGATGATGTTGTTCAGCTGCGGAGAAATGTCGCTGATAGTTACCTTCTTATTGGCTTCACGGAATTTACGGCTCAGAAAGCAAAGAGATTCCAATCCGCCAATGGATGCCGCGTGAGTTTGTGATAAATCCAGAGCCGGGGAAAAGTTGCGGTTCAGCATGCGTGTGCCTATGCGGATCAGATCTGGTATAAGTTCTGCGTCAAGTGTTCCGGTAACTGCAATTTTAGGCGGTATACTGGTTTCGTCAGCAGTCACGGAGGAAGGAAGAGCTATTGCCGTTGTACGTTTCAATTCTTCAAGGAAATTGATTTCTTCACGGAGTAGAAGAAGCGGGATGAAGATATTCTCCAGCTTGTCCGTGATTCTGTTTTTATCAATATCCTGCGGGATGCAGATCATTACACAGTCATGTATTTGCTCGTAGATTTGTTGGATATATTTACCAATTGATTCTGGTGGTGCGGAAATGAGTACTATGTCCGGCTTAAGGTCGGCGGTGCTGGCGGTAATGGATTTAACATCGAGTTCGTCAAGTTCTCCGGCAGTTTTGAAATGCGTAAATAAATCCCACGATAAGGGGACGTATCCGTCCCGGATAAGAATATCGGTTTTGAGAGCTGTCTTGGATATATGAAAAAGGCTGTAGCCGTAGTGGGCGCAGATGCGTGCGATCTGCTCCGGTAATTCAAAGTATTCCAAGGGCATTTTAAGCTTTAATTCTGCTTTTTCCGCCATGCTTATCAGCGCAGAGTCTGACGGAAGTATGAAGTCCGCACAGGTCGGGCAAAGATGCGGCAATTTTGCATAATCCATAAGCCATGGGAAGGATGGCGCAAAGATCATGGTTTTCTCTTTTGCGCCGGCCAGTCCACCCACGGTAAGCATCAGCTCGTTGAAGTCCATATTGAAAAAAGGGATTCCAAAAGCCAGTTTTATGCGGTCAGGATTATCGTTAATTTCCATGTTGTATCCTTAAAATTGACCCACGAAAAACGATCTGTTTAAAATTATACTCGGCTAAGTCTTCTATCTATTCTTTACCCCAGTTAATCCCTTTATCCCATTTGACTTTGCCCTGCACTTTCTTTTGTTTGCGCAGCAGGATGTAGATTGCTCCGGCTCCTCCGTCTTTGGGCTGAGCTGTGCAGAAAGCGAGGACTACCCGGCGGAACGGATCCCGGGTCAGCCATTCCTGAATTTCGCGTTTAAGTACGGAATGACCGCCGGGTGAGTTTTTGCCCCGTCCGGTAACTGCCAGTACGCAGCGTTTACCCTGAAGAAAAGATTCACGGATGAAAAAAAGAAGGTTGTCGAAAGCCTGTTCAGAATTCATACCATGCAGATCTATGTGTGATTCATGGCTGAATGTCCCGGCTTTTAGTTTCTGGAAAACCTTGGAGTCAGTTCCGCGTACAAAGCCGAACATGAACTCATCTGAATACTCAAGTTCAAATTCAATTTTTCCCGAGACAAGGCTGCTCAAATATTCCTTTCCTTCTTCATCGTCAGAGGTTGTAATAGCCGGTCTGGGCTTCGGTTTGCGTCCTGCAATTGTTGATTTGTCCAGACGGTCCACCCCGACCATTGCATCCATGAAGGCCTGATCATCATCTATTTCAATTTTTTCCTGCGGTTCAATGGGGGCGGGTTTCTTTTTCACAGCCTCAAGTGCTTTTCGAACAGCTTTCGGTACATGTTCTTCGTTATTATCTTTTTTGAATTTCAAACCTTTCAGATCAGAAAGGGAATTCATTTTTTTTTTTGCCATCAAAGTCTCTCCTAAAAAATGAGCTATCAACCTAGTCATAATCCGTATCGAAGTAAATCTTTGTATTCAGGAAATTTGAGTTTTTGTAATTTGTGTATTGACTTTTTCCAAGTCGTACCCACCTTTTCTTAGCACATTTTTGCAGAAGTCTTGTCTGGATATTGTGAAATTAATCATTATTTACTCTGGACTTGAAATGTGAATTTTATTAGCTCTTCAAGGCGCACTTATTTCGACTAAATAACTCCATTTTTGGCTTTTCGCTTATAAAGTGAGGAATATCAATGCTTAAGATAGAAGACTTGCACGTCAATATCGGCGACAAAGAGGTCATCAAGGGCCTCAACCTGCATATAAAAGAAGGGGAAACCTTTATTCTTTTCGGACCAAATGGCTCCGGTAAGACTTCCCTGCTCATGACTCTCATGGGCTTCAGTAATTACAATGTTACTAAGGGCAAGATTACTTTTAAAGGTGAAGACATCACCTACGCCCCTATTTATGAGCGTGCCCGCCTTGGTATCGGTATGTCTTTTCAACGCCCCCCGACCATTCACGGTTTGAAAACCCGTCACCTGGTAAAGATGTGCGGCAATGGTTCTGATGTGGATGTGGAAATGCTGGCTGAGCGCGTAAATATGACGAATTTCCTTGACCGCGATATTAACTCCGGTTTCTCCGGCGGTGAAATAAAACGTTCAGAGCTGCTCCAGCTTATGGCTCAGAATCCTGGTCTGCTGCTTTTTGATGAGCCTGAATCCGGCGTTGACCTCGAAAATATGCATCTGATCGGTAAAATGGTCCGCACCCTGCTCGACGGTGAAATAAAACCCCAGACTGATTTGAGTATGAAAGAGCAGAAGATGAAAAAAGGAACCGGCTCGTGCGGACTTATCATCACCCATACCGGACATATTCTGGATTATATCAACGCTGACCGTGGACAGGTCCTTTTTAATGGACACCTCTGCTGTGAAGCCAGACCTCGCGACATTCTTGAGCATATCCGCAAGTATGGATACAAAGAATGCGTGAAATGCTTGAATTAGCAGTGTAAATCCACGGAGGAATATCATGAGTAAAGTTGATCTGAATGATTTTAAATTTGACGGACTGGAACACGCAGTAATTGAAGATTTGACTTCAATTGATGCCGAGGAAAAAGAGCAGTTGATTATGGCCGGCGTGGACGTGGATTCCACTGAAGTCAGTGCTACTTTCATGCAGGTGGACCATTCTAATGTTCACTGCGGTTCTAATGATAAAGATGTTGAAGTGATGGATATTAAGAAGGCTCTTGAAAAATATGACGGCCTGCCAGATTATTACTTCAAGCTTATTGATAAAGATAAAGACGAGATAACCCGTAACGCTGCTGATCATCTGCATGGTGGATATTTTGTCCGCACCAAGAAGGGTGCTAAAATTGCCAAGCCTGTACAGTCCTGTCTTTTCCTCAAGGCCGAAAATTCAGGCCAGAATATCCACAACATCATTGTTGTTGAAGAAGATTCCGAACTGCATATTATCACCGGTTGTGCCGCTGCACATGAGAAATTTTCCGGTGGACATTTCGGTCTTTCTGAAATTTACGTCAAAAAGGGCGGCAAACTCACTTTTACCATGGTTCATAACTGGGGTGAAAATACTGTTGTCCGTCCCAGCACCATGGGCGTTGTTGAAGAGGGTGGAACTCTCATCAATAACTATGTGCTGATGAAAAGGGTAAAAGATCTTAAATCCTACCCGACCATTTTCCTGAATGGAAAAGGTTCGGTTGCCCGCTTTAACTCCGTGCTGGTGGCACCTGAAGGTTCCCATGTTGATACCGGGACCCGTATTATCCAGAATGCACCCGATACTAAAGCGGAAACTATTGCCCGAACTATTACCACCGGCGGAACGATTATCTCCCGTGGTCATATTCAGGGTAATAATGTCCCAGCTCGCGGACACATTGAGTGTCAGGGACTTATCCTCGGCGGCGGACGTATTCATGCCGTTCCTGAATTGGAAGGTACTGTTGAGGGGGTTGAACTCTCACATGAGGCTGCTGTCGGTAAGATCGCTCAGGAAGAAATTGAATATCTCATGGCGCGCGGTATGGATGAAGATGAAGCAACTTCTACCATTGTACGCGGCTTTCTGAATGTAGATATTATGGGCCTGCCGGAAAAACTTCAGAAGGAAATCGATAAACAGATCGAGGAACTTGACGCAAGCGACGCTATGTAGGCTGTTTGACATATCATTAAAAAAAGTGTCCTTCCTTGTGGAAGGGCACTTTTTTTTGTTGAAGTTGATGTTTTGCTTTAAGTTTATATCTTTTAAAAATAAGTGGTTATTTAATGCCGGGATATAAGGCTCATATTGGCGGCTCTGTTGTCGCCGGGACTTTGGTGCTTTTGGGATTGGTTAATATCGGGCTGTATGTGATTAATCCAGAGCAGGTTGTCTCGTTATTTGTTATCTGCGTGTTAGGGGCTCTTTTCCCAGATATTGATACTGACTCAAAAGGAAAAAGAATATTTTATTCAGCAATGCTGATTATGTCTTTGTCATTGATCTATCTGGATAAATTCAAGTGGGCGGCTTATCTTGGCGTTTTGGCTATGCTGCCGGGAGTCAGTGCTCACCGCGGATGGACCCATACATGGTGGGCCATGCTGCTGGTGCCTTTGCCTCTGGTTCTTATACCGTATTATATTTATGGGCAGGCTTTACCGGCGATGATGCCATACTATGTTGCATTTGTGACCGGATATTTTTCACATTTGTTGATGGATCGGGAATTTTAGAAAATAAAACGGAACCCGGCAGGAAGTCAGGTTCCGTTTTTATGAATACACAAAAGACCGTATCAGGCTATGCCGCAGCGGTCTTCAGGAGGAGGGCTTTTTTATTCTTCGCTATTCTCCAATGCGTCCATTAAGCTGATAGTCAGTTTCAGAAAATCAGCCTCGGTCAGTATTCCTATCAGTTCGTTTTGTTCATTAACCACTGGGAAACAACCGTATTTATGATCCAGAAGTGTGAGAGCCGCTTCTTTAAGTGGCGTTTCCGCGGTAACGGTTTTGATGCCAGTGCGCATTATCTCCCCGACCGGAATCCCGGAATCAATTTCACCCTGAGTTGCGGGGTCAATGCCTGCAAGTTGTGATATTGTGGCCCGCAGGATGTCTCGGTGTGTTACCAAGCCGATGAATTTGTGGTCTTCATTGACTATGGGGATATGTCTGATGCGTTGCAGGTCCATGAGTGACCGTGCCATTTTTAGATTATCAGATTCGCTAAGGGTGAATAGTTCCTTAGTCATGAGGTCGTCGACTTTCAGCATGGGGTCCTCCTTTTTTCCTTACTTTAATCTCGCTTTATGTCGCGTATGTGTCAAGATCTATGTGGAAAAAACAGCTTTACTGCGCATTTTGTACCATTCAGGTTGACTTGACCGCTAAAATCTGATTTTCAACTGCAAACAATGAATTAAAGTGGCGGTATTTTGGCCGGAGAATTCATTGACTAAATTTATTTTTCAGATGTTGCAGCAAAATGCTGATGTCTGACGGGGGACAAGTGCGAATCGATCCTAAACGTTCCAGAACGAAGATGGTACAGGAACAGATTGCCGCCAGAGGGGTGGTTGATAAAAATGTCCTGGATGCCATGAGTAGAGTTCCACGGCATTTGTTTGTGCAGGATGCTCTTGCATCCCGTGCATATTCTGACAGTGCTTTGCCAATTGGAGAAGGGCAGACCATCTCCCAGCCGTATATCGTGGCTGTCATGTCAGAGCTGTTGAAGATTGAACCGGGGCATAAGGTTTTGGAAATCGGCACAGGGTCAGGCTATCAGGCTGCGGTTCTTGCCGAGATGGGAGCAGAAGTGTTTTCCATAGAAAGGATTCGCAAGCTTTTCATCTCAGTGCGTAAGCTGCTTTTTGATATGAGATATTTCAATATTCAGCTTAAGCTGGATGACGGGACCATGGGCTGGCCCGAAAATGCTCCATATGACCGCATCATTGTTACCGCTGGAGGACCGGAAATTCCGCAATATCTTATCGACCAGTTGGCTGATCCGGGTATTATGGTCATCCCGGTTGGCGGTCAGCGGCGCGTTCAGCGGTTGATGCTTGTTACAAAGGATGACGGTAAAATAGAAACCACCGACATGGGTGGTTGTGCCTTTGTTGATCTTGTAGGCAAGCAGGGCTGGTAGGCGATATGAATTTTCTGCAAGCCTGGAACAAGGGGCCCGGTCCGGAATCTGCGCGTGAATACCTTACACTTATCCTTAAAGGTTTGTGCATGGGCGTGGCTGACATTATCCCCGGGGTCTCCGGCGGAACGATGGCCTTTATCACAGGTATTTATGATAATCTCATTGATTCAATCCGGTCTTTTAACGGCCGGTTCATTAAATGCCTGCTGAAATTAGATTTGAAAGGTGCTATTGCTGAAGCTCACCTCAAATTTCTGCTGCCGCTTCTTCTTGGGATAATGGTTGCTATGGTCTCCATGGCCAGAGTCATTCATACCCTGCTTGTAACACATCCTGTTCAGGTTTGGTCGCTGTTCTTCGGCCTAATTGCCGCTTCAATTTTTGTGGTAGGTAAAAGAGTCGGGGAATTTTCGCTGAAAAACGTTCTTTTCGGAATAGCCGGGGCTGTATTCAGCTTTCTGCTTGTGGGGTTGATTCCTGTAACGACGCCGGATACTCTCTGGTTTGTTTTTATTTGTGCTTCAATTTCAATCTGCGCCATGATTCTGCCCGGCATCAGTGGTGCATTTATTCTTTTGCTGCTGGGGAAATATGAATTTGTAACCGGAGCGATACGGAATCCTGCAAGCATTGAAAATGCCGCTGTTCTGCTGGTTTTTGTGTGTGGTTGCGCGTTCGGTATTTCTCTTTTCTCCCGTGTTTTGCATTTTCTGCTGGAAAAACACCACGCCATAACAGTCAGCTTGCTCACTGGATTTATGGCAGGGGCCATGCGCAAAATCTGGCCCTGGAAAGAGGTTCTTGATTCAGTTGTAATACGGGGTAAAGTTCACGTCCTGAGCGAGGCTAACGTCCTGCCGCCTGCTTATGACGGAGGATTTGCTGGTGCCGTGCTTTTGATGGTTGCCGGATGCGCAGCAGTGATTATCTTGGAATGGGTGTCTTCAGCCAAGGACAGCTGAAGTTGACCGGGGATATCTTTCCCTGATGTTTAATATACAACAAAGGCAATGATATGAGTTCATCATGCAGTTCCTGTTCTTCTGCTCCGCAGAAGGGTGGTGACAAAAAGGCAAGCGCTGCCCATGCTTTGCAGAATGAGTTGATTTCTTCCACTCTGCAGAAGATCAAGTACAAAATTTTTGTAATGAGCGGTAAAGGCGGCGTAGGTAAAAGTTCTGTTGCGGTCAATATCGCGGCTGCTCTAGCGGACAAAGGTTTCAAAGTCGGTATCCTTGATGTTGACATTCACGGCCCTAGTGTTCCACATCTGCTCGGAATCACCGGACAGCTTGATGTCGAGCGCGGCAATCTCGTAGTACCTAAAAAGGTAAACGAAAATCTGCACGTTGTTTCCATGGAATCGTTGCTCAAGGACCCGGATCAGGCTGTTTTGTGGCGTGGCCCCATGAAGACTTCCGCGATCAGGCAATTTATTTCTGATGTTCAGTGGGGCGAGCTTGATTTCCTCGTGATCGATTCCCCTCCGGGTACCGGTGACGAACCTATGACTGTTCTGAAAACTATCCCCGAGTCCCTTGCTGTGGTTGTAACCACTCCGCAGGAGGTTTCCCTCGCTGATGTACGCAAGGCAATTAACTTCCTACAGTACGCAAAAGCGAATATTATGGGCGTAGTTGAAAACATGAGCGGACTTGTTTGCCCTCATTGCCATGAAAATATTGACCTTTTTAAAAAGGGCGGCGGAGAAGAACTGGCTGCAAAATACAGTCTGCCTTTCCTCGGTGCCGTACCGCTTGATCCTACCACGGTTGTAGCGGGTGATCTTGGTAAGCCTGTAGTCCTTCTTGAAGAAGATTCTCCGGCCAAGCTTGCGTTCAGGGCTGTTGCCGAGAAAATCGCAGATGCTGCTGAAAGCAGTTTTGAGGTTGCTTCCAGCACCCACACTTAAGAAAAAACGCTTTTTTTCGGGTGTAAATCAACTGCCGGGTTGACATACTGTCTTCCACGGCACAGAATCATTCAGTTTCTGCGGAGGACCGTGTACTACGGTCCTCCGCAGTACGCAAAGGCTCTCAGGCTTCAGGGTTTCTGCTCTGACTAAATGAATTTTCTCGAACCGGGATACTCTATGTTCAATCTTGCCAATTCCCTTACTCTTGGACGCATTCTGGCTGTGCCTTTGATTGTCGTTCTTCTCTATTTCCCAACCAAGCTGACCATGTTTCTGGCAGCCTTTGTTTTTTTTCTGGCTTCGCTGACCGACTTTTTTGATGGGTACATCGCCAGACGCAGTAATCAAGTCACCAATCTCGGTAAATTCCTTGATCCGCTCGCGGATAAACTGCTGATTTGCTCCACTCTGATTATGCTCAGCTACATGGGCCATATCAGTGGTTGGATTACAATTGTCATTGTTTGCAGGGAATTGGCTGTAACCGGACTGCGGGCTATCGCGGTTGATATGGGGCTTGTTCTCGCTGCGGATAAATTCGGTAAACTCAAGACCGTTACCCAGAGTTTCGCTCTTGGTCCTTTGCTGCTTTTTTATCCTTATTTCGGCATAGACATGTACCAGCTTGGGATGTGGATTCTTTATGTAGCCTTGTTCCTGACCGTATTTTCAGGTGCTAATTATATGTACAATTTGCATAAAGTCTGGTTAACTAGCGAATAATAAAAAATTATTAGAAAAAGTTTACAGACAGGACTATCAATGAACGGCAACGACCGACATAATCTTGTAATCCGGCTCAATAATTGTCTTGAGACAATTCTTGAAATGGAACAGGAGCTTGAAAAGCTTGACTTAAACAGTAGATTTGTTGAAGAGCTTGAGGTTCTTAAGGGGTTTATGAGTAAAATGGAAAAAATCAGGGTAAGCGAGGCCGAAGTTGAACGCATCGAATCCGCTACGGATAATTTTTTGCATGAACTTAGAGTTCCTCTTGGACAGTTTGAATCGTCCAGAAAAATGTTTTCCCGGCTTCAATAAGGAAATTATATGCTGCGGCGCAGAGTTTTGCTGGGATTACTGGTTATTATCAACCTCGTGCTGTTGATTCGCTTGGGATTGAGCGGTCAGGGTTTTTTCGGCTATTGGGAACTTGATGAAAAAGTTCAGGATCTTGAGTTGAAAATTGAAGCCGCTGACAACCGTACGCTTGAGCTCAGCAGAGAGATACGGCGTTTAAAAACAGATCGTGCCTATCAGGAAAAAGTTATCCGCAGTAGGATGAATTACGTTAAGGAAAACGAAGTGTTGTACATTTTCCCGCAATCAGGGGAAGCAAAGACTCAGGGAGCAGGTGCAGATGCAAAGCAAGATTGAGTGGTATCAAGAAGTTCTGGCCCTGGAGCCCAGCTCTAAAGTATTCTTTCCTTTGGCCCGTCTGTATGTCGAAATGGGCAGTCTTGAAAAGGCTGTAACCACTCTGAGGATGGGGCTGGACCGTCACCCAGACTACCTTGAAGCACGCCTGCTTTTGGTCGAAACTCTTGCTAAGCTTGACAGGGAATCTGAAGCGAAAGCAGCAGTTGTTCCGTTGACAAGGCTTTTTTCATCATACCCTTCATTCTGGAAAATGTGGGGTGCTTCTGTTTCCGAGGGCAATAGTGATGTTGCCGGGGCGATGGCTTTTCTTTTTTCCGCTTTGCACGGTTCCCCTATGTCATGGTCTGATGTCATGTCCGAGGGAATCAAGCAGTTAACCGGTATTTCCCTTGATGAATCATCTGAGAAAGGCTCATCCGCCAAAGCTGGAGGAGTGGCCGATCTTGCAGGTGATTTTCAGCGTCCTGTTCCTGAAAGCAGTGAGCTGTTGGCAGATGAAATATCTGAGGCGGCGGCCCTTGTTGATTTTGACAGTGATGTCATTGCTGATTTGACCAGTTCTGTGGTCATGGACAGTCTTAAAACTAAGACAATGGCTGAAGTTCTTGCGTCACAGGGTGATCTTGAAGGAGCTCTTGAAATTTACCGTGAACTGCTCTGCAAAGCTTCGGAAGAAGATAAAGACGAGCTGATGGCTATTATGGCCGATATTTCCAGTAGAATAAGCGCTGAACCTATGGATGATGTTGCCGGTGATGATGCAAGTAAAGATCCTTATTTCAAGCATGGAAAGAGTAAGCTTATGAGTACCCTTGAACTTCTTGCTGATCGTCTTGAAGCAAGGGCCTCCCGATAGAGATCCTGTTCTCCGGGTTTGTTTAAAATTATAATTTAATAATATACATAAGGATTCGTGCTGGTTAAGCACGGAGTCCAGGTATTAATATGGAATTTAAAAATTCAGTGCGATACTTCGCGCTTTTTGCTTTTTTGGCGGTATTGGTTTGTGCGGGTGGCTGTGATTATGGAAGCAAGGTCTGGCATGATGCACAGAAAGCGATTGATCCAAATCCTGAAATCAATCTTAGCCATGCCGGGATCGAGAATCCTGATGATAATAAGTTGGCTCTTCTTTTTACTCCTGTGGATGCCAAAATCTTAGCGATTTGCGAGGCTTTGTCTACAGTTGATTCCCATCCTGATGATAACTGGTTCAAACTCCTTTTTATGCGCTATCCGTGGATTAGCGGTGTGCTTACTATGGATGACGAAGCCAGTATCCTGGTGAAGCTGCCGGAAGCGGAAATCAAGCCTTTCAAATCCGGGCCGCTTATTGAGTATGAAGGTGACTGGAATGAGATCAAGCTCAAGTCGTTTGTCAGCTATTCTGAATTCGGTCCTGAAATGTATCTCGCAACTCCATTTTTCAAAGATGCCGAATTCAAGGGTCTTGTAGTTGTGCATTTTGATCCGCGTATCCTTCTCAATTTTTGTCCTGATCCGAAAAAGCTTGTTATAATGCAGCCTGACGGAGGTGGTGTTTGGACCGGGGCCGAGGATCTGGATAAAGAAGCGCTGCTCAAAATTGATTGGGATGAGCTGCTGGATAACGATGTCCGCGGTGTCGTAAACGTTGCTGGTGTCAGATATGTTTGGCTCGCCCGTTATATTGGAGATACTCAAATCGTTTACCTGACCAAGGCAGTGACCAAGGAAGGGGAAGATGATGGAATTCTTTTCTTCTAATTATTAGGTTTTGGCTGAAAAATCTGGTATAAAGCTTACTACATTCTGAAAATACGCAGCAGGGACATTCCGAAGGAGGATAAATGACCCAGCAGATCACAGTTACTGAGCACCTGTTACTGCACCAGAAACAAATTCCCGGAGCAACCGGGCAGTTTACCCATCTATTCAATGAACTGGTACTTTCCGCCAAAATTATTTCAAGGGAAGTTAACAAAGCCGGTCTAGTTGATGTTCTTGGTTTTACTGGAGAAATCAATGTTCAGGGTGAGGAAGTAAAGAAGCTGGACGAATACGCCAACCGTATCCTGATCCACCGTATGGCACGTTCCGGAGTTCTCTGTGCAATGGCTTCAGAGGAGAATGCGGATATTATTGAGATTCCCCATGGCTTACCGCAGGGGAATTACATCATTATATTTGATCCACTGGACGGCTCTTCCAATATTGATGTAAACGTCAATATAGGGACGATTTTTTCTATTTTCCGGCGCAAAAGCAAGCTTGGAACACCTGTCCAATCCACTGACGTTCTACAGGCTGGTTGTGAGCAGATAGCAGCCGGTTATATCCTTTACGGATCTTCCACCATGCTTGTTTTCACAACAGGGGATGGTGTTCACGGTTTTACACTTGATCCGGGGGTAGGGGAGTTCCTGCTTTCCCATCCTAGTATCAAGATTCCTGATATCGGAAAAATTTATTCTGTAAATGAAGGTTACTGGCCGTACTGGTCTGAGGCAACCAAAGAGGTTGTCGGGCATTTCAAATCGACCAGAAATATCCACGGTAAACCTTACAGTTTGCGCTACATAGGGTCTTTGGTAGCTGATTTTCACCGGAATCTTATTTACGGCGGTGTATTTATGTATCCTGCCGATCACCGTGACCCTTCCAAGCCGCGCGGTAAACTGCGTCTGCTTTGCGAAGCCTCGCCTATGGCTATGCTTGTCGAGCAGGCCGGGGGCCGTGCAACTGATGGAACCCGGCGCATACTTGATATTGTTCCTGATGACCTGCATCAACGTGTTCCCCTGTTTATCGGTTCCCGACATGAAGTGGAAACCATAAGCTCCATCTATAAGGAGCACGACGGATAATGCTCTGTCTCGGTATTGAGAGTTCCTGTGATGAAACAGGACTTGCTCTGGTTAAAGATGGCAAACTGATTGCAGAGAAACTGGCTTCACAGATTGATGTGCATGCTGTTTTCGGCGGTGTAGTTCCTGAAATTGCATCCCGCGAACACCTGCGTGTTTTGCCCGCGCTGCTTCGGGAATTGCTCAAGGAACAAGACCTGACTATTGACGACGTTGATGTCGTTTCTGTTGCCAGGGGGCCAGGACTGCAGGGCTGTTTACTCATGGGGTTGAATTTTGCCAAAGGGCTGGTTCTGTCCTGTGGTGCCAAGTTAGTCGGGGTCAATCACTTATGGGCACATTTAACTGCAGCTGGGCTGGAACAGGAACTGCTGTTTCCGTCATTGGGGTTGCTGGTCTCAGGCGGACATACCCATATTTACTTTATTGAGAGTCCTCTGAAATTCACTCTGCTCGGACGTACACTTGACGATGCGGCAGGTGAGGCTTTTGACAAGACAGCCAAGTCTTTGAACCTTCCTTATCCGGGTGGAAAGCTGGTTGATGATCTTGGAAAACAGGGTGTTGTTGATAAAAAAATCTTTCCAGTTCCTTATGTAAATAACGATAATCTCGATTTCAGTTTTAGTGGTCTTAAAACCGCTGTTGCAACTTATGTCAATAATCATCCTGACTTGAGGCTTGCAGCGATGGGTCTGCCTGATGAAGGATCTGAAGATGCCAAGATTTCTGAGGCGCGCAAAAATATGCTGGCTTCATTTAACTATACGGTTGGAAGAACTCTTGAAATAAAGGTTGAAAGAGCTATCAAGGCCCATCGCGGGATTAAGTCCCTGATTGTTGCCGGGGGCGTGGCTGCGAACTCGGTTGTCCGGTCAGTTATGGCTGATGTAGCGAAGAAATATTCAATCCCGCTTGTTCTTCCTTCCATGCATCTTTGCACTGATAACGGTGCTATGATTGCATATGCCGGATATCTTATGGCTAAAGCCGGGTGCCGGCATGATCTTGAGCTGGAAGCTATTCCGCGCGGACGTGTAGTGCCTACAGACTGGATATGTGAAGGATAAATCCTCTAAGTGGGTGTTGCCTTTGCGGGTAAGGGCGGGTATTATAAAATTTAAGTGAAGGTCTGTTGTGCCTGTTCGTCTTGACACAACGGGCAACGATAATTAGATTTCTGAAATTGAATAACACTTCTGCATGGGAGTGTTTCGGACTAAAGACAATTTGATGTGTCGCAATACTAAGACACAGCTAACTGAATACTATAACAAGGAGAAAACCATGGCTTTGCAGGTAACCGATTCCAATTTTCAAGAAGAAGTTCTCAATAGTGATAAGCCTGTTCTGGTTGATTTCTGGGCTCCGTGGTGCGGACCCTGTCGTGCAATGGGTCCTGTGATTGACGAGCTTTCTGAAGAATTCTCCGGCCAGATCAAGATCTGCAAGATGAATGTTGATGACAACCCTGCATCCCCCGGTAAGTACGGTATCCGTGCTATTCCGACCCTCATCCTCTTTAAGGATGGAGAAGTTGTTGACCAGACCACTGGTGCCGTTTCTAAAAGCAGCATTAAGGAAATGATCAGCAGCAAGGCTCTGTAAATGAAGTCGTATGACGCCGTTGTTATTGGGGGCGGCCCTGCCGGAATGGCGGCCGCCCTTTATCTTGCGAGGGCAGGAGTTAATTTTCTTGCAATCGAAAAGATTTCCCATGGCGGACAGATGCTCTTGACAGATGAGTTGGAAAATTTCCCCGGATTTCCAGATGGAATAAAGGGGTACGAGTTGGCCGATAGAATGGATAGACATGTCAAACAATATGAGTTTGACCATGTATATGACGAGGTCATCAATATCATCCCCGGCGAAGATTATCATGAAGTTATGGTCGCTAGCGGTGATCATGTAAAAAGCCGTGTAATTATTATCACATCCGGCGTTACTTTCCGAAAGCTGAAAGTTCCCAACGAGGAAAAACTGCTTGGCCGCGGTGTTTCTTACTGTGCGCTGTGCGATGGCAATTTCTATCGCGATAAGGTTGTTGCTGTTATCGGGGGAGGGAACTCGGCTCTTGAAGAATCTATCTATCTTTCCAA
Organism: Maridesulfovibrio sp.; assembly: GCF_963667685.1. NCBI lineage: Bacteria > Pseudomonadati > Thermodesulfobacteriota > Desulfovibrionia > Desulfovibrionales > Desulfovibrionaceae > Maridesulfovibrio > Maridesulfovibrio sp. Next base: position 886,824 of record NZ_OY763931.1, on the reverse strand, counting down.
GCTTGTTAAGAAGCTGTACCTTGTGCATCGCAGGGAGGAATTCAGAGCGGATATGGTCTATCAGGAAAAATGTCTCGCTAATCCGGTTATTGAGCCGGTTCTGAATTCAGTTGTTTCTAAAATTGTCGGTGATACGGAAGTGGTCGGTCTGGAGGTCAAGGACGTAGTCACTGGTGAATATTCCGTTCTTGAAGTGGATGGAGTTTTTATTTTTGTTGGATTTGATGCAGTGTGCAGCTTTTTTCCTAAAGAGCTGGCACTTGACCAGTATGGATTTATAAAAACAACCTGCGAAATGGAATCGAGTATTCCCGGAATATACGCAGCTGGTGACATCCGCTCTAAAAAATGCAGGCAGGTTGTCACTGCAGTTGGCGATGGTGCCACAGCCGCCACAGCAGCGTATGCATATCTGGAACATAAATAATGCGAAATAAATTTTTTTCTTTTGTAGTAGCTTCTTTTCTTCTTATCAGTCTTTCCGGCTGCGGACTCGTCGATTATTATTTCCTTCCTAAATCTGAGGATACTGCACAGGAGCTTTATGAAGCCGGTGTGGAAGCCATGAAGGAAAAAGAATATTTTGATGCGACTGACTATTTCTCTAAATTGAAAGACCGCTATCCTTTCAGTCCTTATACCATTAAAGCTGAAATCAGCCTCGGCGATGCTTTTTTTCTTGATAAAAAATACTTTGATGCTTCCGAAGCCTATAAGGAATTTTCAGCACTGCATCCCGGTAACAAGGAAATTCCATATGTTCTTTTTCAGATTGGTGTAAGCAACTTCAACCTTTTCAGTTCCATTGATCGGCCTCAGAACAACGTGACCGAAGCTCTTGAATATTTTTATCGAGTTGAGGAAGCATATCCTGAAAGTGAATATGCAAAGGCATCGAAAGATTACATCATCAAATGTCGCCGCGCTTTGGCTGATCATGAACTTTATGTAGCTGATTTTTTTTGGCGTTCCGGACGTTACGGTCCGGCTTGGAAACGCTACGCATACGTGGTTCGTAACTTCAAAGACCTGCCCAAGGTTCAGAAATATGCCATGAAGCAGGCTGAGATGGCCTACTATGAGCACCAGAAAACTCTTTCACAGGAAGAGCGTGAACGGCTACAAGGTAGCTGGAAAGAACTGGTTGACTGGCTTTAGTCTTCCTTTTCATATCCATAAGCAGCCCGCCAGACTGATGTCTGCCGGGCTTTTATTTCGTTGTACTTGTTGTTAGATTGGCGGCGATATAAAGAACTGCCGGAGGCATCATATATGTTTGAATTTCCAGAATGGTTGCAGGATTATCAGATAGAAGACGAGATTTTCGGTGAAGCTTACGAAGCGACATTGCCGCCGCAGCGAGCATGGTTGAAAAAGACTATTGCGCAGGTTTATAGTGTGAATTTTCCCGAAGCTCCAAGCAAAACATGGAATGTAAATACCTGGCGTGGTGGATTTGAAACTGAAGTTTCAACAGCTCCTTTAGAGTGGGCTCTGATGCTTCTCGACAGGAAGTCGGTTTCCCCTGTCCGCATCCTGTCCGCCTTGGTTCCGGCACTTGCCGCAGGAGTGAAGACTGTGTTGGTTGCCTTTAGCGGTGAAGGTGAAATCTCCAAGCCCGTATTGGCCGGCTTTGAGCTGGCAGGGCAGGAATATGTTGTCAAATTACCGCAAGAAAAGGTCGAGGAACTGATAGCCGCTCTCGTTCACTGTGATGTTGACGGAGCAGTGCTGGATTTGCGGGGTACTCCTGATTTTGTAGCACATGGTCCAGATGTGCGCTACTGGCGTGCACCGCAGATTTCCAGTATATCAGTCTGTAAGGAAGAAGAGTCTCCAGATATGGATGTGCTCGCTTTTGCCCATCCAGATGTTGAATTTGTCGAAGTTGATGAAGAGTCCCTTGAAGACGTTGAATCCGATGCGGTTGTCGTTCCTGCTGAGCTTGTGGGTAATGCGTTGCAGAATTCAAATATTGTGCTCGCCCATGGACAGGAAGGCTGCTGGATTTGGAATGGGTTCAATAGTTCGTTTTTCAAACGGGAATGTATAGCCCTGGCTGTAGCTGAATAAGTATCTAGTATCTAGATTGGGAAGGTGGACCGTGACTGTTAAACCTGATTTTTCTGTTAAAGGTATTGGGAAAATACGTAATATTGGAATTATAGCTCATATAGACGCTGGTAAGACCACGGTAACTGAGCGGATGTTGTATTTTTCCGGGCGCATCCATCGACTGGGTGAGGTTCATGAAGGGACCGCAACCATGGACTATATGCCTGAAGAGCAGGAGCGCGGCATCACTATTACTTCAGCGGTAACTTCCTGTTACTGGGCCGATAAGACAATTAATATTATTGATACACCCGGTCATGTTGATTTTACAATTGAAGTAGAACGGTCTTTGCGTGTTTTGGATGGGGCTATAGGTGTTTTTTGCGCTGTTGGCGGTGTTGAGCCTCAGTCGGAAACAGTTTGGCGGCAGAGTGAATCTTACTGTGTCCCGAAACTTGTGTTCATTAACAAGATGGATAGACTCGGGGCCGATTTTGAGGCGGTCCTTGAATCCATGGCTGATAAACTGGGGATTAAGAGTCTTCCTGTGCAGGTTCCAAACGGATCTGGGGAGGATTTTTCCGCTGTTTATGATGTTATCAGGATGAAAAAGCTTGTTTTTGAACAGGACAGCAATGGTGAGCAATTTGAAGTTCTTGATCTTGATGCGCAGGATGAAGAATTTCTCTCTCCCTGGCGTGAGCGTATGTGCGAAGTCCTGTCCGAAGTTGATGACGAATTTATGGAGCGGTATCTTGAAGATGATATCGATGCCAAATACATTGAGGAAGTTATCCGCAAGGCAACCCTCGCTTTGAAGCTTGTGCCTGTTTTTGCCGGTTCGGCACTGAAAAATGTCGGTGTGCAACCTTTAATGGACGGGGTTGGTAAATATCTGCCAAGTCCGTTGGAAGCCCCCAAAGTCAGCGGTATTAACCCGAAGACAGGGGTTGAGCAGGTGGTTGAGCCGGTCGTGAGTGCTCCGTTTCAGGCTCTCGCTTTTAAGGTTGTTATGGATTCCGGACGCAAGATGGTTCTTATGCGTATTTATTCCGGTAAAATTGAAGCCGGGGATATGGTTAAAAATTTCACGCAGGGCAAGGAGGAGCGGGTAGCTCGTTTGTTTAGGATGCATGCAGGACGCAAGGAACGTCTTGATGTTGCCGGGATTGGTGATATCGTTTGCGCCGCCGGATTGAAGGAAACCCGCACAGGGGATACTCTTTCTACTTCGGATGTTCCTTTGGTGCTGGAACAGATTGAGATGTACAAGCCGGTAATATCCATGGCGATTGAACCTCGAAATGTAGATGAATCCGATAAGCTTGAAGAGGTCCTTGACAAATATTTGCAGGAAGACCCGACCCTTGCACTTAAGACCGATGAAGATACCGGCCAGATTATTCTTTCCGGTATGGGGGAACTCCATCTTGAAGTTGTTTTGGACCGCATGCGCCGGGAATACAAACTTGATCCAAGATCGGGTAAACCTCAAGTTGTCTACCTTGAAGTTCCGGGAAAATATGCTGAGGCCGAGGAAGAATTCAATAAGATGCTCGGTGAAGATAAGCATTATGGCTTTGTGCGGTTAGCTGTCGAGCCGCAGGATCGTGGCTCCGGACGGGATGTAGTATTTGAGATTGATACTGGCGAATGGTCATCTGACTGGATGGATGCAGTAGAGGAAGGTGTTGATGACGGGCTGCAAAGTGGTGTGATAAAGGGATTTCCGGTTCAGGATGTGAAGGTTCGCATTCTAGAACTGCGTAAGCGTGACGGGGAATCGAGTATCCCCGGCTATCACATGGCTGCGGGCAAGGCTCTGAAAGCAGCTCTGGCTGCTTCATCTCCGAAGCTTATGGAGCCGATAATGGATGTTGAGGTTTCGGTTCCAGATGAATTTGTTGGTGAAGTGATCGGGCTATTGGGTGCAAAGGGTGCCCGTATAGAAAATATGCTTGACCGCAACAATCAGAAAATTGTCCATGCTTTGTCACCATTACGCAATATGTTCGGTTTTTCTACCGAATTAAGATCGGCCACCCAGGGAAGAGCCGGGTTCGTCATGAAGTTTCACAGTTTTGATGTCCTTGCTTAAAGGAGGGCTTTCACTGGTGAAGATGCACAAAAATCAGCAAAGGGAAGTTGATGCAGAATAATTACAGTTGGACCGAAAAGCTCAAGCGCCTTTTCAAATTGTATTATCTCAAGGTGATGCGGATTAACGCTTCGCCGCATAACATTGCCATGGGGATAGCCTGTGGTGTTTTCGGTGGGTGTTTTCCAGTTATTCCGGGCTTGCCGTTGCAGACTGTTATAGCTGTCGTTTTGGCTTTCCTTACCCGCAGTAGTAAAATTGCTGCCGCAATTGCGACATGGATTTCTAATCCGTTCAACTGGCTGCTGTTTTATTATGTCCAATTTAAGATAGGAACATTTTTTCTGCCTATTAATGTCAATTTTGATCCTGCAGCATGGCAGGTTTCAGATTTTATGGAAATTGGTTGGCAGGGGGTTAGCATCCTGATTTTTGGCGGAATTGTTCTTGGTATTCCGTTGTCGATTCTGTCTTATTTTATTGCTCTGTTTTTTGTGCGGCGCTATCGTAGGCGTAAGACCCTTAGAGCTTTGGCTCGCCGAAAAAATATATAGATTTCGTGTTGATGGTTGAACGTTGTATTTTATTTTTTTGGATAGAGTCACAACTTAGTAATTAAAAGGCCCTTTGGTATTAAAGGGCCTTTTCTTTTTTTTTACGTATATGATAATTATACTGCTTGATTGAAACTGATTAAATGTTTAAAAATAAAAGTGTTTATCAGCCTATATCAAATGATCCGGAGTTTTTTTATGTCAGATGATATGACGACTCAAGTTTTCAAAGAAGAAGCATATGAGCTGCTGGGTGAGCTTGAAACATCATTACTTGAGCTTGAGGATGTTCCAGATGATATGGATATCATCAACCGAGTATTCAGGGCCTTGCATACAATTAAAGGATCCGGATCCATGTTCGGGTTTGAGGCTATAGCTGAGTTTACTCACGAGGTGGAAACCATCTTCGACTCGGTAAGGAATGGCGAACTGCCTATTTCAAAGCCTTTATTGACGCTGTCCCTTTCCGCTCGCGACCATATATACTCAATGCTCGAGTCTCCTTCAGGTGAGGGAGACTTCGCTCTTGGGAACGGTATTCTCGATGGATTGCGGGACGTCGCATACGGCGCTTTGGGAGGAACTGTTCATGAGCAGGCTGATTCTGCTGAAGAGGTTGAAGGATCTACAGCATCAGATTTTTCCGTTGAATCACAGTCTGGTATGGAAGGAAAAAGCCGAGTTACCAAGAGCCTGTTCCAGATTGTTATCAAAATTGCCGCAGGTCATGATGTCGATGAAAAAAGTCTCGATCCCCTCTTGGATGAGCTGGAACGTTTGGGGGAAATTCGCTCAAAGTTAGTTCATAAGGATGCTGAAACGTGGTGGGATATTGTTTTCGAGAGTGATACCGATTCCATGTCCATTGAGGAGATTTTCTTTTTCACTGACATACCTGTGACAGTAAATGTCCGTGAAGTTGCCCGCGAAGATATTGCAGATATGTTTGTTTCTGGTGACGAAGATGATGAAGATTATGATTCAGGCCATGTAAAGAAACTTGGTGAGATTCTCGTGGAAAGAGGTGACGTGCCTGCTGAAGCTATTGAGGCTGTGCTGGCAGACCGGAAACCCATTGGTGAGATGCTTACTGAAAAAGGTGTTGTCAGCAGGGAAAAAGTTGAAAGCGCCCTTGCAGAGCAAACCGCGACCAAGCAGTTCAACAGCTCAGTTAAAAAGACTCGCAAGAAAAATTATGATACCGCCTCTTCTATAAGGGTTTCTGCGGAAAAACTTGACTATCTGGTTGATCTCGTTGGTGAGCTGGTTATAGTTCAGGCCCAGATCAGTCAGGTTGTAAGTTCCAAGGGCGATCCTGTGCTTACGGCCCTTTCTGAAGAACTTGAACGTCTTTCAGATGAACTTAGGGACAGTACTCTTGGTATCCGCATGCTGCCTATCGGAACTACTTTCAGTAAATTCAGGCGCTTGGTGCGAGATCTTTCTGAAGAGTTAGGCAAGGAGATTGACCTGCATACCAATGGTGCAGAGACGGAGCTTGATAAAACCGTTATAGAACGTCTTGGTGATCCTCTTGTTCACCTGCTGCGTAACTCTATCGACCATGGAATTGAAATTCCCCGGACACGGGAAGCAATGGGTAAATCCCGTCGCGGGAAAATTACTCTTTCTGCCGAGCATTCCGGCGGAGATGTTATGATCCTGATAGAGGATGACGGTAAGGGGATGTCTAAGGAGGTAATTAGAGCCAAAGCAGTCGAAAAAGGTCTTCTCAGTGCCGATCAGGATCTTTCAGACAAAGAAATTTTTAACCTAATCTTTGAACCCGGCTTTTCTACCGCTCAGAGTATTACGAATGTTTCCGGGCGCGGCGTGGGTATGGATGTGGTTAAGCGGGCTATTGATTCTTTGCGCGGAAGTATAGATATTGATAGCAAAGAGGGCAAAGGTTCAGTTATAACTATAAGACTGCCCCTTACTCTGGCCATCATTGATGGCCTGCAGGTTAGAGTTAGTGGTGATTATTTTGTAATTCCTCTTTCACTGGTTGAGGAATGCGTGGAACTTACCCGCAAGGATGTCGAAGAAGCAAACGGCCAGCAATTTGTGAACCTGCGTGGTGAAATTGTTCCGTATATCAGGATTAGGGAATGGTTTGAGGTGGAAGGAGAGTCCCCGCCCATCGAACAGATTGTTATTACCGGTCTTGAGGGCAGTAGAATAGGTGTTGTTGTTGATACCGTAATTGGTGAGCACCAGACAGTAATCAAGAGTCTTGGGCGTGTTTACCGTGATGTTGAAGGTATTTCAGGTGCGACAATCAAGGGAGATGGAACACTTGCCTTGATTCTCGATATTCCAAAACTTTTCAGGACTGTTTTGGCTGAAATAAAGGCGGCAGGTTGATGTCTCTACACAATAAAACAGAAAATGCGTGTGGTACAATAGGGCTGAATACTCGTATGACTGATGCTGATTTCAGCAAATTCAGCAAGTTGATCAAAGAAGAATTCGGTATCAAGATGCCGCCATCCAAAAAAACGATGTTGGAGGCCCGTCTTCAGAAGAGATTGCGCGCATTAGGCTTCAGCTACTATTCTCAGTATTGTGATTTTCTTTTCAGTCCCGGGGGTTTTGAGAAGGAGCTGACGCAGCTTATTGATGTTGTAACTACAAATACAACCGATTTTTTTCGTGAACCAAAACATTTTGAATTAATGCTTAGCACGGTGCTTCCGGATCTTTGTCAGCGCAACAGCAGGCCTGTAAAAGTATGGTCCGCTGGTTGTTCCAGTGGTGAAGAACCATATACTTTATGCATGGTGTTAAATGAATTTTCTGAGAGAAATAATAATTTTAAATATTCTTTAATGGCTTCAGACATATCAACCGATATTTTGCGGAAGGCTATGAATGCTGTCTATCCACTCAGCAAAGTTGATGTTGTTCCAATGGCTTTGAAGAAAAAATATTTGCTTAAAAGTAAAGATAAAACCAAACCATTAGTCCGTGTAAAGCCTGAACTGCGCAGTAAAGTTGATTTCAGAAGAATTAATTTTATGGAACCTTTTCCTTTTAAGGATCAAAAGGATATAATTTTTTGCCGTAACGTGGTTATTTATTTTGACCGTGTGACTCAGTACACACTCTTCAAGAAGTTTTGTGCTACGCTCTCATCTGGTGGCTATCTGTTTATTGGACACTCTGAAAGTATTTCTGGAATGGAACTGCCTGTACGGCAGATTGCTCCTACTGTTTATCAAAAGGTTTAGCGAGAATGAATAAAACAAAGGTTTTGATTATTGATGACTCCGCTTTGGTTCGTCAAGCATTGCAACAGCTTTTTTCCACTGATGCATCTATTGAGGTTATTGGCAGCGCCGGAGATCCGTTTGCTGCTGCAGAGATCATGAAGCGGGTTATTCCTGATGTAATAACCCTTGATATTGAGATGCCCAAGATGGATGGGTTGACCTTTTTGCGTAAGTTAATGACTCAGCATCCGATTCCGGTGGTTATTTGTTCGACCCTGACCGAGCAGGGGTCGGATGCATACATGAAAGCCCTTGAATACGGGGCTGTTGATGTTATTACGAAGCCTAAAATCGGAACAAAGAAATTTTTTGAAGAATCAAGCATAAGGGTTTGCGATGTGGTTAAAGCTGCTGCCATGACCAGACCGGGTAAGCTCACGGCACGGCCTATGACTGTCCAACCCAAGCTTTCAGCAGATGCGGTTCTTCCTAAAGCCCGTCCCCGGACAACTTCTTTGCAAACCACAGAGAAAGTCGTGCTTGTAGGGGCTTCCACAGGCGGAACCGAGGCAATCCAGTTATTTTTGCAGAGCATGCCGCTTGATTGTCCTGGCATAGCCATCGTGCAGCATATGCCCGAAAAATTTACCGCTGCTTTTGCTTCAAGGTTGAACAGCATTTGTCAGATAACTGTTAAAGAAGCCAAGGATGGCGATAGCGTATTGAGAGGGCAGGCTCTTATCGCTCCCGGTAACAAGCATATGCTTTTCAAGCGTTCCGGTGCGCGTTATTACGTAGAAATAAAAGATGGACCGTTGGTAAGTCGCCACCGACCTTCTGTGGATGTACTGTTCCGCTCCGGTGCAGCCAGTGCAGGTAAGAATGCTGTTGCCGTAATTATGACCGGTATGGGTGATGACGGAGCCAAGGGAATGAAAGAGATGCACGATGCAGGAACATACTGCATAGCGCAGGATGAAGCCTCCTGCGTAGTTTTTGGAATGCCGCAGGAAGCCATCAAACTGGGCGGTGTAGATAAGGTTATGCCGCTTAGGAATATATCTGGTGCGGTTGTAAACTACTGTAATCGGTAGACTTACTTTTTCTGTTTTTCGCCTTCATTATGCTTATGAATTACGATGGTCACTTCTTCGGAAGTGACCAGTCCTTCTGTCATGTTTTCGTCTAGAAAACTGATTAATTTTTCTATCTTTTCAGGCCGGTCGATAATTTCTATTATCAGCGGCAAGTCTTCGGAAAGTCTAAGAATGGATGTGGTGCGGACCTGGCTGTTTGCGCCGTAGCCCATGACGCCTCGGTAAACGGATGCCCCGGCCAGCCCAAGAGTGCGCGCTTCTTCTACAATCACTTCGTAGAGAGGTCTGTGCTTGATCCTGTTTTCCTCCCCAGTGAAAATTTTGAGTCTTGTAGCCTTTTCGGTTAATGTCATTACAGGTTCTCCGGGTAATATGTTGTTTTGATCAGGAAACTATAAGTCTGCCCAGTGCCAATCCGCCGATGATGCAGAAAAATCCAAAAATACTCTGACCACCGATATTCATGGCGGCCATGGCCCATTGTCCGGATTTTACAAGGTTTGCGGATTCGAACATATATGTGGAAAATGTGGTGAATGCGCCCATAAATCCGGTCAGGATCAGGAGCCTCATCTCCGGAGGGAAGCCGAGGCGATCTTCGAATAATCCGGTTACCAACCCGAAAAGAAGGCAACCGATCATGTTTACGGTGAATGTTCCTGCTGGAAAAGGAGAATCAACCATTCGCTGGGCAACACCTGAAACAAGATAGCGGCATAGGCTTCCGGCTGCGCCGCCCGCCGCGATGTATAAATATCTATGCATAATCATGTCCTTCAGTAACGTTCATTTATTAATGTTTTGTAGCACTTCAAGCTTAGAGAGAAAAGCAAAATGGCTCTTGAAACTGAATTGAAATACCTGAATGCAGATCACGACAAAATTCGGAAGACTCTGCAGGGGCAGGGTGGTAAATTTTTGACCCGGAACTATGAGCGCAATATTGTGCTCGATGATCCCGGCCGCACTCTTTATAAGCGCTCTGCGTTGTTGCGTGTCAGACAGGCTGATAAAGTAACCATGACCGTAAAGCGTATTCCCGCTGCTCCGATTTCTGGTAAGGCTAAGGTTTATATTGAGCACGAAACCGAAGTATCGAATTTCGATGAGACTGTGGCAGCTTTGCAGGTTTTGGGATATTCTCCTGTTTTCAGCTATGAGAAGATCAGGGAAGAGTGGGAATTTGCAGGATGTCATGTCTGTCTGGATCTGCTCCCATTTGGCCCGTTTATTGAAGTTGAAGGTGGTGAGGACGGAATTTTGAACTGTGCGCAGATCCTTGGTCTCAGTTTTGAAGATTCCTGCACGAAGACTTATCATGAGTTGAACCGCGACTACCGAAAAGAGAATGGGCTGGTTCCGGATGAGAACTTTATATTTACTCCTGAAGAGATTAAAGTTTTACTTTAACACCCCTGTAATTATGATGATTTAAGTTGATTATAGCTTATAAATAACAAATTCTTCCTCGACAGGTCGGGAAATTGTTCTTATTGTTAAGTATAGTCAAACATAAAAAAAATTAAGAAAAAGATAAAATGCCTGAATATAAAGAAGATTTTGAGTCTGATGTATTGCAAGAGGATGAGCTGCAAGAACCACGGAAGTTCCGGGTGCTGCTGCACAATGATGACTACACTTCTATGGAATTCGTTGTTGCCGTGCTCATGCAGGTTTTTAGGAAAACAGAAGAGGAATCCACGCAGATAATGCTCAAGGTCCACAATGATGGGGTCGGAGTGTGTGGAGTTTATACGGCAGAAGTTGCTGAAACACGCGTTGAAATGGTCAAGCAGCTTGCACAGCAGGCAGGCTACCCGCTGAAATGCACAATCGAAGAGGTCTAGTATGCTCAGTAAGGCTTTGGAACAAGCACTGACTTCTGCGGTTAATGAAGTCAGGATTAGAAATCACGAATTCCTTACTCTTGAACATCTGCTTTATGCGATAATTCAAGAAGAGGTTGGTGCGGACATAATATCCGGGTGTGGTGCAGAGCTTCCAAAGCTCCGTAGCCAGTTGGAACGTTTTTTTGATGAAAATCTCGAACCCCTGCCTGCAGGCGTTGATACCGAGGTTATCCAGACTTTGGGTGTAAGGCGGGTGCTGCAAAGGGCTATCTGGCAGAAGAAGGCGGCAGGAAAGGATTTGGTTGAGGTCGGCGACGTGGTAGCCGCCATGTTTGAGGAAGAAGATTCCTATGCGGTTTATTTCCTGAAGACGCATGATATTTCGCGTCTTGATATTCTTGAATATATTTCTCATTCCATGAGTGAGGGAGGAGATTGGACCGAAGGCTTGGACATAAGTCCTAATCCCCAGCGCAGGGGGAGCGGTGCGTCACCTGATGGCAGTCCCGGCGGCGGCAAGGATGGCAAAGAATCCCCGCTGGAAGAATTCACTACCAATCTAACCCAACGAGCTCGGGACGGTAAGATAGATCCGCTCATCGGACGTGATAATGAAGTTGAGCGTACATTGCAGGTTCTTTCCCGCCGGCGTAAGAACAACCCTATTTTCGTGGGTGATCCCGGTGTAGGTAAGACCGCTATGGCCGAAGGTCTGGCTCTTGCCATTGCCAAGGGTAATGTTCCTGCGGCTTTTGAGAACACCGATGTTTTCGCACTTGATATGGGAGCGTTGCTGGCAGGAACCAAGTATCGCGGTGACTTTGAATCACGGCTCAAGGGTGTGCTTAGCCAGCTTAAGCATAAGGAAGGTTCCATCCTCTTTGTGGATGAAATCCATACTATCGTAGGTGCTGGAGCAACCAGCGGCGGATCAATGGACGCTTCCAATATTCTTAAACCTTTCCTCGGTTCCGGTGAAATCCGTTGTATCGGTGCTACCACGTATGAGGAATACAAGAACCATTTTGAAAAGGATCGTGCGCTTTCCCGCAGGTTCCAGAAGATCGACATTACCGAACCTTCTGTGGAAGAAACCATAGAAATTCTTAAGGGTCTTAAGCCTTACTATGAGGAACACCACAACGTTGTTTATGCTCCTTCGGCCATTAAAGCCGCTTCGGAGCTTTCCGCAAGACACATTAACGAACGATTTCTGCCTGATAAGGCTATCGACGTAATTGATGAGGCTGGAGCTTTCTACAATCTTAGCCAGCGCAAGCGTAAAGATAACCGTATTGTTGTCGCTGATGTTGAAAAGGTTATTTCCAAGATGGCCCGCATTCCTACAAGGCGCATCACCATGTCCGACCGTTCACGTTTGCAGGAACTTGACTTAAACCTGAAGAACGTTGTTTTCGGACAGGATGAGGCTGTAAACCTGATCACCAAGGCGATCCTCCGCTCCCGCGCGGGGATGAAGCAGATCGGCAGACCTACCGGTTCTTTCCTGCTTACCGGACCTACCGGGGTGGGTAAGACTGAATTGGCCCGCCAGCTCGCCTCAACAATGGGTGTCCACTTCATGCGTTTTGACATGAGTGAATACATGGAGAAGCATGCGGTGGCCAGACTTATCGGTGCGCCTCCGGGCTATGTCGGTTTTGATCAGGGCGGTCTGCTGACTGAAGGTGTGCGTAAGAATCCGCATTGCGTAATTCTTTTTGATGAAATTGAGAAGGCGCATCCGGACGTATTTAATATCCTCTTGCAGGTTATGGACTACGCGACTCTGACCGACAATAACGGCCGTAAGGCTGACTTCAGGCATGTTGTTCTGCTCATGACTTCCAATGCCGGAGCGCGTGAGATGGCTAAGGGCGGTATCGGTTTCGGTGCCAGCGTGAAGGGCGGTGAAGACAAGGGCCGAGGACTCAAGGCGGTTGAAAAGATTTTCAGCCCTGAATTCCGCAACAGGCTTGATGCGATTGTACCCTTCAATTCCCTGCATATTGACGTCATGGAACTCATCGTTGATAAGTTCGTCAAGGAACTCAACGGTCAGTTGCTGGATAATAAGGTTACTATTGAGCTTACCAAGAAGTCCCGCCACTGGTTGGCAAAGAAGGGACATGATCCGGCTTACGGCGCAAGGCCTATGGCCCGCCTGATCCAGACTTCCATCAAGGATGAAATCGCAGATGAAATTCTCTTTGGCAAGCTGGTAAAGGGTGGAACCGTGCAGGTATCTACAGCCGGAAAGGGCGAAGACGAGAAGCTCAGCTTCAAGTACAAGTCTGTAAGCAAGAAGTAGCTGATTCAAAATAAATCTATATGTCATACTAAATGTTATAAATTAGGGTGGCTTTCGTATGGAAGCCTCCCTTTTTTTATTAAGTTTGGTTATAAAAATACCAGTCAATATAATTGTTCGGCTCTATTGCTAAATTCTAATTATCAGTTAGTATTAATATAGGATGATGACCAAAGGATTATTATGGTTGTTTACAGATTGATAGAAGACCCCGTATTCCCACATCCCGAAGAGGCGGAGCCTGATGGGTTGCTTGCAGTCGGAGGAGATTTAAGCCCTGAACGGCTGCTCTCTGCCTATGCTTCTGGTATTTTTCCCTGGTATGATGAACAATCTCCGATTTTGTGGTGGTCTCTCGATCCGCGTTTGATACTTGATTTCGATAAATTGCATATTTCACGGCGGGTGCGGCGCAAGGTAAGAAAGAAGGAATATATTGTTACCCTTGATCACGCTTTTGAAAGTGTGATTGCCAACTGTGCCAGAAAATTCCGTCCGGGACAGGCCGGAACATGGATTCTGCCGGAAATGATTGAGGCTTTTGTTAAGCTCCACAAGCTGGGCTTTGCGCACAGTGTGGAAGTATGGAACAAGCACGGCAATCTTGCCGGCGGTCTTTACGGAGTTTCTCTGGGTAAATTTTTCTCAGGGGAATCCATGTTTTTTCTTGAGCCGGATGCATCTAAGTTCGGTTTTTCATATCTTGTTCAATGGTTGAAAAACCGCGAATTTCATTTTGTTGATTGTCAGCAGCCGACAGATCATCTTAAATCCCTTGGGGCCGAGGAAGTCAGCCGGGAGTCTTTTCTAGAAATGCTTGATGAGTCCTTGGAGTTTCCAGCCTTGAGAGGGCGATGGGAATTTATGGGGGGGGAATACGAGATGATAACGGAGATTTTGAGCTAGAAATCAAAAAGCGGAAGATTTTAGAAAATCATCCGCTTTTTTCATATGTTTAGTTGTCATCACCTTCGCGGGTTTCGACCAGAGGTCGGTGCGCGCCGAGGTTGTAGAGACCGCGCAGGGCGAAGGGCAGGTTGAAGTGGGGTACTTTTTCGAATTTTATCAACCCGATATCTTTGCCTTCCGTGATGGTTGAAAGCGGAGGTAGACCGGTGGGTACGGGAAATCCCATGGGGGCGGAGAATATGGACTCGAGCCTTGAAGAGTAGTGGTCCTTAAGATAGTCAACTACCTGATCGCGCTCTTCGCGGGTGAAGGATTCAAGAATGATTTTGCGGTCTTTCTCTTCATTGGGGATGGCATCAAGTGTTGCCGGACCGCCGAAGAGGTTGTCCCATTTGATTTGACTTTCATCTGCATCGTCCCACTCTGGTCTGAATAGATGAACTTCCACATCACGGCGTCCTTTAAAACTCTTGATTATCATGGACAGGGCATATCCGCGATGAATGGGAATCTCGCCGTTTTCAATCTGGATTATAGGAATCATTGCTACCTCGCAAAATGAATGTTTTAATATGCTTGTTCAGCTTGTTTATCATCGCAACATAACTATTTTAATATAACAGCACAAGTCGGGAACCTATCATAATGGCGAACAATTTTGAACTTGTAAGTGATTATACACTTAAGGGCGACCAGCCTGAAGCAGTTAAGCAGCTGGTGGAAAATCTCAAGCAGGGCGTGCAGGATCAGGTTCTGCTCGGAGCGACCGGTACTGGTAAAACTTTTGCCATGGCCAACGTCATCAAAGAATTGAACCGGCCCACGCTGGTAATGGCCCCCAACAAGACCCTTGCGGCTCAGCTTTTCAATGAATTTAAATCATTATTTCCGCATAACGCCGTCGAGTACTTTGTAAGTTATTACGATTACTATCAGCCGGAAGCATATCTTCCCCACTCGGATACCTACATTGAGAAAGATTCCTCTATTAACGATGACATTGATAAACTGCGCCATTCCGCAACACATGCACTGCTGACAAGGCGTGATGTGCTTATTGTAGCTTCAGTTTCCTGCATTTACGGTCTCGGTTCGCCCGAATTTTATGCCAAGATGATTATCCCGGTGGAAGAAGGGCAGGAAATGTCCATGGAAAAGCTCATGGACCGGCTGGTTGAAGTTCAGTATGAACGCAATGATTATGATTTCCACCGCGGAACTTTCCGGGTGCGTGGTGATGTTATTGAGATTATCCCGGCCTATAGCAGGGAACAGGCTTTGCGAATTGAATTTTTCGGCGACGAAATTGATTCTATTCTCGAAACCGATCCTTTGACCGGTGAAGTCACCGGACGCAGACGTAAAACAGTCATCTATCCGGCCAGTCACTTTGTTTCTGATCAGGATAACCTTGAGCGGGCGAGGGAAGATATCCGTAAGGAACTGGCTGAGACTCTGACTTCCTACAAAGCTGACAATAAGCTTATTGAGGCGCAGCGCATAGAGCAGCGTACCATGTATGATCTGGAGATGATCGAAGAAATCGGTTACTGCAACGGGATTGAAAACTACTCCCGGCATTTGGATGGACGTAAGGAAGGTGAACCGCCTGCAACCCTGATCCATTATTTCCCGGATGATTTTCTGCTGTTTATGGATGAATCGCATATAGCGGTTCCGCAGGTTGGCGCTATGTATAACGGTGACCGGTCGCGTAAGACCACGCTGGTTAATTTCGGGTTCAGGTTGCCTTCAGCTCTTGATAACCGCCCGTTATGCTTTGAAGAATTCCTCGACATTATAGGGCAGACTGTCTATGTTTCCGCAACTCCCGGACCATGGGAAATGGAGCGGGCGCAAGGTCTGGTTGTAGAACAGATTATCCGTCCTACCGGTTTGCTTGATCCTGAGATTGAGGTCCGTCCGGTCAAGGGGCAGATGGATGATCTGCTGGCCGAATGCAAAGAGCGCGAAAAGCGTGGCGAGCGGGTGCTGATAACCACCCTGACCAAGCGTATGTCCGAAGACCTGACCGACTATTTTAATCAGATGGGAGTGGAGGCCAAGTACCTGCATTCCGACATTGATACCATGGAGCGAATGGCTATCATCCAGTCCTTGCGGGCCGGGGAGTTTGTCGCTCTTGTAGGAATTAACCTGCTTCGTGAGGGGCTTGATATTCCGGAAGTTTCCCTCGTAGCTATTCTGGATGCTGACAAGGAAGGTTTCCTGCGTTCCACCCGGTCCCTGATTCAGACTTTTGGGCGAGCAGCTCGAAATTCCGAAGGACGGGTTATTCTTTATGCTGATAATGTTACAAGATCGATGCGTACGGCCATGGACGAGACATATCGCCGCCGAGCCAAGCAGATTGCTTATAATGAAGAGCATGGTATTGTGCCACAGACCATTGCTAAATCACTGGATAATATGCTGGGAACATTGTACTCTGACAATTGGTCGGGCAGCGAGGTCAAGATTGCGGCCGAAGACGTTGCCGAGTACGGACTTGATCCCGCAAAAATGGAAAAAGAAGTTCGCAAGCTTGAAAAGGATATGCGTAAATACGCTGCTGAGCTTGAATTTGAAAAAGCCGCTGAACTGCGTGACCGTATCCAGAACCTGCGTGAAAAGATTCTCAGTCTCGGATAACACTGTCGGTTAACAATCAAACTGGACTGTCAGGAATGAAATCCAAATCCATATTCGTAAGGCTGCTCCACTTAAGGCATGATTTTGGGATGTTCTGGGGGCTTATCTCCGGCTTCATCTATATGGTGCTTGTGTTTATCGGCGGAATCATCGGCTATATGTGGTTGGAAGGATGGAATTTCCTGAACAGCTTCTATATGGTTGTGATTACGCTCTCCACTGTAGGATTTATGGAAGTTTTGCCCTTATCGGATGACGGCAGGGTTTTTACCTCTATTCTCATTCTCGGCGGTGTCGGTGGTTTTGCATATTTGATCGGTGCTTTTTCACAGCTGTTGGTGGAAGGGCGGTTGCAGGCAATTTTAGGGAGACGTAGGATGCAGAAGACAATCGGTAAATTTAAAAATCATATTATTGTCTGCGGGTATGGTAGAATTGGTGCCATTGTAACTAAAGAGATCATGGACGAAGGGCTGGATATCGTAGTTATTGATAATAGCCCTGAACTTATTCTGCAAATGGAATCCGCCGGAATTGCCTGTATTGAAGGTGATGCAACCTGTGATGAGATTTTGCAGCTTGCAGGACTGGCAAATGCCAAGACTCTAATTGCCGCTCTTTCCGATGAAGCTTCAAATGTATACGTAACCCTCATTGCCCGTCAGTCCAACATCAATGTGAACATCATTGCCCGTGGGAATGATACCGCCAGTATTTCTCGTCTCGAATTTGCCGGTGCGGACCGGGTTGTGTTGCCGCATACAATAGGTGGAATCCGTATGGCCCAGTCCGTGCTGCGTCCCACAGTGACCAACTTTCTTGATATTGCCATGCGCGGCAAAATCGATTTGCAGATGGAAGAGCTTTTTGTTTCCGATTTTTCCGAGCTGGTCGGGCAGGACCTGATTGAATCCAAAATACGTCCTCGCTTCAACCTGATTATTATTGCTATCCGTAAAAGCAGCGGTGAAATGGTCTTCAACCCCGGACCCAAAGAAATGATTGAAGCTGGAGATACTCTGCTTACCGTCGGAAAAATATCCGATCTTTCAGCGATCAGCAAAATTTTGTAGTTTTGTGCCTTTTCCATCTTCCGTTCACTCTTTTTCAAAGATCTTCTGGTAAATTTTGCAGATTGTTTTATTAAAACGTTTTTTTGTATATGCAGACGGCAAAGCCATAATAATTTTTTGAGGCTCGGATGGCCGCCGGGGCATCTTTTATCCATAAAAGCGCATTGCGCATTAAAGCATAAAGTTTAAAGTGAAGAATAAAACTAAAGAAATTGAAGAATTAGTTTCTCTTTTGGAGAAGCATAACGAAGCATACCGCCGTGGTATGCCGACTATTAGTGACGCCCGGTATGATGAACTGACCGAGCAGCTGCGTGATCTTGATCCTGAGCATCCGTTTTTAACCAACGTGGAGCCTGAGAGTTTCAGCGAAAAGGTTGAGGTTCGCCATCCGCGTCCCATGTTATCTACTGAAAAAGCTTACACAGTTGACGAGCTTCAGCGTTTTGTTGCACGTGTGCAGAAAGAAGCCAGTGCACTGGGAATTAAAAAGGTTACTTATCGTGTGACTCCCAAGCTGGATGGTCTGGCTGCCCGTGATGACGGGAAAGTTTTTGCTACCCGTGGTAACGGTGAAGTGGGCTATGAAATTTCAAGCGCCTTTGCCAAGGGGGTGATAGCTGTTGGCGGACGCGCACAGGGTGTGGGGGAGATTGTCTGTAGTCAGGAATACTTTGCTGAACACCTCGCAGATTCCTTTGAGCATCCGCGAAACATGGTAGTAGGGATCATCAATTCTGATAAGGTAAACGAGGCCTCTAAGCAGGCTTTACAGGATGAAGCGGTTCGTTTTGTCCCGTATACTACTCTGCCCAAGAAAGTCGTTGATGGCGACGAGCTGGTAAGCCGGGTCTGGGAAATTACAGATGAGCTCTGGGCCGCAACCGATTATCCTCTGGATGGTATGGTTGCCGAGGTGACCGATCCTGCTCTTCAGGAACGTCTCGGTGCTACAGCGCATCACTATCGCTGGCAGATTGCCATCAAGAAGAAGGGCGAATCCGCAGTGACCGAGGTTGAAAGTATCCGCTGGCAGGTTGGCCGCATGGGTGCGGTTACTCCGGTCATGGAAGTTCAACCTGTTTCGGTTTCCGGGGCCACTATCCGTAACGTCACTGCTCATAACGCAGGGATGCTTCGTAATCAGGGAATTGGAATCGGCGCAACGATCCGTATTATTCGTAGTGGAGAGGTAATCCCCAAGCTGGAAGAAGTTATTAAACCTGCCTCGGAAGTGGAACTGCCCGAGGTTTGTCCTGCGTGCGGAGCGAAACTTTTCTGGCAGAATGACTTTTTGAAATGTCCTGATTTCAGTTGTCCGGCCCGTGTAGAGCAAAGGCTTGAGTATTGGTTCAAGACCCTTGGTAATGCTGATTGGTTTGGTAAAAAGACTATAGCAAAGCTGGTTAAAGCCGGGCATAATTCACTTGAATCTGTTTATACTATGGCTGAAGATGATTTCCAGAAACTTGGTTTCGGCCCTGTGCAGTCAACCAATCTTGCGGAAGCTCTGTATATAAGCCGGACCAAGGAAACTGACGATTGGCGTTTTCTGGCAGCCTTTGGCATACCTGATCTTGGTAAAGCAGACAGCCGCAAGCTGCTCGGGTATTTCAAGCTGGAAGATGTGGTAAACGTGAAACAGGAACAGCTAAAAGAGCTTCACGGTTTCGGAGAAATTACCAGCCATTCCGTAACAGAGGGTATTGCCTCCATCAGGGAAACCATTCTGCATATGTTGGAGTTCGATTTCAACCTGCGCCGCACTCCGCTGGTTTCGGATACAGAAAGCCTCGAAAGCCCCATTACCGGGAAGGGTATTGTTTTTACAGGAAAAATGGAGCAAGGCTCCCGTGAAGATATGCAGGCCATGGCAAGACGTCTTGGTGCAAAGGTGCAGACTTCCGTTACCGGAAAGACTGATTTTCTGGTTTGCGGCAGCAAAGTCGGGGCCAAGAAGATCGAATCCGCCAAAGCAAAAGGCGTCGAGATCATGACCGAAGCTGAATACATGGATATTGTAAACGCAAATTAAAGTAGACTTTAAGCCCCGCAGCGGCAAAAGCTTATTAAAGGCTTTGGAATAGTTCAGAGGTTTTTTTTAAAAATCTCTGTCCATAGGAAGGCCGCCGTAGGTCTCTTCTTTCAATAAAGCGCGAAGCGCATCAAATTGAATTTTAAGGAGCTGATTATGACAGACGTAGTAATTATAGGCGCTAAAGGTCGTATGGGCGATACTTTGGTTCGTTGTGTGCAACAGAGTGATGACCTGAAGCTCGCAGCAGTAATGGAACGTTCAGGCTGTGAAGATGGTCTCGATTCTTTAGGCTGTGTCTGCGGCACTGACGCGCAGGAAGTGCTGACTAAGGTTCCCGGTGCCGTAATTGTAGATTTTACTGCTCCAGCCGCAACTTTGAAGCTCCTGGAAACAGCTGTTGTGACAGGCAACCCTGTTGTTATCGGCACTACCGGCATGACCAATGAAGAAATTGCACAGGTTGAAGATTTCGCCAAAAAAGTCCCGGTATTCCTCGCTCCGAACATGAGCGTCGGAGTGAATGTTCTGCTTAAGATCCTGCCTGAGCTGGTACGCATGCTCGGACCAGCTTACGATATGGAAATGACTGAGATTCACCATAACAAGAAAGTGGACTCCCCTAGCGGAACAGCGCTTAAGCTGGCGCAATGCATGGCTGAAGCTCGCGGTCTTGTCTATGATGAGGTGAAGAAGCATTGCCGCGATGGTATCGTTGGCGCAAGAACCAAAGATGAACTTGGTGTAATGGCTGTGCGCGGCGGTGACGTCGTGGGCGATCATACCGCTTACTTTCTCGGACCCGGTGAGCGCATTGAAGTCACTCACCGTGCTCATTCCCGCGAAACTTTCGCGCAGGGTGCGCTGCGTGCAGCACGCTGGCTTAAAGATCAGAAACCCGGTAAACTTTACTCCATGGCTGACGTATTCTAGTCAGGGGTGAGTCAGGTTTTTTAGAGGCTGTATCCATTAGGGTGCAGCCTTTTTTTGTTAAGTACGGTTAGGGTTGTGGTTCTTTTACAGTCGTGCCGCCTTAGTATAAAGTCAGATAAGAACAACTATAAAAACGATCAGGCTAGTTATGTCATTTTATGTAAAAGCTACGATTATTTACATCTCTTTTTATCTGTATATACGGCTGTGGGTATGCAGACTGCTGGTTGATAATCCAAAACTCAAGCGCGGGGTTTTAGTCGCTTCGGACCTCATGACTCTGGTTATGCCTATCACGGTGTTTTTCCCGGAGAAACTGCCCTATTTGCTTAAAATCCTTATGCTTGGTGCTGGGTACAGCTGGGCGGCGATAATTGTCTGCATGGTTCCGGTGGGACTTTGTTTTGAACCTATTCGCTGGGGAATGAAACTTCTCGGTAACGGTATCAGGGTTCCGAGGCTGAAAATCTTTGCCGCTCTTTGTCTGATTTCCATTGTGATGACTGTAGGCGGCTATATCAACGCGACTTCACCTGTTGTTAAAGAAGTTGATTTTGATCTTTCCAAGGGCAGCAGGAACGCTAAAGAATACCGGGTTGTTATGTTCTCGGATCTGCATGCCGGAAAGCTGATGACCAGTGCCCGAGTTGCTGGCGTGGTGAATATGGTTAACTCACTGGGCCCGGACATAGTTCTTATGGTTGGGGATGTTTTGGATGATCATGACAGCGAGATCAGTGGTGCAGTGGAAGAACTTGCACGTATAAAAGCCCCGCTAGGCAAATATGCTGTGCTTGGAAATCATGAGTACTATCTCGGCAATGACTGGTCACTGCGAATGCTGGAAAATCAGGGTATTGAAGTGCTCAGGGACAGTGCTGTTGTTGTTGACAACCGTTTCCTGCTGGCAGGGCGTAATGATTTCGCGACAATGCGCGGCGGTGGTATCCGCAAAGTTTTAAATAACATTCTCCCTGAGGAGAACAAGCTGCCCGTAATCCTAATGGACCACACTCCGTATCATCTTGAAGAAGCGGAGCAGGCCGATGTTGCTTTACAGGTTTCCGGACATACCCATAACGGTCAGTTGTTTCCGTTCAATCTGGTGGTGAAGCGTCTTTATGAAGAGGAGTATGGTACTTATCGGAAGGGCGAGACACACTACTATGTAAGTTGCGGTGTTGGTTTCTGGGGGCCTCCGCTAAGAACGACAAGTCGGCCCGAGGTTGTATTGATGAAGATCAGGATTTAGCTTTTCGTTAACCTGTCGGGATTATTTGTTGGCAATATGATGTGACTTTTTTCCGGGGAGATTGCAGCATCTCCCCGGATTTTTAATTATCTGGGGAATGATCCGTTATTGATATCAATGCAGGTGCCGTTAATGTATTCCGGGCAGTCTGTTGCAAGCCAGTGCATGGCTGAGGCTACTTCTTCAGGTTTACCGAAACGTCCGGTGTATACTGCTGCCTTGATTGCGTCGCGGCGGGCTTTGGGAATTGTCTCCAGCATGTCAGTTGCAATGGGACCGGGGGCAACGGCGTTTATAACGATGCCGTGCGGTCCGAGAATTTTGGCAAAGCTCTTGGTCATATTGATGACTCCTGCCTTGGTGATTCCGTACCAGACATCGGGATGCCCGATTTGCCCGGCAATGGAAGCGTTGTTTACAATCCTTCCGTGCCTGTTCGCAATCATGGATTTAGACACGGCAGTAATCAACGCAACCGGGGCTTCAATATTTATCTTGAGCATTTTATCTACGCCTTCGGCAGTGTATTCATCATAAGGAGTCGCGAACATTACTCCGGCATTATTAATCAGAATGTCTATTGCAGGCATATTTTTAATTAATTCGGGGATTCCGGCTACATTGCTGAAGTCGAATACTTGTGTTTTTACCTGTGGGTGATCATTGTATTTGAAGTTGGAAAAATCACGGGCTACGACGATTACATTCGCACCGTCAGCAATGAACATCTCGGTCAATTCAAGACCTATGCCTTTGTTGCCCCCGGTAATCAGAACTGTTTTATTTTTCATTAAGAATTCCCTTTTTTTAAAGTAATACTTGAAGTTTTGATGAGTAAGTTAACCTTAAAGATATATGGAAATCAAGGAATCATCTATTTATCTGATTCTTGCATGATTTGAATGTGCTAACCGGTTGGTGAAGAATTGAATTTAAGGGTCCGCTGCAACTACAGCTGTCTCCTAGGATTAAAAATATGAAAAATGAAAAACTAAAAAAAATAGGCGAGTACCTGCTGGAAAATACAGATGCTGTTGCCGCTTATCTTGCTGAATTGTTGATAGCAAACCAACCTCGCTGGTATGCCGGGATGGAGTTCGAGAAGTGCAGGGAGATCGCCTATGGCAGGGTGGAGATGAACCTCGGTTGTTTTACCCGTGGGGATTTCGTTCCTCTTGAAAATCATTTTTTGAGCTGTGCCGAAATCAAGCTTGACCGCGGAGTGGGGATACGTGACCTCGTCGAAGGAACGATGCTCAGTAAAAAGGCCTTTATTAATGCCGGGCAGGAATTTTTCGAAGACAAAAATGACCTTCTTATTTTTTTGCATGAGCTTGAGGAATATTCAGCAGGAGTCTTGTCGATAATAACTGACCGCTATTCCAGCATGCTGCTTTCGCGTCTGAATACTGAGCATGTGCGCAATAAACTTTTGTTGGAAGCGTCCCGAACAGTTACCAGCGCGCTTGATCCTGATGAGGTGCTCAGCAGACTTGCTGAAGTATTGGCCGGAACTGTGGGCGAGGGATGCTGTACTATTTTTCTTGTGGATTCAGAGACTGGCGGACTTGCTCCATGCGCTGGGTTCGGCTATGGCTCCAAGGAATGCCAAAGTGCCTTGCAGGGCCTGAGGCTGTGTCCTTCCGGTAACACCTTAAGTGGGGTGGACGGTAAAAGTTATGGATTCTGTTCATCCAACAAGGCAAGTCTGTCTTTTGCTGATATCCTTCCTGATGCCGTGCGTTCGGGAAGTGCCTCCCTTTTTCATATTACCAACAGCGGACGTATGGTCGGTGTCGCTCTTGTCTCTTCGGATCAACCCGGTTTTACTTTTGATGAAGCAACCAGTGAGCTGATCGGCGGTATCCTGAATACTGTGGCTGTTGCTATTGAAAGTGCAGCTGCTGCCCGCCGGACGAAACGGCAGCTCTTGGAAAGTGAGAGTTTGCGGCGGGTGGCCAACGTACTTCTCGAATGTCCTGAGGGCAAAGAGAGCAAAGTGCTGAGTCTTATCGCCGAAGAAGCCCGGACTATTGTTAATGGCATGGGCAGTGTCTTGATGCTTCATGAAGGAGATTATCTGCATTGTGTTTGCAGTGCAGGTACACCCAAGTGCCCTGTTGAATTTTATTCAGTGAAATCTTCTTACTACGGCAGAGTATTTAAGGAAGGTAAAACAATAATCGTGCGCGACGCCCAGAGTGAGGTTCCTAAGGCTGAACGTAATGATGAAGTGCGTACCTTGATTATCGTCCCGCTTCTGGAAGGGGACAAGAAACCCGGCCTGCTTATGGTTTCCAACAAGAGCGGCGGTTTTGACAGTGCCGATAAGCGCATAATGGAAATGTTCGCAGCGCAGGCTGTTCTTGCACTGCGCAACAGCCGGATGTTCGAACAGAGTGAAAAACTTGTTGTACAGGGCGAACGCCAGCGTCTGGCTCGTGAGCTGCACGATTCAGTAACTCAGGCTCTTTATGCTATTACTTTTTGTTCTGATGCGGCTGTGCGCTCTCTTGAATCCGGTAAGGAAACTGCGGCGATTGAACAGCTCAAGGCTTTGCAGGGAATGGCTCAGCAGGGCATGCGTGATATGCGTTCACTTATCTTCGATCTGCATCCGCCGGAGCTGGAGAGCGAAGGTCTGGTCGGAGCGATACAGGCCCGCTTAAACTCGGTTGAAATCCGTTCTGGCCTCGGAGCCGATCTTTTGGTGGAAGGTGATGAAAGACGGTTGCCTTTAAGGGTTGAGGAAGAAATTTTTCGTATCGCCATCGAGGCCCTGAATAATTCGACCAAACATTCTAAAGCGGAATCCGTTACTGTACATGTCGATTTTGTGGAAGGTGAGACAACCGTAAAGATAATAGATGACGGACAGGGATTTGATATCGCAACTCTGCCTACTGGGGGCATGGGGCTGCGCAGTATTCGTGAACGGGCTGATAAGATTAATGCTGAACTTGTTATAGCCAGTGAGCCCGGTAAAGGTACTGTGCTGACCGTGAAAGTTTTTGATGTAGAAGGAGATGGAGGTGAAGATGAGTGATGTGATTAAGGTCCTGCTGGTTGATGACCATGATATTGTACGTATCGGAGTGCGCAGTTTTTTGTGTAGTTTTGACGATATTGAGGTCGTAGGTGAGGCCGCTAACGGTCAGGAAGCTGTAGATTTAACTGCCGAGCTTTCACCGGATATTATTCTCATGGATATGCTGATGCCGGTTATGGACGGGATTCAGGCTATCCGTGAAATCAGGGACCGCAAACTGCCGGGACGCATTATTGCATTGACCAGCTTCGCCACCGACGACAAACTGTTTCCCGCGATCAAAGCCGGAGCCATGGGTTATCTGCTTAAGGACTCGACTCCGCAGGAACTGCTTGAAGCCATACGCCGTGTATACCGTGGAGAACCTTCCCTTGCCCCTGACATTGCCCGCAAAGTTCTTTCAGAACTTTCCCAGTCCGGAGAAGAGTCGTCTTCCCCCACTCCCGATCCGCTTACCCCCCGTGAATTGGATACTCTCAAACTTGTAGCCAAGGGCAAGAGCAATAAGGCTATTGCTGCGGCAATGTTTGTCAGCGAAGCCACCGTACGAACTCATATGACCAGCATCCTTTCCAAGCTGCATCTGGCTAACCGGGTGGAGGCTACTCTCTACGCATTGCGCGAGGGGATTGCTTCTTTGTAAACTGGTTAGAGTGGATTTGTCCTGACATTTTGAATCAGGAAGAGAATTTTAATCAGGCAGAGGTTGTTAATATCTCTGCCTTTTTTATTGTCTACGACAAATGTCGTGGATGCTGCCTCTGTATGTTCATATATCTTGCGGATGTGGATAGCGATTCCATTTGAGTATATTCTAAAGAAAAGACAGGAATCAGATAATGCGGAGGTAAATTATATATGAAAAAACAATCCGAATTTTTAATAGTCAAGTTTATTGCTGCTTTTGTAGTAGGCTTTGTAAGCAAAGGGTAATGCTATGTTTCGCGGGGATAATTTTATTCTGACTGTCCGCATCAAGGCTAAGTCCGGGTGTGAGGACAAATTGAAGGACGTGCTTGAAAATGGTGCTCGCGGATGTTCAGGACAGGAAGGACTGCTGATTTACAACTTACATCAGGATAAAGACGATCCGGCCCTTTTTTTTGTTTATATGCATTTCACGTCTGAAGCATCTTACCGGATGCATATGGATAGTGATCCTTGTCGCAGGACTCACGATGCCATTGCCCGTCTGTCTGCCGGGAGTCCGGAGGTGAAATATTGGACCATGCTTGAGAAAGTAGGCGATTAATGCACTGACTGTTACTTCTGGTGAATTAGCTTTTTCAATTGAATATCATGAAGAGTTGATTGCAAAGATTACTGATGGTGCTAGAGAAGTGATGGATGTTCAAATCTGGTTTATGTTGGTTCTCATTCAATTGGTTTGGATAAAAGTACATAATTTTGATGAGTTAATGTTTTTCCTTTTAAAAAGAGTATGACATAAAAAGTTATAAGGAGTTCATGATGAAAAAGAGAATTAAGCCCAATACTCTGGCTATGCCTACCCCTGTCTGGTGTGTTGGCAGCTACGATAAAGACGGTAAACCTAATGTAATGACTATTGCTTGGGGCGGTATTTGTAATTCCTCTCCTCCCATGCTGACAATTTCCCTGCGCAAGGCGACTTATACTTACGGCTCTATTATGGAGCGTGGTGCATACACTGTCTCCATCCCTTCAACCAAGCACGTGGCAGAGGCTGATTATTTTGGTATTGCCAGTGGTAAGGATACGGACAAGTTTGCCCAGTCCGGCCTGACTCCGGTCCGTTCTGAAGTTGTTGACGCTCCTTACGTGGACGAATTTCCGCTCATTTTTGAATGCAAGGTTGTTGAAACCACTGAGCTTGGCCTGCACACCCAGTTTGTAGGTGAAATTGTCGGGATTAAGGCTGAGGAGAATATTCTTAATGACAAAGGTCTGCCCATGATCGGTGCTGCGGATCCTTTTGTATTTGCTCCCGCCACAAGGGAATATGTTGCCTTGGGCGAAATGGCAGGCACAGCTTTTAGTATAGGTAAAAAGCTTATTAAGTAGTGGTGGTTGAAAGCGGTTTTTACTTATTCCGGTAAGCCGCTTTCATAAGATTGTGGATATTGAGAATAATCCATAATTATTAAGCTCTTGAGGAATATATGAAAAATTTTAAAGTTGATGAAGATCTTTGTGTGCTTTGCGGTCTATGCGCTCAGGACTGTTTCTATGGCTTGATTGAACTGAACGAGTATCCTCGGATTACTGATGAACAGAAGTGCTTTGAATGTCAGCATTGTCTTGCTGTCTGTCCTGTGGGGGCAATCTCAATTCTGGGTAATTCACCCGAAGATTCAATGCCCCTTAAAGACAGTATGCCGGAAGAGGATCAGGTTGCAGCGCTCATCAAAGGGCGCCGTTCAATTCGTGCTTATAAGCCGGAACCTCTTGAGCCGGAGCGAATTCAGAAGCTTCTTGATGTTGCATGGCATGCTCCCACAGGGGTTAATTCTCGTTGTGTTCATATTACAATGATGGATAACCCGGAGTCGGTTAAGAAATTCAGCGATGAGATATACAGCCGTCTTGAAGATGCCCTCAAAGAAAATACTATTGAGGTTCCGTATGTGGCGAATCTTTTCAAAATGGCGTGTCAGCAGAAAAAGGAAAACGGCGTGGATATTCTTTTTCGTGGAGCTCCTCATTTTATTGTTGTTTCCGCACCAAAGAGTGCTCCCAGTCGGGTAGCTGATATGAACATCTTTCTGTCATATTTCGAAATCATGGCCAGCTCCATGGAAATCGGCACTCTCTGGAACGGGATACTTAAGCGGGTGATCGATACTATTCTCCCGGACCTTCAGGAAAGCTTGGGTATTCCTGACGATCATGAGCTTGGTTACGCGATGCTTTTCGGCAAACCAGCCGTAAAATATCAGCGTACTGTGGAGCGTGGAGAAGCTCGAGTAAGACGGGTCGAGTGGGGTAGTTAATACCTTCCATTCCCTGTAACCAAAGGAGCTAAACGGCCCCGTTCTTCGATCCGAAGGACGGGGCTTTTCATTGACCGAAGTGCCGAAAGGCGTACTATGGTAAGATGAAAAACTCTCTTAAGTTAATACAAACTGTGCGTTATTTGGGTGTGACTGTCATAAGTATTCTGATTCTGCAATCTATTGTGGTTGTAGTTCATGAGTTTACACACAGCACCACAGCGTATTTCTTGGGCGAGATGAAAAATCCACTGGGAATTATCTGGGGTAATCCGGTGATGATGACCGGCTGGGATGAGGGAGTTGATTATAACCGCATCTTTGCCCAAGGGCACGATCTGCATGGTGCGTTCATAGGTGTTCTCCCTCTGATAATGCACTCGATAGTGGCTTGTGTCTGCTTGTTCTTTATGAATACAGGCCGGCTGCGCAATAAATGGGCGTATCATTCAGCTTTTTGGCTGGCAGTGGTGAATCTCATGGAGCTTGTTGCCTATATCTACATGCGTGCCTTCGCGAACCACGGTGATGTCGGTCTGTTTAATAAGGGAATGGGCCTGTCCCCGTGGTGGGTGTTTCTGATAGGTGGGGCATTTGTCAGCTATTTACTTTGGTTGCTCTTAAGTAAGGCCTTGCCTGAATTGCTGAAGTTGTTTGCTGTAGATAATATTATATGTGGTTGGGCTGTATTAATTCTAAGCTCGTCTATTCTTTTTCTATGGGGCAGTGGCCTGAGGGTTCTGTTTTATATTGACGGCCCGCAAAGATTATTTGGAGTGGTCGGGGTTCTGCTTTTTGCCTTTTCTCTGTTTGTATTCAAACCAAGATCATCCATTCATTAGATTTTCATCTTGTCATCACTTCGAGTCTCTCAGACATTGTCAATATTGTTTGTGTCCGGCTGATCCGTAAACTGAATTGGATGTTGTGTGGATTGACCGCTGGTGATCCACCTCGAATTTCAATTTAAGGAGTAGTTGATGAAACAGGTTAAATTGGTTCGCATTGAGAGTGGCCGGGAAGCTACGCTTGGTGTTTTTCTGGTGGACGGAAAGGTTATATGCTGGAGTCTTGAGGAGCCTTGGCGTGAGAATAGGGCAGGTGTTTCCTGTATACCGCAAGGCCGTTATCCTTTGAAGCTGGAGTTTTCTCCCTCCAAAGGGCGTAAGCTATGGACCATTAAAGACGTCCCGAATCGTTCATACGTGCGCATCCATGCCGGTAATACAGTTGATGACACCGAAGGATGCCCGCTTACAGGGAGTAGACCAGGTTATTTGAAAGGCAAGCGGGCAGTGCTGGGTAGCCGTGACGGATTCAAAGAATTCATGGCTGCCATGGCTGGGAGTGACAGCGCAGAGATTGACATTGTTTCCATATCTGGATTAAGTGATCTTGAAAGTCAATATCATTAATTCATTCAAAATTGGAGAAACATATGCTTGATGGAGTAAACAGATTCGGAACAACCGCAGACATGATCATTCAGGAAGTTGAGCTTGAAGGACGTAAAAGGCTGCTGGCTATTGACAGTAAGGGGCTTTATCTGACTGAGCACAGCAAAGTTGATAAGAAGCATGCCGATATTAACCGTTACGGCGTAAGGCGACAGGAAATATGGGATTTGTTGGAAATGAACGGGTTTCAAACGGTAGAGTTGTTTGAGGAAAACAAACATCTGATCAAGACGGCTGTTGCAGGTAAAGCTAAAATGGTTAACCCGCTTAAGGCTTCCAAGCGCGGTATTAAATAAATAGATAAAGCCTCCGAAACTATTTAATTGGCTCGGAGGCTTTATCGTAAGTTCAGATGCTAATTGATACTGGTATATGGACTAAAAGCTGAAGTAAAAGTTAAAGAATTACAGAGTGCGTTTTTTCAATCCCAGTATTTCCTGAATTTTAGGGTTATCCAGATTGTCTTTAGTGATCAGGTAAACATTTGTTTTGGTATTAGATGGAATTTTGTGACCGCGGGCAGCCATAACGGCCTGAGTCACTGCAAGGCGGCCTATTTCATACGGGTCCTGTGCTATAGCCGCCGCTATTTTTCCGCTTTTAATGCCTTTGATCATTTGCGGGTCCGGGTTGAAGGCCACGAATTTAATGCCGTCAAGCTTATTCATTTGAGACAATGTATGCAGAAGTATTTCGCTACTGCTCTCATTGAACCCGATAACAGCTTTAATACCTGTTTTAGAACTGGGCGTATCATTCCCGTACATGGCGATTCTGGTTTTTGAAGCTCCTTCCTTCAATGACTTACCTACATAAATGGAGTTGGCAATTTTGATTTTGGAACCAATCATTTTCAGCCGTTTTTTAAATCCTTCTACCCGGCTGTTTACCGGGGAATTGCCCTGAGTAAACAGGCCTAATATGACAGATCCGGACCCGTTGAGTTCCCCTTGCAGAAAATCAGCGGCTAAAGTGCCTCCGTTGAAATTATCCGAATGAACATAACCGCTTTTACTGATGGGAGATTTTGAAACCATCTGAATTACCGGAATACCTTTCCGCACAACTTTTTGGAGAGCCTTTTTCAACCGTAGACCATGAACCGGGGAAATGACCACTGCATCTATATTATTGTTCAGACACCATTCAAGTTTATTTCTTTGTTCCTTGAAACTTCCATATCCGGCAGGTTCGATCCAGAAAATTTTGATTTTTCCGTCATCGGTGGCTGCCTTACTTACCCCTTTCTTCAACAGATCCCAGAAATCAAGATCACCCCGTTCAGGTATCACCGCAATTGAAATATTTTTATGGCTGTCTGCCCCGGCTGCATTCGCCGGGTTGCTTGCCAGCAGGGTTGAAAACAGTGATATGAAAATGATGAAGTAGATAAATCTACGCATTTGGCTGTGAAATAGCATTTCAACTCCTTAGAAAGTAGTAAGGTTTATTTGACTACTGTAGTCATAAGAAGTTCTTCCTTCAAGTGGTAAAAAAGATTTCTGCAGATAGGTCTAAATAAATAATCCCGGCTATTATCAATAGTCCGGGATTATCAATATGGTATGAGTCGGGTTTAAGTCCTCTAGGCGTTTTCTGATGACTGACTCGCGGTCTCCCTGACTTTATTCTCGAATTCTGAACGGTCCTTGCCCACATAGAAGATGAAGGTACACAGCATAACAATCATACAGCCGATAAGGGCGTCTTGCGCCGCACCGGAAAGGGCGACTAGACAGAACGCGCAGGCCAGAAGAGATGACATGATTTGCAACCATGCTTTTTTTGCATGGAATCCGTAACGGCGAAGCAGGTTGAGGGCCGAATAGAAATAAGGCGGCAGTGTGAGGAGTACGGCTATTGAAGCTATATTTCCGAACAGGGATTGCGTGTCACCGCCTTTCGAAATCAGCATAAGCACGACAAGCAGTATGCTCATCATGACTGAAGACAGAACCAGTCCCATGACAGGCGTTCCGTGGTTGTTTTTGCGTCCGAAAATTTCCGGCAGGGTTCCATCACTCGAGGCTCTTGCCCCGGCCTGGGAAACCAGCATCATCCATGACCCCAGTGACGCCAGACAAGCAAAGGCTGTTACAGCAGATACAATTTTAGGAATCGCATGGGCGAAAGGTAAAGATGCGCATATATGTCCCATTGCCAGCGAAAAAGGTGCACCGGAAGCAGCCATTTTTTCCGCCGGGAACATTCCGGATATGGCTGTGCAGGAAAGGATGTAAACCAGTCCGGCCAGTGCGGTTCCGATCATGGTGGAAAGCGGGATGGTTCGCTTAGGGTTTTTAACCACCGCCGTGTTAACCGCCGCACTCTCAATGCCGATGAAGCTCCATATGCACAGAATGATAGCAGCCAGCACCGCAGAATCCGGTGTATGTCCTTTTATAAGCCAGTTAGCGTGGAACTGGGTGGAGTCGAAGAACATCCAGCCAGCCGTTCCGGTAATCACAACCGGAATAAGAAGCAGGATTACTCCGACTGAAACAAGACGGCCGATCCAGTCAGCGCCGAGTATGTTTATTCCGGTGAATATCCAGATCAGCGTCAAAGATGTTATACCGGAAGCTATCGGGTCCTGAAGGGATGGGAAGAAAACTGAAAGGTAGTCAACCCCGGTGATGGCAATGGCAAGGTTTCCGATCCAGTTCGCGTGATAGTAAAGCAGACCGGACTGGTATCCCAGAATAGGGGCTACTTCGCCGGAATAAGCGATAGGTCCGCCTTCCTGTGGGTCTTCCATGCCCAATCTCGAATAAACATAAGCGAGCGCGAGAGCCCCAATCAGGGCCACTCCCCAGCCGATAATGGAAATGCTGCCGATGGACGCAAGATTGGAAGGCAGAAGCGCAATGCCGGACCCCATCATGTTTCCGGCAACAACTGCAGTACAGGCGACTACACCCATTTTTTTGTGATCAGCTGACATGTCTTATCTTCCTCACTGGTTATTATTTTATTCAGCGTTTTTTTACTGCTTTGTTGTAGAAGTAGATAGGGACGTAGGTGAAGACAGAAATCCCCACGATAAGAAAACCAATATAGCCCGCAGAGGCTGCGAAACCTTCATCCAGAACAGCCTTTGGCGGGATGAAACCGAAAGCAAAAACAAAGATGCAGGTTGTTATGGCAAGACCTGATACGCACCATATGCCGATTTTACCGCCGGGAATTGTGTATCCCCGTTTAACATCCGCCCTTGTGTAACGCAGGCGTATGGCCGCAGCGAACATGAGTAGATACATGATCAGGTACAGCTGCACAGCCAGCGCGCTCATGAGCATGAAAGCGCTAGAGACGGTAGGCATAAACAAAATAGCGCAGGAAACCAGCGCCGAGAGTGCTGTCTGTATGAGCAGGATATTGGTCGGGATGCCGTAACGGTTGGTTTTTTGCCAGAGTTTGGGCAGATACCCCTCGCGGGCTACCTCACGTATTCCTTTTGAAGGTCCGACCATCCATGTGATAACCATGGTCAAGGCTCCATATGCCATAAGAAAGCAGATGATCGGGGTCATGAATTCCATCTTGTGAATCTGAAACAGCTTGTCGAAGGCCTGACATACCCCGGCACTGAGACTTACCCCGTCTGCGGGGACGACCATGGCGATTGCCAGTGATCCTAACGCGGACAGGCCGATGATCAAGGCACTGGCGGTGAAGATCGCCTTAGGATAATTAACAGCCGGATTGCGGACTTCATTTACGTGTACTGCCGACATTTCCATGCCTGTGAAAGAAATCAGCATTGCCGCAAGCAGCATTAGTTGTTGCAGATTTTCTATGTCGGGCATGAGGGCTTCAGGAGTGAACGGAATTTGTACCGTGCCCCCTGAAAGTACATGATCAATGCCGAGCACTATGATCAGTATGCCGGGAACAATTGTCCCGACGATGGCGCCGGAAGAACTGAAGAAAGCCGAAAGTTTCATGTTTCGGAAGTTCATTAAGGTTGCCAGCCATAAAGCTACTTGAATGACCGCCACAATGAACCATTTGTTATCCGCAAGCTGAGGATTGAAGGTGTAGGCGATTGCTGATCCGGCAAAAGCGAGGACAGCCGGGAACCATGGCAGGTTCTCCACCCATTGCATGAAGATGGCTACAAACCCCCATTTGGGCCCGAACGCTTCTCGTACCCAGAGGTAAACACCGCCTTCTTCATCCCAGCCGGAGGCCAGTTCCGCCGCAACAAGGGCCGAAGGGATAAAAAAACTGATGGAACCAAGGGCAAGGTAGAAGATCAGTCCCCAGCCGTATTCTGCGAGTCCCGGCAGGGCGCGTAAGGACAGAATCGCAGCAACATTAATCATCATCAGTGTGAATACTGACAATTTGTTTTTGGAGCCAGATCCTGTCATGCGGCCCTCCGGTTTAATTGTTGTATTGTTAACAATTTATTTCTTCAGGCACATGGTTTTGAAGTATTTCTTACCTCCGCGTTCAATGCGCTCCACTCCGTGGATATCGCTTTCGTAGCCGGGGAAAACGTTTTCGAAGTCCTGACGCGCCATCAGATAGTCAAATACGGGCTGAGCTTTGCTGTTTAGAATTTCGCCACCCATAATGATCGGGATGCCGGGGGGGTAAGGAACAACCATCACTGCCGGAATGCGATCTTTCATTTCTGATAGTTCGACATATTCCACATTTTTGCGGACCACGGCGTGATATGCTTCGGACGGCTTTATGGCTTGTTCCGGGATAACCTGAAATGCGGCTTGCATCTTATCGAGCAGTCTGTGTTCTTTGTAGTAGTTGTGTATCGCGTCGCAGTGGTCTTTTACTCCAACCCCGGAGTATGTTTCCGGGTAATTTTTAACTAAAGCCGGCAGGACTATATCAAGGGGCCGGTTGGCGTCGTATACTTCCTTGAATTTAAGCAGTCCGGCCAGAAGAGAACCCTGCTTGGCTTTGGTGGTTCCGATGGAGTTGAGCATGAGGAAGGAATAGTAGTCGGTTTTTTCGCAAACTATACCGTGGTTGATCAGGTAGTCGGTTACGATTGAGGCCGGGATTCCCTCATCTTCCATGCTGCCGTCATGACGCAGCCCCGGGGTTGTGAAAGTCAGCTTGATGGGATCGAGCATGGCGTATTCTTCTTCCATGTCTTCGAAACCGTGCCAGTTATCTTCAGCTGTGAAGACCCAAGGGTGTTGGTGTGTGCACAGATATTCAGTGTCCACATCTTCAAATTTTTTGTAGTCTTTGCCTACGAGAACCTTTTCCGGCTGCCACATTTCAAAGAACCAGCTGTCTTTTTCTTTCATTTCGCTGGCGATCATGGAAACCTTTTTCCTCAGATTAACAGCTTCTACCATGGTGTCATGCATAAGCACTTCGCCGCTGTCTTCCATCATCTTGGTGGCGACATCGAGGGAGGCGATCATGCTGTACTGGGGGGATGTGGATCCGTGCATCATGTAAGATTCGTTGAGTTCATCAGGATCTATCTTGATGCTGCTTCCGTCGCGGACATGTAGCATGGAGGCCTGCGAAAAGGCGGTCAGCAGTTTGTGGGTGGAGTGGGAGCAGAAGATCGGCGGATGATGTTCATTAAGATCATCATCAGCCATGCCGAAATGGTCTTTGTACATGGGATGGAAGCGGGCATAGGCGTACCACGCTTCGTCAAAATGGAGGTTGTCCACACTTTTCTGGAGCTGTTTTTTTATATTGATTACATTATAGCAGACTCCGTCGTATGTGGAGTTCGTCAGTGCGGACATCCGCACGCTCTGCTCCTTAAGTTCTTCGGGAATGAGTGAGTTTTCACGAACCTTGGTTTGGATGGATTCTTCGGAAAATTCAGAAAGGCGGCAGGGACCGATTATACCGCGCTTGTTGCGTCTGGGAACCATGTAGATCGGGTATGCATCGGTGATTACCATGGCATAGTTAAGTGATTTGTGGCAGTTGCGGTCCACAAAGGCGATATCGTCGCGGACCAGCTGGCTGCGCCATATGATCTGGTTGACGTTTGAGGTTCCGTTAAGCACATAGTAGGTGTGGTCAGCGCCAAATACTCGGGCGGAGTTCTTTTCTGCATTGCCTACAACTCCGCTGTGATCAAGCAGGGAGCCGAGTTCCGGCACGGATATGGAAAGATCGGAGCGGAAAACGTTCTCACCGTAAAATTTATGCATGGCAACTCCGGCGGGGCTTTTGAGAAAACCTTCGCCACCCATATGTCCGGGAGTATGCCAAGCGTATTTGTAAGCTTCTGAATATTTAACCATTTCCCCAAAGAAAATAGGGAATACGGACTGAACGTATTCTACGAGCCGGGTCTCAATGCGTCCGGCTAAAAATTCAGCGGTATCTGCTGTTTTCCATAGGCATTCATTAATCTGGGCCAGAACATCCGTAGGAATGTTCGCCATGGTGATTCTTTCAGTAAGCAGGAAAATGGGAATGTTCTTATTCCGCTTGCGGATCTCTTTGAGTAGATATTCAGGACCTTCGTCTTCGCTGTAACGTTCAAAGTTTATGTCCCAATCAATAACAACAGCTCCCAAATCGGCTCGCGAAATGAATATTTCAGCAGCATCTTCGTAACTGTATGAAGGGTAAACCGAACATTCCTGTTCTTGTGTCAATTCTTCTTCAAGATTTCGCAACCGTAAGCCTTCATCTGTTTTAGCATCAAATTGTGCTGAAACAATAAGAACCGGCCACATATGTCTGGTAATTTTCATTCCCCAACTCCTGATGTTATAGCAAGATCATACATGATTAAAAGGATATACAGAACATTAATACACCAATAAAATTACTATTGCTACAGTATTTATTAAGATTCAGTGCCGGTATCGAGGTAATAAAAAATGGTAGGTCAAAAACATGCAGCTTTATTTGCTGACAACTAATTAAAAAGTATAACTATTTAATATTAAAATATATTAATTTGTATAATTAAATTTCAGTTTTATACTTATTGCTGATGTTTTTTTATTTTTCTTTTAACTTCATAAAATAAATACTTTTTGTCGAATTACAAATAAAACCCCCCGGCAACAGTTCCGTTGCCGGGGGGTCAAGTTTTAAATTAACTTATTGTTAATCATGAATATCCACATAGACTAATGTCTGGTTTAACAGCTGGTATGCAATCTCACCAAATGTTATCGGTCCTACAAATGGATCAGTCTTTTTACCTTCAAGTTCTGAATAGAGATAGTTGAGGATGCAGTTACAGGAAAAAGCGATTTTCTTTCCGGCAACATCATTATCCGTCAGCTGTTTGTTGAAAGCTCCTGCATAATCAGCCAAAGGCTTGGCATGCTTGTAGCGGACACCTGAAAAAACAGGTGCGTAAAAGCTTACACCATCTTCAGGAGACACTGCCTGAAAGCTGATATTGATCAGCGCTCCGTAATAATCGGCAACCAGGGGAAGCTTTGTGTCAATGTTCTTTTCTGCGATATATTCCGCAAAATTCTTTTTGACCCCATTGACCATTACAGAATCAGCCGCAAAGGAATCCTGATTAAATGTAAGTGTATCGCCGTCTCCCTGCTCGAAAATGTTGACAATTCCAACATCAATTGTTTTGCCGGGAATCAGGTCAACATGCATGACCAAGGCCTCGTCTTCGTAACTGTTTCCTGTTGCACCGCTGAAAACTTTTGGCTTTACCTTGCCGAGGTCGTCCAACAATACACCGGAAATCCAGCCCACTAATGGTTGTGACCCAAAATCCTGATAGTTGGGCGCATTAAGTGCAAAAGAAACATGTGCCGGACTTGAAGCAGGGATGATGATAAAGCTGAAACCGCCATACCCTGCATCCTTGTATACGTTTCCAAGCTCATCCTGATTATACTTTTTCAGAGTAATAGAAGCTGCGACATCAGAAATATCGGTTACAAAAAGTTGTTTTTGGGTAACAAGACCACCTTCGGAGGAAGAAACAAAATAAGGAATGGTTCCACCTATCCACTTACCCTTTGGAAGTTCTGCGAGAAGGCTCTCATCTCCGGCAATAAGAAGGATTTTCCCATCGGCAATCAGATCCACAGTTTCCTTAACGCTAAGAAGTTCTTGGTTCATATCCCCTCCTATCCGAACATGGTTTGCAGATCTTCCTTTGCCGAAGCATTGTCTGCATTCTTAGTATAAATAGCATGAAGCTCAGCAACGGCCTTTGCCACATTCTCCGGGGAGCTATCCGAATTAACATTGCGGATAAGGCGTCCTAGTAAAATTTTTGCAGCGAGAAACTTCAAAGTATAAGTTTTCTTGCCTGTTACGATTTCTTTCCACCTGGAATTTGAACTCGGAGGAACACCCATTAAAACAACCTCCATTTTGAATAAAAGAATGTTTCAATACACTAAACAGAGCTTAGAGGTCACATCCTAAGCTGACCAGTTGAATAAAACTAGCATTTATCATTTCATTTGTCTTGTTTTTTTAAAAAAAAGAGTGCTTATACATAAATATCTCTGAGAAAGTAAATATATAATAGATTGATTTCTGGTTTTTTAAATTCATATATTATTTCCATTAATCTTTTGTAGTTAATAATATAAAAACTTTGTGATTAAAAAAACATGGTAAAAGTAATAAAAAATATTTCTACATTGACTTTTTTAGGGTATATACATGCTCAGTAGTATAATTTGCTTCAGGCACGCAGGAGTATATGGCTGATTTATATTACCATAATTAGTCTATGTAGGATAGAGATCTTGATACTCTGTCTTCCTGTTGTGTTTATAGCATTCTCAGCTGCTTTTATTCTGGCTCTTGTTGTCAGTGTGAAAGCGTTAAGAAGTCAAACGACTAGGGTCAATTTTCAAAAACCTATTAAGCTACAAGGATGGTCTCAAAATGGCTGTACGTGAACAAGTAAACGGTTTTTTCATTCCTAGTGTTACTCTTATTGGTATTGGTGCTCACAAAGAAATTCCTGCCCGTATCAAAGCTCTTGGTGGCAAAAAACCCCTGCTCGTAACTGACAAGGGAATTACCGGTGTTGGAATTACCCAGCAGATCGTTGACATTCTTAAGGCTGCGGGCATGGACTGCGTAGTTTATGATGATACCATTCCTAACCCTACCGACAAAAACGTAGCAGAAGGTGTTAAAGCTTATCAGGATAACGGTTGTGACTCTCTGATCACTCTCGGCGGTGGTAGCTCTCACGACTGCGGTAAAGGCGTTGGCCTTGTTGTCTCCAACGGTGGTAAAATTCATGATTTCGAAGGTGTGGATAAATCCACTAAAGCCATGCCTCCTTATGTTGCAGTCAACACCACAGCAGGAACCGCTTCTGAAATGACTCGTTTCTGCATCATCACTGATACTTCCCGTAAAGTTAAAATGGCTATCGTTGACTGGCGCGTTACTCCCGGTATCGCACTTGACGATCCCCTGCTGATGATGGGCATGCCTCCGGCACTGACCGCTGCAACCGGTATGGATGCACTGACTCACTCTGTTGAAGCATGGGTTTCCACCATCGCAACCCCCATAACTGACGCTTGTGCTGAAAAATCAATCCGCTTGATTAACAAGTTCCTGCGCCGTGCAGTTGCCAACGGTCAGGACATCGAAGCCCGTGAAGGCATGTGCTACGCTCAGTATCTCGGTGGTATGGCATTCAACAACGCCTCCCTCGGTCATGTACACGCTATGGCCCACCAGCTTGGTGGTTTCTATGATCTTCCTCACGGCGAATGCAATGCTATTCTGCTGCCTCACGTTGAACAGCATAACCTGATTGCTCACGTGGAACGTTTTGCTATTATGGCAGAATGGCTCGGCGTAAATACTGAAGGCATGTCTAAGCGTGATGCTGCTGATGCTGCCCTTGATGCAATCCGCCAGCTGTCTGCTGATGTAGGTATCCCGGCAGGTCTGAAGGAACTTGGTAAGAAATACGGTAAGAACGTAGATGAAAAAGATATCCCGACAATGACCGCCAACGCTCAGAAAGATGCCTGTGGTCTTACCAACCCCAGAATCATGACTGACGCAGCTGTCGAAGCCATCTATAAGGCTGCCATGTAATTATACACCTCAGTCCGGATGGACTGGCTGTCTTAGTAGTTGTCCAGATTACCAGATAGTAATGTGTAATAATAGTTCTAGGCTTACTAGAGCAAACATAAAAAACGAAGAGCCCTTGTTATTCTGTTGAATAGCAGGGGCTTTTTTGTCTCTATGAAATTGACGGGGAACACCGTGGAACAGAATAAATTATGAAGACGATGTAATCTGCGAGGGAGTTTACGTTGTTTTATATTTCCCCACCACAGGATTGTCTCACGATCAGTCTGCTTTCAAGAACAACTTTTCTTGACGGACGTTTGGGGTCATCAATACGTTTAAGAAGCAACTCACAGGCAGTCTGGCCAATGGCGTAAGTCGGCTGTTCAACGACGGTGATGGCGGGGCGGGTCATGGAAGTCCAGATTGACTCGTCAAAGCTTGCAAAAGCCACGGACTCTGGAATGGGGAGTTCTTTATCTCTTATAGCTTTGAATGCTCCAGCTCCAAGTCTACCATTGCTGGTAATGATGGCTTCGGGAGGAGTTGCATGATTCAGCAATTCGGTAATAGCTTCATGGGCGGCTTGATCTGTGGCCGGCAGGGTCTTGGTTATCACATCTTCTTTGGCAAGCCCTGATTCTTGTATCGCTTGATTGAAACCTGCTTTGCGCTGCTGTCCCGTGGCGCTATTGTCACCGAAAAGGGCGGCAATGCGTTTGTAACCATGCGCCAGCACATGTCTGGTTAATTCTAAGGCAGCCTGATGGTTGTCTATCAGGACCATGTCAGCAGCATATCCGTTAACCTGCCGGTCTATAACGACAATGGGCGAGGTATAATATCTGGTCAGTTCAAAATTATCGGAAAGCCGCAGGGTAGGAGCCAATATGATCCCGGCAGCGTTCTCACTCTGCATCATTTCAAGGTACATGCGCTCTTTTTCGTGATTCTCATCAGTATTGCAAAAGATAACACTGTAATCGTTTTTTTGGGCTACATCTTCTACAGCCCTTGCCACTGATGCAAAAAAAGGACTTTGAATATCAGCTACAATGAGTCCTATGTAGGTTGATTTTTTTGAGCGCAGCCTTTGGGCTGCCTTATCGGGTCTGTAATTGGTCCTGGCGACTACTTTCAGCACTTTTTCCCGGACTTCCTCCCGGACATTCGGTTTGCCGCCCAAAACACGTGAAACAGTAGCGGTAGAAACCCCTGCGGCTTCAGCAATATCTTTAATTCTCATATCTTACCTCATGCTGTTAGTAATAATGTAATCGATTACAATTTTTTTTACAACTTATTTTGGATCAACATGGCGGTATTTTGCTTCTAATTGGTTATTAAGAAATACTTTTTAAGCTTGGATGCTACAAAATCAGCCTTGTTTACAAGATTAAAATTGTATGTATAATAAAAGCCAAATTCTATACTCGGTAGTATACGAAGGAAAAGATCAATTTCTTTTTTGTATATTGTAATCGATTACAATAAAATTTCAAAGACCTGAACCGGAACAGGAGGCAGGCATGATCAGTTTTGACCAGACAAGCATTGAGTTGGGGGCAACTGCTTCAGGAAAGACTGAAGCAATTGAAAAAGTCGGCAAAATTCTGGTGCGGCAGGGTTATATTGATCCTGAGTATATTGAGAGCATGAAAAGAAGGGAAGGAGTTGCGAATACTTTTCTTGGAAACGGCATCTCTATTCCGCATGGTCTGCCTGAAAACCGGGATAAAATTATAAAGACAGGTATCGCTGTTTTGCAGATTCCGGAAGGAGTGGCCTGGAATCCCGGTGAAATAGTAAATCTGGTAATCGGGATTGCAGCCAAATCTGATGAGCATATTGAAATTCTGACCAACCTGACACACGTGCTGGACGATAAAGAGACTGTCGCCCGTCTGTCAGTGACTAATGATGCGGCAGACATCGTGGGAGTTTTAAGTGGGGAATGCAAAACGGAATCCCGGCCGGCTCCAACTCTGGACGTTTCTGATTTTGATTCATCAATTGATGTTACAATTATGGGGGAACATGGACTTCATGCCCGTCCTGCAACTTTTTTTGTAGATATCGCCAAGCGGTTCGATGCAGAGATTCAGGTGGAGTTCGGTGGACGGTCAGGCAATGGTAAGAGTCTTGCCTCATTGCTTAAACTAGGTGTCTCCGGCGGGAAAACGATTCGTATACACGCTAAGGGTGTGGAATCGGGAATTGCTCTTGCTGCTTTGAAAGATGCCGTGGACGCCGGGCTTGGTGAAGAGGCGGAAGAAGAAAGTATCACTCAAGTCGCGCATGGCTGGGTTCCTGAAGATGTAAAGAAAACCATTCCCGGATGTACTGCTTCCCCCGGACTTGCCACTGGTCCTGTGCATCAGTTGACTCAGCGGCGGATTGTGGTGGAAGCCTTGGGTAAAGATCCAGAGCATGAATCAGACGAATTGAATCATGCAATCAGTGCTGCCCGCCAAAATCTGCGCCTCCTTTATGAAGAAGTAAGGGCCAAGTCAGGTGAACCGCGTGCAGCAATTTTCAAGGCCCATGAGGCTTTTTTGGATGATCCTGAAATGCTTGCCGAAACCCATGATCTTATTCGTAAAGGAAAGAGCGCAGGTTACGCATGGCGGCAGGTTATTGATGACCGTGTCCATGCCATGGAACAGCACGGTGATGAACTGCTGGCAGCAAGGGCTATGGATCTGCGTGATATCGGGAGGCGTGTTCTAAAACATTTGGCAGGAGTTGTTCAGGATGAACCATTTACACCGGAATCACCGGTGATACTTATCGCTGAAGATTTAACTCCATCGGATACCGCACAACTGGACCCTGCATTCATACTTGGCTTTTGCACAGCTAGCGGCGGGCCTACATCTCATTCCGCTATTATTGCTCGGTCCCTTGGTATTCCGGCTATTGTGGGCGCGGGCCCCAGTGTGCTTGATATCGCTAATGGCACGTTTGCAATTCTGGATGGAGATTCAGGCAATCTTTACCTTGAACCCTGCGAAGCCGACATTAAGACCGCCAATGAGACCAAGCTACAGCTGGAAGAATTACGCAATGAAGAATATCGGACCAGATTTGAACCAGCTTTAACAACTGACGGTGAGCGAATTGAGGTCGTTGCCAACATCGGCAAGGTCAGTGAAGCGGAAAACGCCATTAACGCAGGCGGAGAGGGCGTTGGGCTCATGCGGACGGAATTCTTGTTTCTGGAACGGGATACTCCGCCGGGCGAGGAAGAACAGTACCTGAGTTATAAGGCCATGGTTGAAGCCCTTAACGGTTTGCCAATCATTATCAGAACACTTGATATCGGCGGCGACAAAGCTGTTTCATACCTTGATCTTCCGCCGGAAGACAATCCGTTTCTCGGTGAACGCGGAATCCGTCTTTGCCTGAACAGACCTGAAATGTTTCTGGCTCAATTGCGTGCTATATATCGCGCATCCAATTTTGGACCGGTGAGAATCATGTTTCCTATGGTTTCAACCCTTGAAGACCTTGATGCGGCCAAACGTCTTGCGGAGAAGGCCCGTCTTGAAGTCGGTGCCGACCCCGTTGAAATCGGAATCATGGTTGAGGTTCCTTCAGTAGCCGTTATGTCAGCTGAATTTGCAAAAGAAGTGGATTTTTTCTCTATAGGAACCAATGACCTGACACAGTATACAATGGCAATTGACCGAGTCCACCCGACGCTTGCCTCTAAGGCAGACAGCCTGCATCCGGGGGTGCTGCGTCTAATAGAACTGGTGGTCAAGGCTTCTGATGCTGCTGGAATATGGACCGGCGTTTGCGGTGGACTAGCCGGGGAACCTTTAGGAGCTGCTATTCTTGCCGGACTGGGGGTCAAAGAACTCAGCATGGTTGTTCCCAGCATTGCAGCGGTTAAGGCATATTTGCGTTCAATAAGCATAGAGTCGGCACGTGAACTTGCGCGGAAAGCATTAGCCTGCCGCAATAGTAAGGAAGTGCGGGCCTTAGATCTGCCTTAATGTGGAGAAACGCATGTCTGTAAAAAAGCATATAGTTACTGTGACTATGAACCCGGCTATTGATCTGGCTTGTATGGTGCCGGATTTTACCGCTGGAAAGGTGAACAGGGTCACGCAGTATCAAACCGATGCCGCAGGTAAGGGAGTGAATATAGCCGTTCTGCTACGCAAATTTGATCTGCCGGTAATTGTAACAGGGTTTCTCGGGCTGGAAAATGCCGGTATTTTTGAAAAATTATTTACGGAGAAAGAACTTGTTGATGAATTTGTCCGGGTAACCGGTGAAACGCGTATCGGAATTAAAGTTCTTGATCCGGGTACGGAATTAACAACGGATATCAATTTCCCCGGTCTTTCTCCGGATGGGGATCAAGTTGAGGAGTTGATAAATAAGGTAGAGCAGTTGGCCGAGTATGCGTCGATAGTTGTGGTCGCTGGCAGTCTTCCATCCGGTGTATCTCCGGATGTGGTAGGGCGGTTGGTTGCAGTTATCAAGAACAAGGGGGCAAAAGCGGTTGTTGATACCAGCGGCCCGGCTCTTGTCAGTGCTATCAAG
The DNA here is from genome assembly GCF_963667685.1 of Maridesulfovibrio sp. NCBI lineage: Bacteria > Pseudomonadati > Thermodesulfobacteriota > Desulfovibrionia > Desulfovibrionales > Desulfovibrionaceae > Maridesulfovibrio > Maridesulfovibrio sp. Next base: position 842,741 of record NZ_OY763931.1, on the reverse strand, counting down.
GCTGTTCCATGGCTGGTCAAGCCCAATGATGATGAATTGTCGGAGTTGGTTGACCGTCCGCTTGAGGATCACAGGGACATTCTTGATGAGATGCGAAATATGAACAGGTCCGGTATCGCTAATGTGGCTGTTTCTCTGGGAGCGCGGGGAGCCTTGTTCACAGATGGAGAAGAGGAGCTTTTAGCGAAACCGCCAAAGATAGAGCCGGTCAGCACTGTTGGAGCCGGAGATGCCATGATAGGCGGTCTTGTTGCGGGAGTTGCGCTCGGGCTTTCGTTAAAGGAGCGAGTGCGTCTTGCAACTTCCCTGTCTGCCGCTACTGTGGCACAGGCTGGGCCCAGTCTAGAAAGGCTTGATGTTGCTAAGGATCTAGAAGAACAGGTAATTTTTGAAGCGATAAGCTTGTAAGGGAGAACTTTTATGTCAAAGATCGTTGCTGTAACAGCGTGTCCTACTGGCGTGGCACATACCATTATGGCTGCCGAAGCCCTGAAGAAAGTCGGTCTCAGTATGGGACATAGTGTGGAAGTTGAAACCCAAGGGGCGGAAGGTGCAAAAGATGTACTTAGCCGACAGGCCATTGACGAAGCAGATGTCGTCATCATTGCCGCTGATATTCATGTGGACCCTTTCAGGTTTCAAAATAAATACATGCATGCTGTCTCTACAAGCGATGCTATTCGCAAGACAAAGGAAGTTATCAGCACTGCGTTGAAGGAAGCTGAAGATTTCAGTTCACCAATGGCCTCTTCCGGGACAGATGGTGGGCGCAAGTATATAGTTGGGGTCACCTCCTGCCCGACAGGAATAGCACATACATTTATGGCTGCGGAAGCATTACGCAAAGCGGCAGAGAGTCTGGGGTATGAAGTTAAAATTGAAACCCAGGGTTCAGTCGGCGCCAAGAATGTCCTTACGGAAGAGGATATAGCCCGTGCTGATGCTGTTGTAATTGCGGCAGATGCTTTCGTTGATATTAAACGCTTTGCCGGCAAATCGCTTTATGAGACTGGAACGAAGGATGCCCTGAGGGACGGAGAACAGGTTATCAAGTCTGCGTTGGCAGCGGTTCCTAGTGTCCATAAGGATCTAGCAGGACAGGTTGATGAACTTAAGAAGGAGCGTTCAGCAGCCAGAACCGGACCGTACCGCCATCTTATGACGGGTGTTTCCTATATGCTTCCAGTTGTTGTTGCCGGTGGTTTGCTTATTGCCTTGGCTTTCGCCTTTGGCGGTATTTATGCCGGAGATAAAGAAGGCACTCTCGGATGGGCGCTTATGCAGATAGGTGGGGCCGGGGCATTTTCCCTGTTTGTACCTGTTCTCGGAGCATTTATTGCGTATTCCATTGCTCAGCGTCCCGGTATTACTCCCGGTATTGTCGGTGGTCTGCTTGCAACAAATGTAGGTGCAGGATTCCTCGGCGGGATTGTTGCCGGATTCATTGCCGGGTACCTCACTAAGTTCCTCAATGACAAGATCAAACTCCCCCAGAATTTACAGGGACTCAAGCCGGTATTGATCCTGCCGTTTTTATCTACTCTGGTAGTTGGTTTGCTTATGATTTATGTGATTGGCCCGCCGGTTAAGATTGCCCTTACCTCTTTGTCTGAATGGTTGCAGACTATGCAGGGTACAAGTGCACTGGCTTTAGGTCTTGTTCTTGGTGCAATGATGGCTTTTGATATGGGGGGGCCGGTAAATAAAGCCGCATACACATTTGGTGTAGGTTTGCTTTCCGCGAAAATTTACGGTCCCATGGCCGCGGTAATGGCTGCGGGTATGACTCCGCCGCTTGGGTTGGCATTGGCTGCAAGTCTTTTTAAAAATCGTTTTACCGAAGACGAGCATGAAGCAAGTAAGGCCGCATTCGTCCTTGGTATATCTTTCATTACTGAAGGTGCGATTCCTTTTGCCGCCCGAGATCCGTTTCGCGTAATTCCGTGTATTATGCTCGGTTCTGCAGTTACCGGAGCCATCTCCATGACTATGAAGTGCACTTTGATGGTTCCTCATGGCGGGATTTTTGTTCTGCCAATTCCAAATGCTGTAACCGGACTGATTCCATACACCGTGGCTATCATCGTAGGAACAATAATCACTGCCGGAGCTCTATTTGTGGCTAAAAAACCGATTACGCAGGAAAGCTGACTGTCAAACCTCTTAGCTCTGTCTCAATAAGAACAATTACTAGGACTTGCGGTCAAAACCGTGAGTCCTTTTTTTATCTGTCGCTCCTTAGGTTGGATGAAGTGCTATCTGCCAAATTAATACGGAACCCATTGAGATTAAAATACTTGTGAAAAATAGACAAGTCTGGTAATATTAATTGTAAATTTGTAATACTGTTGGCAGCTAAAGTTGTTTTTAGTTTGAAATCAAACTTTTTGGTGTATTCTTGTACCTGTTTAGTGTTACTATTTAAAGTTTTGTTTTACAAATAGCAGCAAAAAAGCAATTTAATATTTGTAAAGCATGAAAGTAAATGTCTTTTAAGGAATAATTTAAAATGGATAAATTAAAAAACAAGATAGAAAGGTATTGGAACTGGCGTAGTTCCAGTTACGCTTTGGATAATGAGAAGTCTCAGGAAACTGAAAAAGCATGGGATTCGACAATAAGAACTTTGGCAAAGTCCGGTCGGAATCAATATGCATTGGATGTAGGGACCGGGCCTGGACAACTTGCATTTTATCTAGCTGAAGCCGGTTTTAATGTTACCGGCGTAGATTTGTCGTCGCAAATGATAGCCAGCGCACAAAAGACTGCGAAAGAAATGGATCTTAACATTGATTTTCGTACTGGTGACGCAGAGAATCTGGATTTTGCCGATAATCAGTTTGATGTGATTGTTTCCCGAAACCTTATCTGGACACTGCCAAATCCTGATCGTGCACTGAAAGAATGGTACAGAATTCTGAAACCCGGGGGGAGAATTATTATCTCAGATGGTTTCTGGAGCAATCAGACTTGGAAAAGATTTTATGAGATTCCGATAAATTTGTTAAAGAGTGTCTTTCAAGCAAAAAGCCGGATATCTTTACGCTTTTTTCTACATTATGCCAGTATGATGAAAGAATTACCCTTATATGAAGGGGTGAAGAAACAAGAAGTGCAAAAGCTGCTGCATTATGCGGGGTTTAGTGACGTTTCTTCATGGGATGTCGATCAATCTTTTAGAGCGAATCCTTATGCCTTTGACATGAGTATCAATCCTTCGTTCTTCATCGTTTATGCAGATAAATAGTTGTTTTTATGTTGTTTTGATATAATGGAGCACCTTCCCGGGCGACTCTGCTATCCACGTAAAGTTTTTCTTTTAAGGAGATTTAACGATGCTTTCAAAAAAAAGCACGTATGTTTCTAAGTGCTTAATTATTACTGCTGCATTGTTATCAGTTTTGGTTTATTCTTTATGCAGTGCATCAACTGAACAGCCTAAAGTCGTACGTATCGGAGACTTGTTCGCTAATACATATACCAGTCTTGACCCTCAGAAGGTGTCTTTCGGTTGGTACACTTCAACAATGGGTCTTTCCGAGACCTTGTTCAGAATTGACGATAGTTACGCAGTAGTTCCCTGGCTGGCTGAGTCCGCTTCTGTTGATGGGACCACATGGACTATTAAACTGCGGGATAATGTATGTTTTTCTGACGGAAGCAAACTTACATCTGATATCGCAGTAAGATGCATAGAGCGTGCTAATAAGGTAAATGAAAAGTCCCGGATGCTCAAGAATGCTTCTTTGGCTGTTGTTGATGAGAAAACATTTACTATTTCCACTCCTAAGCTTTTGCCTACGGTGCTTAACGAATTGTGCAACGTTTATATGGCGATGGTAAATCTAGATACCTCAAAAGATTTAGATAATGCTCCTGTTTGTACCGGGCCGTTCAAAGTAGATAAATTTGATCCCGGTGTATTCGTCAGGCTTGTACGTAACGATAATTATTGGGGCGGAAAAGTAAATCTTGACGGTGTAGAAGGATTATATGTTGCTGATGCTGATACGCTTTCCCTTGCATTTCAGAATGGTGAGATTGACGCATACATAGGCCCTACAACCAACGATCTCAGCATCTTTTCCGCTTCTCCTGAAAAATATAATGTTGTCGCTATTCCGGCCTCCCGCCTGTACTATTATTATTTGAGCATGGAACGTATTCCCGACAAAAATCTTCGTGCTGCAATTAATATGTCCATTAATTCTGACGATGTCTGTATCCTTCTGGCCGGTCTGGCCAGCCCCACGGTCGGAGCCTACGGCACTGGTACCGCATATGGTAAAATTACAAAACACGGTTTCGATCCTGTGGAGGCGAAAAAACTGATTGAGAAGCTGGGCTATACCATTGATGAAAATGGATACTATGCAAAGGATGGTAAGGAAATTGAGTTGGACATTGCTTATTATGCGGCACGTTCAATTGATAAAATAGTCCTGCTGATGCAGGAACAGTTAAGGTCTGTTGGTATCAAGGCGAATTTGAGGGTCACTGAGGACCCGGACGGGACCTATATGAGTACAGGTGATTTTGATATCGGCGTATACTGCATGACGGCCAACCCTTCAGCGGATCCCTATTACTTCATGGAGCGTGTAGTTGGCGGAGGTAAATATACTTCCGGCAGATATAACAATGCCAGAGCCAAAAAGCTTCTGGAGCAGCTTTACTCGGAACCTGTTGCAGCTCAACGCGCGAAACTGGCTATAGCTATTCAGCAGCAGATTGTTGATGATGAAGCTATGGGTTTTCTGGCAATTCTTAATAAGACGACAGTCATGAGAGCCGGAGTAGTCAATTGCAGTGAAAGAAATCCGATCAGTTTTTATTTTCTCAATGCTGAAACTGCACTAAATGACTGATGAATAATGCTGATACTGTTTACGGCGTGTGGATGAATTTTCCACACGCCTTTTTGTGTTTTAAAGGTATTATATGTTGAAATATATAAAAAACCGTCTACTACGACTGATCCCAGTTCTTTTGGTTATAACGTTCATTACATTTTCTCTTATGTATCTTGCGTCCGGTGATCCGGCACAAAAGAAGTTGATAGCTCAGGGAATAGCTCCGAGCGAGGAAGTTCTTGAAGCTACGCGGCAGAACATGGGCTTGAATGATCCTTTTATTGTACGTTACGGAAACTGGTTGTGGAATTTTATGCAGGGAGACCTCGGTGAGTCTTATGCAAAAGGTCTGCCTGTGTCCCGGCTTATGTGGAATGCGATGGGTAAAACAGCTATGGTTGCAGTTTCTGCACTGGCTCTTTCTCTGATTGTATCAATACCACTTGGAATCTGGACCGCGGTAAAAAGAAATACAGTTGCAGACTATCTGGTCAGATTTCTGACTTTCTTGGCCAATGCTATACCCTCATTTCTGGCAGCACTATTGTTGATTTATCTGTTTTGCGTGTTTCTCCAGTGGCTTCCTGTGCTTGCGAAGAACAGTTTTCAGGGACTTATTCTACCTACAGTAGCTCTCGCAATGCCCACAATGGGAAAGTTTATCAAGCAGATAAGGGCGGAGGTGCTTGGGGAGTTGGGGCAGAATTATGTAACCGGGGCTCAGGCCAGAGGTGTAAAGTCCGGTACTATACTTGTTAAAGATGTTCTGCACAATTCCATGCTTTCAATATTAACGGTTATAGGCTTTGCAGTGGGCCACTTATTTGCCGGCAGTGTTGTTATCGAGGCAATTTTTCAGTGGCCGGGAATGGGGAAGCTGGTAATGGACGCTATTACAGCAAGGGATTACCCGGTTATACAAGGATTCGTAGTTTACATTGCGATCATCTATGTACTTATCAATTTGATGACCGACCTTGCTTACCGTTATTTTGACCCACGAGTTACTGAGAGTTGAAAGTAGGCACATGAAAATAAATCATAAGAATTTATGGCTGAGGATATTTCTCTGTATTGCCCTTTTATTGGTTGTAGGAAGTTTGTTTGCCCAGCATTTTGCCCCGAATGATCCTTATACCACGCATATCATGCGTATGCGGCAGGCTCCGGGAATGGAGTTTCCGATGGGAACGGATGCTATGGGGCGCTGTGTTTTTTCTCGATTGCTATACGGTGCCCGGACGAGTGTTTTTTCGGCTTTGAGCCTGGTTTGCATTACTGCTGTGTTTGGTGCTTCTGTCGGTATTCTTTGTGGTTATTATAGCGGTTCGGCCGATAGGATTGTAATGCGGTTTATCGACGGCATTATGGCCTTTCCACAGATGGTATTGGCTATTTCGGTGGCCGGTATACTCGGAGGAGGAATGGGTAATGCAATGCTTGCCATGGGATTTGCCAGTTGGACACCATATGCCCGTTTGGCTCGAAGCCGAGTTATCTCATTGAAAAATGAGGAATTTATTCAGGCTGCCAGAATTTCAGGCTGTAGCGATACCGTAATTATGACAAAATATATTTTGCCAAATATTTTTAACTCGCTTCTCACCTTTGCAACTTCCCAGATTGGTACAGTCATGCTGGGGTTTGCAGGGCTTTCCTTCCTTGGACTCGGAGTTCAGCTTCCTCAGGCTGAGTGGGGTAGTATGATCAGCGAGTCGAGGGGGATGTTACGTACCGCCCCATGGACGGTCATGTATCCGGCTGCCGCTCTTGTTATAACCGTAATGGTATTTAACTATCTGGGAGACGCCTTGCGTGACCGTTTTGACGTTAAGGATCTTGGCGAGGACCGTGTATGAAAAGTACGGTGTTGAATTTGCAGAACCTTAGCGCTGGATACAATGGAGAGGATGTCATCCGAGACATCTCCTTTGATGTGGGGGTTGGAGAGATCTTCGCGTTGGTCGGTGAATCAGGATCGGGTAAGTCTACTGTTTTAAAGTCCATAATGGGACTTCCTTCCAATAGGGTACGGACTTCCAGAGGAGGAATAACGTTCAACGGACGGAATCTAACTGAGCTATCCACTGAAGAGCGCAGGAATCTGCTGGGCGATGAGTTGTGCACAGTATTTCAGAATCCTGCTACTTCCATGAATCCCATACGGAAGATACGCGGCCAGTTTCTGGATACCATGCGTAGCCATAAGCGGTTTGATGATGAAAAATCTCTCGCTGCATTACGAACCGCTTTTATAAAAATTGGGCTGGGCGATGCTGATAGGGTGCTGGACTGCTGCCCCTTTGAACTTTCGGGAGGGATGTGTCAGCGTGTTGCTTTGGCTATGGCTATGGTAATGGAGCCAACCCTTATCCTTGCAGATGAACCTACCAGTGCGCTGGACGTGATGAACCAGAGGCAGGTGATTGAGGAGTTTTGTATTTTACGTGAAGAGTGCGGGGCATCAATTCTTTTGGTGACTCATAATATCTCTCTTGCGTCGCATATAGCTGACAGGGTGGCTATCATGCATCAGGGGGAGATTGTCGAATGTGGGCCCACCAGAAAGGTTCTTGATTCTCCGCAGCACTCTTATACAAAAGAATTGATATCAGATGTTCCCTGCTTGCTGGCGGTCAACTCTGTTCCTGATTTTTCTTCTAAATTTCTTGAAGTGAGCAGTTTAACAAAACGTTACAGTATTGCTGAGCGAACAATAGAAGCAGTGCGGGACGTCGGCTTTACTCTCGCTCGCGGCGAGGTTTTAGGAATCGTTGGGGAATCGGGATCAGGCAAGAGTACTCTTTCCAGACAACTTCTTCAGCTGGAGGAAACGGATGAGGGGAGTATCAGATATGAAGGGGAAGAAGTTACGGCCATGAACAGGCGGAGCCTGCGTACTCTTTATCGCAGGGCTCAAATGGTATTTCAGATTCCGCTTACATCTTTTGATCAGAATAAGCGCATCCGTGTGACCATGAGAGATGCTGTACGCAATCTGACCGACCGGAAAAGAAAAAGCACAGTTGATGCGTATATTAATGAACTGATGCACAAGGTTGGACTTGAACCGGAGTTGGCTGATCGTTATCCGTGGGAAATATCAGGGGGACAGTGTCAACGGGCAGCCATAGCCCGTGCTTTGGTTGCCGAACCTGAACTTCTTATCTGCGACGAGGCTACCAGTGCGCTTGATGTTTCTTCTCAGGCACGAATTGCCGATCTTCTGCGCTCTTTAGTTCGGGAAAGTAACATGAGTATGATATTTATTTCTCACGATATTGCCTTGGTCAGTGGTCTTTGTAATACAGTGCTGGTGATGAAAAATGGTCGGTGTGTTGAATACGGTCCGGTAGATAAAATTATTAATAATCCTGAAAATGAGTATACTATGGAATTATTAAAAGCCTCGTCTTTTTGTTAAATATTCAGTTTACGGTAAGGACATGATTTTTATCTTCCATTCTGGATTTACATGTTTAAAGATATCATTGTCTGCAAGATAAGTAATTAGAGCAAACAAGGCATGAGCCGCGCTGTGACATTGTGATGATTAAAAAGAAGCCCGGACTTGATTTAAAAAGTCCGGGCTTCTCTTTGAGGAGAATGGAGTGCTATTGTTTTATAAAGATTTAATCCTATCCGGAAGCTTCATTAAATAGGACAACTATAAATTTTACCTACTCAATTGTATTCCAAATAGTAGGTGTAACAGGGGCCAGATCTTTTTCATGGGCCAACAAATCGAGATGTATCAGCCCCATCTGTATTGTATCCAGATGCGGCAGGGACGAATATGCACGTAAGTCAATGTTAAGCATATATTTACCACACTTATGGCAAATTTCTATCCGTTCATGCTCTACATTATCCAAGAAGAGGAATTCTCTGGTCTCGCTGTCATCATTTCCGCATGCTGCACAGGTGTTCCGTTTATGATGCCAATCGTGCCCGCAAAGGGAACAGTGCAGATATTTTTTCCCCCCTCCGCCGACCAGATATTCAGAGTCGGCCCTATTCCTTAGGGATAGTTGGGAAATTGAAGGTAATGATCCACAGACAGGACAGTAGCCGTGTTCCCATGAAATCGAGGTAAGTTTATCTCCCATGCTGCATACAAGTGCGTTTAGTACCGGGGTCGCAATTGTATTTGAAATATAGTGCAGCATTGCCGGGGAATCGATGCCAAGCTGTTCAGCTGTTTTTTCAAAATGATTCAGGTTCCCTTCTATACTTGCTTGTGCAAGACCGAGGAGATTTTCGGTAACATCCATATAAGCCAGCAGATTTCGGTGTACTGCCGGTTCCAATTGCATGACGTCAGCAATAACGGGAAGAAGACTTTCATCTGACTGTTTGAAAGCATCGGACCAATTATAGAGATCTGTTTCGGCAAAGATTGGAACACCGGCAGCCAAGCGTGCGGCATCGATGACAGGAGTGTGCAGTTTCATGGAGTTCAGGAAGGTACGAACCTGATCAATTTTTTTAAAGAGTGGTCCGAATCTGCCTACAAGATCACCGTATGAAGCATCACGGTTTTTGATATTTTCGAGCGTGGATTCAATTTGTTTTAAATCAGAATTCATTTCCATGCGGTAGCTCCGTATCTCTGGTTAAACAGGGCGCCACTGCATGGCGCCCTGTAATCGTACAGCTTAGGGTTTTACCCTTTCATTGCTTTGAAAGGGCTCGCCAATTTGGCGAATAACTGCTTCTTCGTCATGGGCCCGACATTGGACTCCGCAACGGCAAACTCATAATAGTTTTCCGGTTTGTCGATAAGCAGATAGATTACATTTACTGAATCGGGATCAACCAAGCGAGCTTCGGGCCAGTCTTTTTTTAATTCAGCCACACGCTTTTTAGCCAGTTTCAGCATGTCTTCTCTTTCGCCGAACTGCATTGTGCCGGTAGGACAGACCTTCACACATGCCGGAGGCATGCCGTTGTGGATTCTGTCATTGCACATGGTACATTTGGAGAGTAAACCGCTTTTTTCATCCCGTCTGGGGATATTGTAAGGGCAGGCTTCTTTTATTTCCTCAAACTGTTCCTTATCGAAACCTTTAGTTTTGGAAGTAAAGATAATTGCGCCTGTCTGATCGTCCTGCGTGATGGCTTCTTCAATATACATGTCACCTGTTTCCTTGCAGGGAGCAATTTCACAGTGACGACACTGGTCGGGGAAGAAGTTCCAGCGGATGACATTATCAGTAAGATGTTCACTGAAGCGGACCAGTTTATAGTTGTTCGGATTCAAATCCGGCGGATTCTGATGACTACCCCAGCCGACCTGATAGGTCTTGTTTGCGGGCAGTTCATGCCACTCCTTACAGGCGATCTGGCACCCGCGGCATGCTGTGCAGCGAGAGGTGTCTATCAGTATTGTTTTGGACATGACAGTCTCCTTATCTTATGGTGTGGCCAGCTCTGTTACTTTCTTTGCCTTGTGTATATTTACACAACACGCCTTGAACTCCGGAATGGTCGTATTCGGGTCACCAACTGACGGGGTGAGTCTGTTGGTGGAATCACCACACCCAGGAGTGGTCCAGCCGAAACAGTAAGGCATACCTATCTCATGTATGATTCGTCCATGAACCTTGAGGGGACGCATGCGTACAGTTACCATGGCAACAGCTTCAACTCTGCCTCGGATGCTTTCAACAATAATCACTTCACCGTTTTTGATTCCCTTTTCTTCTGCCAGTTCCGGGCTCAGCTCAACATAGAGCTGCGGCTCAGCTTCGAGGAGGTTAGGCACATTGCGTGTTTCTCCGCCGCCACACCAATGCTCGGTAAGGCTGTATGTTGTCAGTACAATCGGGAATCTCGGATCGGCAGCTTTGGCGAGGACGTCCATAGCACTGTCTGTGAATTTATAGACCGGGCTGTTAAGCTGCTTTGAGAACAGGTTGCTCTTAACCGGGGTTTCGACCGGCTCATAATGTTCGGGGAAAGGGCCATCCATTCTGCCGGGGCCGAAAAGGTGTCCTAAACCATGCTGCTGCATGATGAAGGGGTATTTTCCTTTGCCGGAGGAAAGCGGAGGCCAGCCGCCGTCAGGTATGTCGCCAATCCACTTGCCGTTTTTCCATTCGATGACAGCTTTATCCGGGTTGAACGGTTTGCCGTTAACATCAACAGAGGCACGGTTATAGAGAATACGGCGGTTAACAGGCCAACTCCATGACCAGTTGGGATAGAGGCCGATCTTAGCCTGCATGGGGGTCTGTTTCGGACTGCGGCGGAGGCTCTTGTTGCCCGCTTCTTCTGTCCAGCTGCCGCAGTAGAGCCAGTTTAGACTTGAAGTTGAACCGTCATCAGCAAGGGAAACGAAGCTCGGCACCTGTTGTCCCTTTTTATACTTTTTGCCTTTAATGACCACATCACGGGTGAAGCGGCCGTTAATGCGCTGACAAAGATCATCAGGATCAAACTTTTCTGGCCAGTCAAGTTTAAGAACTGGATCAGGGAATGTTCCCTTTTCCTCTGTATAGAGTTTCCTGATTTGATTCATAAGCGGAATATACATTTCGGCGAACGGACGTACTTCATACTGGGGAGGTATAACCTGACCATGCCAGAGCAGCCAGCGTCCCGAGTTTGTTACTGAGCCTGATTTTTCCAGACGGTGCGCAGATGGTAGCAGGAAGAATTCAGTCTTTACTTTTTTGGGATCAACTCCCGGGCGATGCCAGTTGTCCGTAGTTTCGGTATTATGCAATTCAGCACAGACAACCCAATCAAGATTATCCATTGCTTTACGGATTTTATTGGTATTGGGAACGCTGTTCATGGGGTTTAGTCCCATGAAGAAGCCACCTTTCATTTCACCGCGATACATGCGGTCGAACATGAACAAATAGGAGTAATCCACGCCCTTATCCACTTTGGGCAGGAGTTCATAGCAGAATCCGTTTTTCTGAGTTGCATTATCGCCGAACCAGCTCTTAAGCAACGATGCAAAGTATTTCGGCTTATGCTGCCACCAGTTGGCAGACTCGGGATCATTGCTTATCGGTGTGTTGGCCTTGTTGTATTTATCGTAGGTAGACCATTCCGCCTGCGGCATAGCCATATAGCCGGGCAGGATATGGTAGAGAAGTGCATGGTCTGTGGAGCCTTGAACATTTGGTTCTCCGCGCAATGCGTTGATGCCGCCGCCGGCGATACCTATGTTACCCAGAAGAAGCTGGATTATACCGGAAGTACGGATATTCTGCACGCCGACGGTATGCTGGGTCCATCCCAGAGCATAGAGAATGGTACCGGCTTTTTTACCGGTACCTGTTGCGGTAAATGTTTCATAGACACGCAGCAGGGTTTCTTCGGGAACGCCAGTGGTTGATGAAACCTTATCGAGTGAATAGCGGGAGTAATGTTTTTTCAGCAGCTGGAATACACAGCGGGGATGTTTGAGCGATTTATCCCGTTTGGGGACACCCTTGGAATCCAATTCCAAGGCCCATTTACTTTTGTCGTAAGAACGTTTCTTGGGGTCGAATCCTGAAAAAAGACCATCCTTGAAATCGAAGTCCTTACCGACGATTAATGATGCATTGGTGTATTCAACAACGTATTCATTAAAATATTTCTTCTTTTCAATGATGTATTTGATCATGCCGCCGAGGAAGGCGATGTCGGTTCCTGATCTCAGAGGAACATGAAAGTCTGAACGGGCAGATGTTCTGGAAAACTTAGGGTCAACATGCATTACGGTTGCGCCCTTGTCTTTCGCTCTGAGTACCCATTTGAATGAGATGGGATGGTGTTCAGCTGCGTTACTGCCCATAATCAGAATTGAGTCAGCGTTGCCGATGTCGATCCAGTGGTTGGTCATGGCGCCGCGTCCAAAGCTTTCACCAAGCGCGGAAACTGTGGAGCTATGGCATACACGGGCCTGATGGTCCATATGTACTACGCCAAGACCTCTGGCAAACTGGTGGGTAAGCGCACATTCTTCGTTACTGGCGTGGGAGGTTCCCATCAGAAACATCGATTCCAGGCGGTTGACCTGCTGTCCGGACTTGTTTTTGTGAATGAAGTCCTTGTCTCTGGTTTCCTTGACCCTGCGTGCAATGCGGTCGATTATCCAATTCCAGCTTTTTTCTTCCCATTTGTCACTGTATGGTGCTCGGTACATGGGTTTTTGCAGCCGATGGTGTGAAGTAGTCATGGTAAACATGGCTGCGCCTTTGGCACACAAAGAACCTTCGTTGATGGGATAATCCGGATCACCTTCGACACCCACTAATTTACCGTTTTTTACATATCCGATAGCAAAGCAGCTGACGGAACAGAATGGACAAACGGTAAATACCTCCTTTGCTCCGTCGATTTTCAGGCTGGCAGCATAGCTTTTAATCGGGGTCAGATTGACACCGATTTGTGCCAGTGAAAGGCACATTGCTGATGAGGCTGTGAGCTTTAAAAATTTTCGGCGGTCACATTTCATAGGATGGCCTCCTTGATTAAGCAGTTACGTAATTGTCACTGCTATATTGGAAATATATATTCCTGTAGGAAGCTATCATAACAAAAAATACTATCATTACAATCTGTTAAAAAAAACACGTATAAGAAAGTTCAAAAGGTGTTATCTGGGATGGTCACAATTTTGTCATTAAAACGTAACATTTCAAAGGATTAGAAATAGCTTTAGTCTATATGTCTTATAGATAAATCCTATGCCAAATGAGTAAAGAGTTTAGAAGCTTGATGGAATCAATTCAAAAGCGAATTCTAATGATATATGTTGGGTATGTATGCTTAGTTTTTGTATAGATGATACTGATACAAGTGAGCAAAAAAAAGAAGAAGAAAGCACTACCTTAAGAATGGGCTGTGCAGCAGACTAGAGAGGGGGGACTTAGTTTTACGGCCCCCCGCAGGGGGCAGGGAAACTCATCAGTTTTGACGTCAAACCACTGATGTCCACGCGGTTAGGCTTTCACCGTGCAATTAGAGATCAAACTATCTTTATCAAGTGAATACAATGCATCGAGGAAATGCATCTGAAAGCTGCCGGGACCGTCAGCCTTGGCAGCAGCCATTCCGCCAGCACTGTTCATGATGACCATGGCCGCCACGGCAGCATCAAACGTGGTATCCGCTACGGCAGCACAGGCTCCGCAAATGGCGGATGCGGTGCATCCCATGCCGGTCACTTTGGGCATCAAGGGGCTGCCGCCCTGTAACCATACGATCTCTGTAGCGGACACAATCATATCCTGTTCTCCGCTAACAGCCACAACACAATCAAAATGTTCTGCAAGATATTTAGCGGCTTCTTCCGCCGTTTGTGTCGCGTGCATGGAGTCCACGCCTTTAGTCTGTCCGTCTGCCCCGGCCATAGCCATAATTTCTGAGGGGTTACCGCGAATAAGATCAGGGGAAACTTCCTGAATAATCTTCGTACAGGTTTGCGTCCGAAATGTGCTTGCGCCTACGCCCACCGGGTCAAAAATAACCGGCTTAGATTCAGCCTTTGCCGCTTTCCCGGCAACAAGCATGCTGGAAATCCATGGTTCGCTGAGCGTCCCTATATTCAGAACAAGGCTGTTGGAGATGCCTACCATTTCCACCATCTCCTCCTGTGCATGGGCCATAATGGGGGATGCTCCAATAGCCAGAAGAGCATTGGCTGTATTATTCATAACCACATAGTTGGTTATGCTGTGTACAAGCGGTGCGTTGGAGCGAATCTGTTCAACAATATTCCAGGAGCGATTAAGTATAGTCATATTCAAGCTACCATATATTTGTTTTTTGTTATTTCTCAACGTCTTCAACTCTTTACCCTGAACGCCAGTTGTGGTCCAGAGTATATTTTATAAGAAATGCTCCGTTCCTCAATTGAACTACTTGGTGTGTTCATTATGACTTGTAGTTTTTGTATAGGAGTAGCTGAACTATAACGAACGTAGAAAAACGAAAAAAACCTTGCTATTCGTATGAATAATAAGGGGTTAGCGTTCTTTGCGAAACTGTATGGGACAGTAAGAAATCAATGAAATGGTGGAGGCGGGGGACATAGAATTGATGAGGTATGGTGTCGGGATTATATGATTTTTTATGATTAAGAAATTGGTGTACTCGTGTGAGTACTCGTGCAGGGTAAAAATCATGAGAAGAATATCATTTTTTTTGAAAATATGGGAATGTATTTACACGGCGTTCGTATTTACAGTATAGCAAATGCGTATCAATAAAGATTTGCAACTGGAGATACGGCATATGAGCGAGTTTCGGCATAAGATTATCCAAGCATATTCCGATGGTATTTTTTTAAAGGAATTGAAGTCAATATATAGAGAAAATATTGAATTGAGAGAATCTATAGGTGAAGAATTAGCATTTTTACATAATCAAAAAAAAATAGATGTCGTTTCTGAGTTTATGGATTTAAGGAACGATGATTCTAACATTGATTTTTTTGGTACACGCCATTTTTTTGGGAAATGTCTTCGATTTATTGATGCTCCAGTTGCTGATGTTATGCAGTGCGTGACTCACTTAACTGTTGAAGCTGGAAATGATTTAGCGGCAGGGATTTTATATCCTGAATTCGCTGAGTTTTGTTTTGGTTCTAAAGACCGCCCTAAACAAGCTTTAAATGAGCTATTAAAGACTCAGGACATTGATTCAGAAATTCTCACACGAGTTCTAATTGCAGGGTCAAGATTTGATTTAGATAAGTATTTAAGCACAACTATTGAGCTATTACATGATTCAAGATATAAGTTCAAAATTGGTGCAACAAGTGCCCTTGGATATTTGGAATATGGTGAGGAGAAACAAGCTTTAAAAAAGGCCTTTGATGCTCTTGTTAGCAAAGCTACAGTTGCGAAATCTGATCATCTGTTATCAATTCTATTGCAGTCTGCATTTGAGATATACAAAAAAGATAATATTGATAGTAAGTCTTTTAAGGAATTTTGTCTTAACGTGTTCGAGAAGAAAGGTCCTTATGTAATACATGCAGTAGCATCTTTACTGTTTAGAGAAAGTAAATACTTTTCTGATGAATTAAAAATCGAGTTCTTAGCAGAACTTAAAAGTGTTAATTGTGAGCATTCAGGCACTCTTGATTTGATAGACAATATTTTGGCCGAGATGATTTCGACTCACCTTTGTGAATATGCTGTGTCTTATTTAAAGTATATTCTTATCCAAAATAGGGAGATAGCTATTGGTTCTTTTGATGGGACTGTTAATGAAATTATAGATAATGAGAATGTTTTAAAAAAAATTGTAACTAAATGGTTTTTGTCTAAAAGAGTTAAATTGTGCCGTGCAGTTCATGACATTGTTGCATCAGCACACAATAAATTGCTCCTAAATTTGGATGAATCTCAAATATCAGAAGATGTAGATTATTTATTTTTAGCTCGTAAATGCTGTGGTTGGCTGGTTATGTTTCCTGTTTCTGCTGGGAGTTATTTTCTTTCTATCTATGAATGTGCTCCAAAGGTTTATACGAATGATTTAGACAATATTTTTTTTGACTTGATGTTATTAAATTACCCAGGAGAGTTGCGGAAATATATCTTTGCTGAAAAAAGAAATTTCAATATTGCAACACAAAAGTGGTGTGATGATTTATTAGAAAGGTTGAGTGTATATCATGATGAATTTGAAAAGATGAAGGGCTTCAAAGAGTTCAAGCCTTCGGCAGCAGATTTAAATGTATATCAGCATAAAGAGTATTTAAGACAAAGTGAAATTCATAAAGAAGCTAGAAATAATTCTATCTTTGCTTCAATTGCCCAAAGTGTTGTTCTTTTGTATGGAGAGGCTTCTATAACATATACTAATGAGTTAAGCGATGAACCAAAGCGAGCTGAATTCCCACTTCAATCATTTACGCATTCCATAGAATATCCTTCGTTAGATATATTAGATCCAATTCGTTTAGATTATTATTCTTCTATTTTTCGCATTGAAGGGTGTGAATCATGAAATTAGTTTTAAGAGAATACCTTGCCTCTTTAAAGGAACGCGATGAATTGGATGCAATTCTTCCTGATCTGTTGAGTGAGTTAGGGCTAACTGTTTTTTCTAGGCCTGGGAGAGGAACACGACAGGATGGTGTTGATATCGCCGCAGTTGGTTGTTTTGAGGATGATGTCGAACGAGTCTATTTGCTTTCTGTTAAATCGGGAGATCTAACTCGGACCTCATGGAGTGGGAATTCTGAGCAAGCTTTAAGACCATCGTTAGAGGAAATTCTTGATTCGTATATACCAAATAGGCTTCCTGTTGAGCACCGAGGAAAACCCATCGTTATCTGTCTATGTTTTGGAGGAGAGATAAAGGAACAGGTTCGGCCGCAGGTTGAAGGATTTCTCGATCGTAATTCAAGGGATGGAGTTGAGTTTCAAGAGTGGCATGGAGATCGGCTAGCTGATATTATTTTGGCTGGTTTTTTGCGAGAGGAACTTTTACCTTCAAATTTTCAATCTTCGCTCCGAAAATCTTTAGCTCTATTGGATGAGCCTGATGTTTCTTGCAAATATTTTTCGCAACTGATTTCAGCTATCTTGTCAAATTCGGAAGATAAAAGGACTGTTTTAATATCGTTGCGACAGATCTGTATCTGCTTATGGATGTTATTTTCGTGGTGTAGAAGAGATAACAATTTAGAGGCAGCATACAAAGCCGCAGAGTTGTCCTTGCTTCATGCTTGGAACGTCGCGAGTGAGTCTTTCAATGAAAAAGACAAATTATCTAAGCAGATACAGTCGTCTTTCTTCTCTGTTTTTGTGGTTTATGATCAAATAACAACAGAATTGAACTCTAAAATAATACCTCTTGCAGAAGTTAAGCATGGTATGTCGAAGACTGTTGGATTGCCATGTAAGGTGGCGGTTAATTTTAGGATGTTTGATGTTTTAAGTCGGATGGCTATGCATGGGTTATGGTTTGTTTTTTTTAGCAACCAACTTACGCAAGGCTATGATGATATGATAGAGATATTAAGGGAGAAATTGCGTGCGCAATATTCTGCATTAAAACAGCTGATCGTCAACAATCCTACTTTATGTTCTCCCTTTAAAGATGATCAAGCAATAGATATTTCTTTAGCTCTACTTTTTCTTGGTTTTGATCGTACTAATCATTATGATTTAAAAGAATGGTTAAATGAAATAGTTTCGTTATTTGAGTTTAGTTATATTAGGCATGGTAGATATACATGTAACCTTCATTCATATATTGATGTTTTAGATCATCCTCTTGAGTCTACCGATTCTTACCGAGAAGAAATGACAGCTGGAAGTATTTTATTACCTTTTTGTGCTGCCTTTGCTGCAATTTTTAATTTTGATGATATCTATAGTAAAATTCAGAGAATTAAAGAAAATGATCTTCAACATTGTAATTTTCAATTTTGGTATCCTAATAAAAATTCAGAAGAAAGATTTTATAATGATTTAGGTTCACATGGTTCTACTTTTTCTGGCGTACCGGTGGAAGAATCAAAAGAAGATTTTTTGAAAGTAATCTTTGGAGAATGTGAAGAGACTGATTTTTTTGAAAACATGTCTGCTGTCAAATATAATTTTTTGCCTATAATACTTTTGGGGTGTAGGCATTATAGGTTGCCAGTCCCCATTCAATTTTTGAAAATTCTTAACGAAAATTTAAATTAATATAGCTAGTAAAAATGGATCAACATAAACCGCAAAATATTCATTATTTGCCATTGCCCCAAATACTCTCTACAATCACCGCAAAACCTGCGGCGAATAACCCCAACATTCACCGCAAACACCCCCAAAAACAATGCCCCTCCATCAACATCAAGACTGGCCAAATTTCTCATGGAACGCAGAAAAGCTGATTTCCAAACTGGCAGACGTCCGCCATCGGCAGGGCGTGCTGCTGGGTAAGATTGGGAATCTAGGCTTCGATCTGAGAAATGAAGCGGGCCTGAAGACTCTTACCAATGACATAGTTCATTCATCAGCCATAGAAGGGGAACTCCTCAACCCTGAGGAGGTACGGTCCTCTATTGCTCAGCGACTGGGAATCGATATTGCTGGGTTGAAACCGGCTGGGCGTGATGTGGACGGCATAGTTGAAATGATGCTCGATGCCACGCAGCGATACGCGGAGCCGTTGACCAAGGATCGGCTTTGTGACTGGCACGCGGCACTTTTTCCGACCGGACGCAGCGGCATCAAACGGATTACCGTTGCAGACTGGCGACCTGCGGAGGTTGGAGCCATGCAGGTAATCTCCGGGCCCATGGGACGCGAGAAAGTCCATTTTGAAGCACCGCATGCGGATCGCCTTGAGCAAGAGATGGCTAGATTTCTGAAATGGTTCGAGAGCGAAGATGATACTGATCCGGTTCTGCGTGCTGGAATAGCCCACCTGTGGTTTGTTACCATTCACCCCTTTGAAGACGGTAACGGGCGTATTGCGCGAACCATCGCGGATATGGCCTTGGCCCGTGCAGATGGAGCGGCGGAGCGTTATTACAGCATGTCCACGCAGATTGAGCTGAAACGCAAGGATTACTATTCCCATCTGGAAAGGCAGCAGCGCGGTACGCCTGATATCACCAAATGGCTGGAGTGGTTTCTGGATTGCCTGAAAGAAGCCTTGATCAATGCCGAATCCACGCTGAGCCATGTACTCCACAAAGCCAGCCTGTGGGAACGGATCTCCCAGCAGTCACCAGTGAATGAACGTCAGCGGGGGGTACTTGAGCGCATGCTTGATGAAAACTTCAAGGGATACATGAACTCTTCAAAATACGCCAAGCTGGCAAAATGCTCCACAGATACAGCTCTGCGTGACATCAAGGATTTGAAGGAGCGCGGAATACTGCTCCAGAACCCCGGAGGCGGGCGGAGTACTAGTTATCGGTTGAGTGATGGGGTGGCTTAGCCGCACACAACGTATTGCATGAATTGTTTTCGTAAAGTGTCCCCTTTTCGTTTGGATATATTTTTCCCGCAATATTTAGTGACTCTTGTTTCTTTACCACTGGATTTATTAGTTTTAAATGCTGTGAAATCAATATTGCCAGCCCGCCTTGGTGAAATTTCAAATCGGTAGTAATAGCTTTTATCTTCCCCAAGATAATTGTTCGAATTGTCAACGGTCCAAGTGCCTATCAGACGTAATGATTCAAGTGCTCTGCGCATCTCGATAGCTGAACCGTAACGTTGGCTAGGCTCTTTTTTTAAGGCTTTATTGATAATTGCTTTTAGCTGGCGCGGAATGAAGTCTAAATAGTCCGAGTTTGATATTATAGTTCCTGATTTTATTTTTTCGTAATAGGTAGATCTTCCAAGAAGATTATCTTTATTCTCGAGGAATTTTAAGTCTGTTAACATTCTGAATGCAGTCAGACCTAATTGATAAATATCAGTTTGGGCGTTTATTTTATTGTCCTTGAGAACTTCAGGGGACATGTGCAGTACGTATACAGATTCAGGACAGACAGATTCTCCATTAGATGAAGGGCAAGAAATTCCATAATCTGTAAGAATTCCACTCCCATTGTCATTAATTAAGATGTTGTTTGGTTTAATGTCGCAATGATATAAATTTTGACGATGTAAATGATCTAGTCCTTTTAAAACGTCAATGATCACTCGAATGGTTTGTTTGATAGGGATAAAGTTGTCTGTATTTGCCAACTGCGAGATATCTCCCCTCTCGTAATGATCCATCGCAATGATGACTAGATCTATGTCATTTTCTTTGACGACGTCAGCATAATGAATTCTAGAAAGATTATCGTGTGATAGCTTATTACCAATCCGGGCTTCTTTTAACGCAGATATTATGTTGCCTGACGATTCTATTATTTTTACAGCAAGAACTCTATCGACAGCGGCGTCCTTAGCTAGCCAAACTTGGCCAAAGCCACCTTGGCCAAGCTTTTTGATAAGTGTGTATTTATATATTTGGTCCTTAGGGGATAGCAGTCTTTTACTCATGAATATCCTTTGCCTCGATAGCAGAAACAATGGCGTATGCCATGCTATCATTCCAGTATTTATCAGTCTTACCTACGTGGTTCTCTGCTTCGGACTTCACTTGTTTTTGATTGATCCCTAACTGAGAGTTCAACATCATTGCTACATTAATGTCGTGCAGTTTTGCGGACAATAGTGCTACCCCATCCAAGTGAGAGGAAATTCTTGTTGCCTTTTTCTCCATGCCATAACCATTCATACGGATGACCATTGATTCTATATCAGGATTGGTTTCGAAAATTCTTTCCAATTCTTCATAAAGCCATTTTGCCTTTTCTCCAGTATCCTCACAGTCTGCAGGGAATCTCAGCCTGTTTTCGCTAGCTGCGTTTAAAAGTGTAGGGGTATCATTGGTAAATGAAATGAGGGCAAACCTTACTTCTGATGAAGCTGTGTTAATTCCAAGTGTTTTCATAATAATCCTAGTATGAAAGTAATTAAGAGCCGTCTTGAAATATATGGAACCTTCATGTAAATCTAATTTATCAAATGGCGGAGGTCCCTCTATTACCTGCAACGACTCTGGTTTGAGCAGGTCGACCTCAAGGGCGGTTGGGTGTTGGCGCACTCAGCCGCTTTTTCTTTGAAGTCTTCAATCATCTTCGTTTCCTTCAGTTAGCCAGTTACCCCTTGGGAGGATATGGATCATTGCCGTGGCTGTCAGACTCTCTGATTTGTCCGTTGGGACGGTGGATCTGGAGCTCTGTTCCTTGATTACGGCTAATTCCTCTGGCGATGTCAATTCCTTCAGCCTGAGTATCTGTTCTATGAGATGCTCTGCTGTCGCCATCGCGTCTAATTTGCCATCCGCCGTCAGGGTGCGGCATTACGCGGTGTGTATCGCGGGCCATACGAATCACCTCCTTTTTCGTTATGTCTACGGGGGTACCGGGAACGAAAACTTGTTTATTGGCAACACACTCAGTGTGATGTAATAATATCTAGACTAAATCTAGGCGGCATTATAGAAAAATCGTATACGTTTGCCAAGTTTTGCGCGCGATATTAAATAATACTATAAAGCTAGTGTGTTAGGGGTGTGTAGTCAGCGCAGCCATGCTTTATTTTGTAATAATGGGCTTGTTTTCCTGCATCAGTTTTTAGGTTGGATCTTGCAAAACATAACTCTATTAGTTAACTCGATGTCGATAATAACTGCTTAGGAGCATTTTGTGAAAAGAGCCTATTATTCTTCGCCAGTTGATAAATTCCTTCTTGATTTCCCGTCTTCAATTCTTGGTGATTTAACTCAGAACCATACATTTTCATTAGAAGATTTACAAAAAAATGCATGGGTGGCTCAGATAGAGATACTTCAACGTGAGTTAAAAGATTTTTCTGGGGCTTACATAGCTTTTGAATATGCAATTCCCAGAATGGGAAAACGTATAGATGTAGTCATTATCTATAAGGGGATCGTTTTTGCGCTGGAATTCAAGGTTGGCGATAAGAAGTATACGAAGTCGGCAATAGAGCAGGTACTAGACTATTCAGTTGATTTGAAAAATTTTCACGAGCAAAGCCATAATTGCGTGATTGTTCCGGTCGTTGTTTCAACAGAAGCGCCTCGAGAACAGTTTATTCTCAAAGAATATCCAGATGCTATTTATCAGCCCATTATGGCGAACAAGAACAATATTGCTGAATATTTATCTGAAATATCAAAAAAAGTTGAATGTATAGGTCAAATAGACTCTGAAGCATGGCTAAATTCGGTATATAAACCTACTCCTACTATTATCGAAGCTGCCCAAGCGCTTTATACAGGTCATAGCGTAAAGGAAATTTCTAGATCAGATTCTGGTGCCATTAATCTTGCCGCTACCTCAAATACAATTTCAGACATTATTGAGCACTCTAAACGTCAAAAGCGTAAATCTATTTGCTTCATTACAGGTGTTCCTGGTGCGGGTAAGACTCTCGCTGGACTTAACATTGCAAATGAACGGCATAATGTTGACGAAGGTGAGCATGCCGTATTCCTGTCCGGTAATGGACCTTTAGTTGATGTTTTGCAGGAAGCTCTTGCAAGAAATGAAGTAGCATCATGTTCAGGCGTAAAGATCACCAAGGATAAAGCCCGTCGAAAAGCGAAAGCATTCATCCAAAATATACACCACTTTCGAGATGATAATTTGCAGAGTGATCTAGCGCCAATCGAACGAGTGGCTGTTTTTGATGAAGCTCAAAGAGCATGGACTAAAGAGCAGGCGAGTTCTTTCATGTCTAAAAAACGAAATATGCGTGATTTCGCAATGTCTGAGCCAGAATTTTTAATAAGCGTTCTCGATAGACATGAAGATTGGGCGACGATCATTTGTCTGATAGGCGGAGGGCAGGAGATAAACACAGGTGAGGCGGGCCTACCTGAGTGGTTTACTGCAATACATGATTCATATCCACATTGGGATGTATATGCTTCTGACCAGCTTACCGAGATTGAATATACAAATGGAAACAATATCTATTCAGCACTTTCAACTAAACAACTTAAGATCAAAAAAGATTTACACTTATCTGTTTCAGTTAGATCTTTTAGGTCTGAGCGACTTTCTGGATTTGTAAAGGCTATATTGGATCTAGATCTGGAGACCGCTGCAGAGTTGAATGAAGAATTAAGGGAGGTATATCCACTTAAAGTTACTCGTAATCTTGAGGCAGCCAAAAATTGGCTTAAATCAAAAGCTCGTGGCAGTGAAGGACTTGGAATAACTGCTTACTCCGGAGCATATAGATTAAAGCCTTACGGTATTCATGTTAAATCGCAAATTGATCCTAAGACATGGTTTTTAAATAATAAAAATGATGTGCGATCAGCTGCATTCTTAGAAGATGCAGCAACTGAATTTGATATCCAAGGTCTTGAGTTAGATTGGACCTGTGTAGCTTGGGATTCGAGTTTAAGAATTAAAAACGGGGCTTGGGAGTTTAAAAATTTCCGAGGAACCAAGTGGCAAAATGTAAATGATGAAATACGTAGGCGATATCTTCTTAATGCGTATAGGGTTTTGTTGACCAGAGCACGGCAAGGAATGGTCATTTTCATTCCTCAGGGTAGCACTGAAGATGAAACCAGGCTTCCTGAGTTTTACGACCCTATGTACAATTTCCTTCTAGAGTGTGGCATATCCAATATTTAGCTGTGGGGTTAATAGAGCTTATTTCCCATTACCTTCCAGAATCTTCACAACCGATTCTTGAGTTTCCCGCAGGGACTGAGAAACAAACACGCAGAAAGGGGCCAGCTCACCTTTATCTGCCTGATGCAGGCTTTCAATATAATCCTGACGGTTTTCATTGTTAATGACGGCAGGGAGATAGCCGTTTTTCATAAGGATTAGGTTCATCAGAAGCCTTGCCCCGCGACCGTTCCCATCATCGAAAGGATGGATACGTACAAAATTGTAGTGCGCTATAGAGGCAGTAATCAGAGGATGTGTTTGCTTTTGCTCCTGCTCGTCAATCCACTTAAAAAGATAATCCATTTCAGCGGCTACTTGTTCAGGCTCAACGTAGGTATGGATTTCGCCGCTTGGTGTTAACACATGGTTCGGATGCTTTTTATATTCCCCGGCATGAGCTTTTTTTTTGGTGCTCTGCCCGTCGGGTGTCTGGGCTGCTGTGTAACTGACTCCATTGAGAATCAAGGCGTTTATTTCTTTCATGAATCCAACAGAAAGCGGCCTTTCATCCTTGATGGTGTCCTGAAGTAAATCAACAGCCTCAGAATGGTTTCTGGCGTCCAGAAAATCCTTGAGCGGCTTGCCCTTTACGGTAAGGCCTTCACGTAGAAAGAAGAGCGTTTCACTTGGGCTTAAAGTGCTGCCTTCAATAGCGTTTGAGTTGTAAGTCCAGTCAACTTTCAGCTTGAACTGGATTACTTCCCAAAGATCGCCTTCCAACGGGCGTTTCTTATCTATACTCTTTTGCAGCCTGTCATTTTCGGCAAGGCTGGTGGTAAGATCTGCGGAATCAGGAAGTATGTAGCTTGAAGGTATATCTTGTTTCTTCTGGGACATAATGTGAGCCGTGTGTTTATGCGTTAACGATGCTTGATTGTAGCTTTTTTTGAACGGAGAGCAAATTGAAATAAAACTGTATTAAAATTCTGTTGATTTTGGCGTTATCCCACATTTGCTGAAAGCGTTCTGTACTTCTGAGTCTGTAGCGAATTCGCCGTTGTTGGCTTGGGCAAGGCTTTCGTGGATGAGGGAAATTTCTGCAAATTCATTTTCAATGTAGCTTTCAATTGCAGAGGTTATGAGTTCTTCCTGACTGCGATTGGTGTATCTGGCAAGATCCTCCAATCTATCTGCTATCTCTTTGGAAATACTTATTTGTTTCGTCTGCATTGATTCTTTTATTCCTGTTTAAGCTGCTCATTTATCTTCAATTGCTTTTCCAATTTCTCAAGTAAAGGATTAACTTTTTGTCCTCCTTCGACGGATTGACTGTTAGCTGCTTTTCGGCGTTCTTTCACCATTTCCTTAAAGGCTTCAAAGTCCCTGCCGTTCTCGTCTTTGAGGGTAGGGTCTGCGCCAAGCTTTAGAAGTAACTTGACCGCTTCAAGTCTCTCACTCCCGTAAGCATAGTGAAGCAGGGGGTGGCCCTCTATGCCGTCAACACTGAAGCCCATTGAGATGAACGCCAGCAACATGGCTTTGCAGTTATCCGAAAGAAAGCTGTTATATATTGCCGGTAATCCTTCGTCTGAAGGTTCGGCATAAATGTCAGCACCGAGAGCGACCATGGTCGTTACGGCTTCCACGGACAGACCGCAGGCCGCACGGTGTAGGGGAGGGCCGTAATTGTCATCTTCTACGGTCAGGGATGCGCCATATTCATGGAGCATGATGATTGTTTCAGCCTTGCTCGCGTAGCATATGGGGGTGAGATCTTCGGCGTTACGGATATTGGGATTTACGCCGACATCAAGCAGTAGTTTTGTGGCATTGGTGTTATCGTGTAACGCTGCGATATGAAGCAATGAGTCACCGTATTCAGTAATGTGGCGCGGATTGCCGCCATGCTCCAGCCATTCCCATACGGCTTCAATGTCGTGTTTGCTGAGCGCATCTTCGATATTCCCTTCGTAATGATTCATTTACTGACTCCTTTACCTGCTCAATAGTTTATTAATTCCAGCTTTTAAAGTCTTTTTGCGGCTTCTGGGATTCATAATCTTTTGAACTAGAGCTGAGCTAATTTTTCCAATTCGTTCAAAACTTGCTCCAATTCGCTCTGCAAGTCCCGGCAACCCTGTATTTCCTTTTCCAGTTTGGCTATCTTTTGATCTTGTTCGTCCAATCGGCGTGCCTGTTCCTCTTCGATTCGGCTTAGCGCGTCCAATAAGCTCTTCTGTAATTCGTTCATGGCTTAATCCTTGAGTAAAATGGCGGGACGGTTTCCTGATTGCCAATTCTGCTTCAGGCTTGTCCCGGCTGGCAGAACTATGAATCTGCGGTTGTTGTCCAGAAGGGGCGTTACTCCCCAGCTTACGAGCTTTTTCTCTATTGTCCTCTGGTGTTCTATCTTCTGGGAGAGTTCTGCTAGGGTTGTTCCCTGAAGATCTATCCAGAATAGAGTCCCGCCCACTAGGACCAGACAGCAAACGATTGTCACCGCTAATGAAACTGCGACGGGGATCTTCAAGGAGCGGTGCATATCGCGGATTAAGGTTTGTTGAATTTTCGAGAGTTCTGCGGTCTCTGTTTTTATAGCGGTTTCGATGGTACTCAGCTCGTGTTTGGCGGATTTTAGAAACGCTTTTCTCAAGCTCTGCAATCCTTCTTGAATTATCTGCTTGGAGCTTTGCGCTTGTTCTTCCATCTGCTCCTTCATTTTCTCGGCTAAGCTCAGCGCGTTTTTTGAATTGCTCGGCTGTCCATGATCTTGCATAAAGTACTCCTTTTAGCCTGATGCGGCGGTTTTTCCGTTTCTGGGAAACTGTGCTTTTGTCGTTTTCTGGTAGTTCAATAGTTATGTATTCCTTGCCTTGGCGCGGTACACCAAAACCGAATTCCTCAAGAGTCCTGACGATGTCTTGCCGGTTATGAATAAGACCGGCTTCCACACCTTGAACTATCGCTTCAGTTACGGTCCGCCTTATCTCTGAGGCATTGCCGGATTTATAGCTTTGGATCGAGCTGCCCGGACTGACCAACCTTGCGCGTTTCATTTCATCAGGGCGTGCCCAGTTGTGACGACGGTTGTGAAGTTCACACCACGGATTATATTGCTTCTCCCATCCCGGTGGGCAAGGATTGAGAGCTTTATCTGTTCGTAGTTCTGTGCGCGGAATCACAAAATGCATCTCATGATGCCCAGCATGGCTGTGGCGAACCCAAAGGATTGAATATTGATTCGGTTCAAGTCCTGCAAAAGCGTATGATTCAAAGCTGTCCATGAGCTTTCTTTCGTCTGCAGGCGTGACCTTGTCCTTTGGAGCCCATGAGAGAACGCCGGAAGTGTATCGCCATTTGCGGGTAGTGGTATCGATGAGGGCTGAGATTGAATCAGGATCTCCGCGCAGTACTTCTGGTGGATTTTCCTTCCTCTTAGAGTCCTTTTTACCCGTCACATATTCAACGACCTTCGCTCCGCGTCCGACTCCGTGCCGGAATACTTTCATAAGCATTTGAGCTGCTCCTTTATCTCGAGGAGAGTTAGGACCACCTGTGCCGCTTCAACATTTTTCTTATAAGTATTTGCCCAGCGAGCTATTTGGTTCATGTTGTTGCCGATGCGGGCCAAGTGGATGACTTTTTGTCTTTCTGCTTTTGTCTTCCTGACCCGTGGGCGATTCAGTTTTTCGCGCACATAATCGCCTAGACTCATGTCTTCGGCTTCAGCCTGAAGCTTGAGTATTTTCTTTTCCGATGGAGTGACGCGTGTGTTCACGAACTCGGTGCGTTTCTCTTCATTATTCTTCATGGAGTCCAAACCTCGCAGAGAGTGGAGTGCTTGCACGGCTCTTAATCTTACGTGGGATCGAAGGGAGAGAATCTCCCTCGCCAGTTCCCAATGTGCAACATTGGGTAAACTGGCTTGGACAGCTACAGCACATTACTATGTACGAATCTTGGTCTATCGTGCTGGCGCGAAATTGGGTCGCAGGTTTAACTCCATGGAAAAATATGAGAGCACTTTTATCAATATGAGTTACTAACCTTAAAATACGTGTCATAGGTGTCATAGCCGTCATTCCTGTTGTAGGTCCTTGTTTTAATAACCATTTTTAGAAGTGACACCTGATGACTCCTGAAAAATAGGTGTCACCTTAGATGTCACTTGGTTATCACCTTGAAATTCTGAACTTTTATTAGCCCCAGTGA
Organism: Maridesulfovibrio sp.; assembly: GCF_963667685.1. Lineage (NCBI taxonomy): Bacteria > Pseudomonadati > Thermodesulfobacteriota > Desulfovibrionia > Desulfovibrionales > Desulfovibrionaceae > Maridesulfovibrio > Maridesulfovibrio sp. The sequence goes on along the minus strand of NZ_OY763931.1, from coordinate 814,550 downwards.
CATCTGTGACGCCTATGACACCTTTTTCTACTGGGAAGTATCTTGAAAGCGTTTCGATGATTTCCGGGGTCAGTTTGGCGCCACGTTCCTTGCTGTTACGTCCGGTTTCGATGCCTAATTTTTTGTATGTTTTGCCAACTGCATCCGGCTTGATGTGAAATGATTCTGGCAATTCATGATTAAGAAATTCAACAATACGTGAGGTGGGAAGCAGGGCCTGATTTAGTTCTTTGGAAAGGGCAACAATTGCTTGCGCAACTCTCCGCTCAATGGCTGAAGCTTCCTGAAATTTGTTTCCGGCAGAAAGTAAGGTCCAGACTTGTCTTTGCTGTTCCTGAAGCCATTCCATCAAAACAATGGTTCGCTGAATTGATTCATGATGAACAGGGATCATCTCAGATTTGCCAGTGCTCCAGCAGTCCAACATGTGAATAATCAGGCAGATTTTGAAGAATGCACCGCGTAACTTAGGTGCAAGAGATTCGAATTGTTCAAGCTCCGGTTGATACCAATGAGACAGAACCTGATTGTCGTACCAGTCTTTGACTTTGTGTTTGGCTGCATCGGATAGCTTGATTATTTCAGGGGAGTTCTCCGGGCCAAAATTTAAGTCTAGTGCCTGATGAATGAATCCATGGATATGGTCAGCCGGTTCTCCATCAAAACTTTCGGATGTCCATAGGGGCGGAGCTTCTTGCTCACAACGAATGAAAAGGAAGCGGGGCAGGAAGCCGGAAACAGTATCTTTGTGCTTGAAGAGTGACGGAAGTAGATCCGGCTGGACTGTCCCGAAGATAGAAACGCAGGCGTGCGGTATGTGAAGGGCATCTTTAGTACTGCGAGATACTTTCCATGCTCCACAGTCGTATGCGGAAAGCAGGCGGGCTTTGTCGCCTCCGTCACTGCCTTTGTTGTCATAGCGGCCTAGGTCGGCCAGCAGGCCGGAAAGCTCATCACGGTACCAGAGAATGCCACGGGGATTATTGGACAGAATTGAACCCACGGCTTGCGTGGTACTGTCTTCAACGTAAATTTGCTCCCAAGTAGGGTAGATGGGCTTGTCTGGAAGCGTGTCGTTTTTGCGCTGAGCGCGGGCAAAAGAGCTTTGCCATTCCCTTAATTCCAGCTCGTATGCTTCTAACTCTCGCTTATGCTCTTTAAATGCAGCATTCTCTTGCTCATGAATTGGTTTCAATATGGCATTTGAACACGGACTTTTACCCATGCCCGACCGCGCTACCAGTCCCCAATATAGATTCGGGTGCGTGATCCAGCTTGGTTTAACTTCAAGGCCTCTGGTTCTTCCGACGGCTGCGCCGATCACAGCAAGAAAGGTTACAGCAGGAACGGCAAAAGGAACCGTAAAAGCTGAAGCTGCTACGGATAGCGAGTCTTCAACACTGGCCGGGAGAACTCCTTGCGGGAAAGAGGTTGGCGAGGGGAGCAAGTTACTCCCCTCAAAAGCCATGGACGCCATATTAGACATGTTAGGCTTCGCTCTGATTTGGGAGTTCATCAATCAGTCTGCGAATATCACAAACACGCCATGCTGTTGTGCGTTCAGTCAGTTTGACCGGCTTCGGGAATCTGCCGGTCTGAATACCTTTCCACCAAGTTGTTTTAGATACCGGGATGACCTTTAGGACATCTACAAGTCTCACAAAGCCCGTATTAGGCAGGTGGTATGAAGTCTGGTTTGATTCGGTTCTCATAAGCTTTCCTCCGTTTTTTGACGTTTGAGGAAAGCCTACAAGAATCGGATTTGTTTTCTAGACGGGTTGAAGGGGTAAAAGGGGTAAAAAATAAATGTTTTTTTCTAATATACTAAAAAGTTGGATCTTTTTTTGAGAGAAACAATTTTACAATTTGGGTTTAAATTGAAAATTTTATCCGTATTATGCTGTCAGTCGTCGAGTTTTATCCCTTTTGGCATACAACTCCATGCTTCAGATAAAGCTGATCCAAATGGTTTACCCTTTAGATTTTTATAGTCAGGGTAGTGAGAAATTACACGAGCATAAAAGTCTTTTTGTTTGACTATGACACGGTCAGCCCTATGTGTAGTATTCTCTCTAATCGTATCAGCCATAGCTTTACACGCAGGACTAAACCACTTTTTCCAATTGTTTTTACTTATTGTTTCATGTGCTTCTTCAAGCTCGGCTCTTAATGATTCGACATGCTGCTCTAAGGCATTAATATATTCGTCTGTTGTTAAACCTTTTTCATGAAGTTGTGTTGCTATTTTTTCTTCTGACTCAATCTTTTGAGCATTAATGATGCTTTTTCGTTCAAGCAATCTTCCTTCAATAACCTGCTCTAATGTTCTATGTAGCCATGCTTTTTCGTATGTAGTATGCGTGTACTTGCATGAGTAATAAAATAGAAGCATACTAAATATAATTATTACTACCTGTGCTGTCGTGCTGATATCGATATATATAGCGTCAAGCATGGAAAGAGTAAAAAGCTGACCTAAGAGAATCATTACTTCAAAGATTATAAAAGTTAAAGCCGTCATTCTCAATGCTGTGCGTGTCAATTTAGCTATCATAGTTGATCTCCTTAAATGCTGGGTATCTCATCCTCATTCTTCAAAGCATCTAAGTAATCAGCCCACCATTGCATCATCTTGCGCCGTTCCGGCAGATAGTCGGCATGGTTGTATGCTGCACGCACGCTATTTCCCTCAACGTGAGCAAGCTGTCTTTCAATCACGTCTGGCTTCCAACCGTTTTCATTAAGGTTGGTTGAAGCCATGGAGCGGAAGCCGTGTCCTGTGAGTTCTTCTTTGGTGTAGCCAAGGCGGCGCAACGCTCCGTTGACAGTGTTTTCACTCATGGGTGTTAGCTTGCTGCGTACACTTGGAAATAGAAACTCACCATCACCGGTCAGTGGTTTTAGTTCATATAAAATTTCTAAGGCTTGCCGGGATAGCGGCACGATGTGTGGACGGCGAGCTTTCATTTTGCCCGCAGGGATTCGCCATTCAGCTGCTTCGAGGTCAATCTCACTCCATAGACCATGTCTCAGTTCTCCGGGGCGGACGAAAACTAAGGGAGCCAGTTGCAAAGCGCACTTGGTTATGTGTCTGCCTTCATATTCATCAATGCTGTTGAGAAGGGGGCCGATTTGTTTAGGATCGGTTATTGTCGCCATGTGTTTGTGCTTTACTGGTGGAAGAGCACCTTTAAGATCTGAAGTAGCATCACGGGTGGCGCGACCGGTGGCTACGGCATAGCGTAAAACCTGACCAAGAATACTGCGCACACGGTGAGCTGTTTCAAGCGCACCCCGGCTTTCAATCCTTCTGAGGACTTTTAAGATATCCGGCGGTTCAATTTCACTGACAACCACTTTGCCGATCCAAGGGAAACAGTTTAGTTCAAGACGGCTGATAACAGTTTGGGCGTGTCCTGCGGTCCATGTGTTTTTGAATTTGGTGTGCCATTCGCGGGCGATTGATTCAAATTCGTTTTCCCCACTCACTGCGGCCTGTTGATCTTTTCTATATTCTGATGGGTCTATATCACGTTCAAGGATCTTCCGTTGCTCGTCACGTTTATCTCTGGCGTCCTTCAGGCTTGTAGCAGGGTAGGAGCCCAGTCCTATCATTTTCCCTTTGCCGTTAAACCTGTATCGGAATCTCCACAGTTTTGAACCGGTGGGTCTTATTTCCAGACATAAGCCGTTTGAGTCCGTTATTCGATAAAGCTTCTCTTTGGGTTTTGCTGCTTGGATCTGCTTCACAGTTAAAGCCATGAGACCTCCATGTGTTTTGTGAGTACGGCTACCTTTTAGGTAGTGAGTAAGCTCATCCGTACTCACACAGAACCACGGATGTCAACGGGGTTAAGCGAACTATAACGAACGTAGAAAAAACGAAAAAACCCTTGCTATTCGTATGAATAACAAGGGTTTAGCGTTCTTTGTGAAACTGTATGGGACAGTATGAAATCAATGAAATGGTGGAGGCGGGGAGAGTCGAACTCCCGTCCGAGAATGCTCCGCCAAGATGTCTACAGGTTTAGTTCAAGTATTGTTTCTCGCTCATATGGACGCCCCTGAACAGGCAACATATGAGCCAGCGCGTGCTAGGTTCTCACCTCCCTACGGACGTGCAACGCAAGGATAGCCAGTCTGATGGGGTTGTTGTCAAAGCTAATATCAGACATCAAAGCTATGACATGGTCAGCTTAATTAAGCTGCCATTGCGTAATCGTAATTGTCGTTTGCAATTATGATTGTGCCGCTTTTTACGTGGCCAGCGGCGCCACGACCTGCAACCTTGGTTTCATTCACCCCCGTCGAAACCAATGCGCCCCCATTTTTTCAAAGAACTTCTTCCTGCTTATAGAATATACACGCAGAAAGATGATGCAAGGGCTGGTAAGCAAAATATCTAGCTTATGCCCATTCAGGTGAAGAGAAAGTATCTAATACATTGCTGGAGAGTTGGCAATACCCAAGTCGTGGTATTTTAATTATTTCCAACCTGTTTTGCACTGTCCGCAAAGTTTTGAGCAGAGCGAGGTGGGGATCGGGTCAAATCCGCCTTTGCGTATTTCACCTGTCAATTGGTTCCGGCAGCTGTATTCAGCTTCATATTCGCAAACCCAGTCGCTGAGAATATCTCCGTTAATGTCCAGACATTGAATTTCAGCGGTTCCGAAATTGACCCGCTCATCTCTGCAACCCGGCCCTTGGTCGCATCTATAGGTTGTCTTTCCTGCAAAAGCGGCTGAGTTTATCAGTGTAGTTACAAGAAAAGCAAGGAAGGTTATCTTGAGGCTAAGGCTTGGTTTCATAAATGCTCTCATTTGTAGGGGGTACGAATTTTTGTTTCAATTAAATTGGATTCTTATGATGATACCTCTTTCTTGTCATTGCGCAAAGTGGTAAAAGCCAGTTGCTGGCAATTAATAATTGTATGGAGGAACTATGCAGAATCCTTTTAAGTTTTATATTTATGAAGAAGAAGCTTACATCTATGATACTAATCAAAAACTGATTTTTAAAATGGGTGTTAAAGAAAGCGCGGATGTTCAAGATGAGGTGCAGGCTTTAATTTTGGAAAACGGTGAAGAAGTAGACAAAGATAAGGCCTGGGAAATTTCAGGTCTGGATAAATTACAGCCGGCCTGATTTTAATTAAGTGGAACTCTGTCTTCCAGCATGACGGCTTGAAAAGCCTTGACGCATTCCGGGCACAATTCATCTGGTGAAATTTTTTTGATGAATTCCATCGTATGGTTGTGTGTAAATGCTTTTTTATATGGCCGGTCTGTTGTCAGGGCATCGTAGACATCCGCAGTTGATATGATTCGCGCCCATAAAGGTATTTCCTTGCCGATGAGGCCATGCGGATATCCTTTGCCGTTCATTCTTTCATGATGATGAAGCACTGCCGGGATAATATCTTCCATACTGGGGATGGGATTCAAAATATCTGCACCAAGAACAGGATGTTCTTTAATTTTTGCAAACTCGTGATCTTCCAGTGGACCGTTTTTCAGGAGTATGTCGTCACGTATTCCGATTTTACCCAGATCATGAAGCCTTGCCGCGAATGCTATACGCTCACAATCTAATTCATTAAAACCAAGTCGTTCGGCAATTTTTACAGACAGGCGCGAAACTGTATCAGAATGACCTTTTGTATAGGAATCTCTTGCTTCGAGGGCTTGGATCAGACTGGTGATACTGCCCATGAGCAAAGTTCGTTCTTTTTTGAAAAGTTCACGCTGTTGCAGGATTATTTGGAAATGGTCACTGAGCAGTTTTTCCGCAGTGATTACTAACTGGTCAATATTAAATGGTTTTACCAAAAATGCGGAAGCTCCTTTATGTAGTAATTCGCGCATGGTTCTGCGGTCAGCGCCGGAACTCATTATTACAAAAGGGATATGTGAAAGTCCGGGGTGGCTTTGAATCTTTTCACACAATTGAATTCCATCCATAATCGGCATATTGATGTCAGAAAGAATCAGGTGCGGTGCAACCTCGCTGGCGATGTCAAAGGCTTCACGACCATTCGTGGCTGTAATTACCTTGAACCCTGCAGAGGTCAGGCCGGAAGCGACTACGTTGAGAATATATTTAGAATCATCAACAACCAGCACCAGCTTATCCCGGAGCAATTTAGCACGATTAAGAATTTCTTTAACGTAAGGCAGCAGGTCTTTTCTGGCTTTCGTCTTGGTGACATACGCAGCCGCGCCTACCTCAAATCCTTTTTCGATCTGTTCATGCCTGTCATTGCTGGAAAGGATGATTACCGGTGTTGACTGAGTGTCAGGATTTTTTTTGATTTCAGTACAGAGTTGATAGCCGTCCATACCGGGCATGGTGATATCTGTGATTACCAGGTCGTAGTGGTTGGTACGGGTGAAGTCGAGACCTTGGATACCGTTAACGGCTTCAGTTACATCAATTGAATGCTTCTTCAGTTCTGAACTAATGACAGAACGGATAGTTTTGCTGTCATCGACAATCAAAACTTGAGGGTTAAGCATTCAGTCTCCGTTTTTTAATATTTATTGAAATCACAGTATGTTGGATAAATTCAGGTGTTCATGATTTCATTGTCATAATTATCTTGATGATAAAAGTAAAGGCCGAAAGATGATTGTCTTCGGCCTTATTTATTTTTGAAATAAAATAGAGCTGTTTCTATTTAGTTTTATAAGGCAGCATTTCAATCCATAGAACCGCACCTAGTTCAACGTCTTTACCTTTGATTTTGTAGTCCGCATCATTTAGTGCTGCAAAACCCCACCATCCGGCTTTTGGACAGGCAAAAGTGAATACTCCGTTTGCATCGCAGAGAACTTCTTGTGTAACCATGCATTCGTATGGAGCTTCATATTTGCTGTCTTTATTGTAAAGTTCAACTTCAACCCTTGTATAAGGAGCTGGTTTTCCGTCGAGAAGAACAACGCCCTGAAATACGTTGCCGGCGTAGTTGCCCCATGGGCGGGTTAGTGGAACAATTTCAGTTTTAACCCCAAGAGGCTTGTTCCAATCTTCGCCTTCATTAAAAGCGGAGACAACTGTTTTGGTATAGTGGATGATGTAATTGTCTTCAGCAGGTTCGGAATATGGAACCGGTTCCATGTAAAATGTATACATGCCGGGGCGCTTGAACTTGTATTCGGTCTTGAATGAATCATGATCCATGATCTTGGTTTCTTTAAGGGAAGGAAGAATATCAGTTTCCTTACCATCATAGAATACGCTGAATTTCTTAGGTTTTACAAGATTCATGCCTTGTCCTTCAAACGGATGTGAGAAGGAAAGGGTTATTTCAGTATTTTTTTTCTGTGGTGTAATGATTGAGTCTTGGGGGATCAACATTCCAAAATGAGCGAATGCTGAACCGCAAAAAATAAGTAACAGGGTTGAAGCTAAAGCCGTGATGAATAATTTACGCATGAGATCACTCCAGATAAATGGGTTGAAAATTATTTTTTCCGGGATAGGAAGAATGCTGCAACACCAAATAGGCCGAGGATGTAACCAATCCCCGAAAATATTTCATTAACGCCGGGACCTTTTTCCTGCTGACTTATGATCAGTCTCTTGAGTGTTTCCACCTTGTCGGTAAGCGTTTTTACTTGCGCTGATAGTCTTGCCAGATCTGCATTGGATTCTGTCTGAAGTGCAGTCTCTGTCATTGGCTCTGTGGCAGGAGCTGCCGAGGACTGTGCTCCTGAACTTGGCTCAGAAGTTTCAGGAAATATTTCATCTGCTGTCAGGGTCCATTCTGCTCTGTGACCTTCTGATGCGTACAAGTTGATCAAAAGCCCGCTTCGTTCCATTCTTGTTGTTTCCGGAATCTGGAAATTGAAGAGTCCATTATCATCGGTACTGCCTTCAAGCAGAAGTTTCCCACTGGCTGTACTGAAAATTTCGAGTTTACCCTGATGGACTTTCCTATTTTTACTGAAATAGCTTTCAGTAAAAATAGTATCACCCTCAACGTAGGCGAAAAGGTTAACCCTATGGGCGAATGCCTGTGTTGCGAAAAGGGTAATCATGAACATGGCGCTTAAAATAACGGTTCTATGTTTAGGCTGCATATTTCCCCTTTGAGATTGATATCAAAATGAATAGCTGTTTTGTGTTACGTATTTTTAAAGAGTGGTACAAGTTGGGCTTTGATAAGTCAATAGAGAATTAAAAAAAGCCCTTAACTTATTATAAGTTAAGGGCTTTATACTTGGGCTCTTAATTCATTCAATCAAACGTATATCCTAAATTGAATGATGTTCCTAAATATCCATCCGGGTCATCTTTTTTGGCTCCAATGGGTGCTGTGTAATTTACTTCTCCCCCAATAGTGAAGCCGGAATCAAATTTATAAATCAGTCCCGTTTCAGCTCCGACAATAGGAGCGCCGTCAGAAAGTTCAAATTCGGTTTTAGGGTGATCATAAAAAGCGTAGCCGCCGCTACCTCCAATGTATGCGCTTAGATTTTTACCTGTATAATAGCGATATAGTATTGAAGCTGTAAGTGAGTATGTCGTAAAATAATCTTTTTTGTAATCGTAAGTTGAGTTGGTGGTTGTTGTTGAGTTGGTAGTCGGGTCGGTTGTCTCAAAAGTAATTGATCCTGACTTGCCATTACTCATGGCCATCTTGAAATCACCGCCAATGCCGACCCCGGAAGGGAAGAAGTGGCGCACACTGATTCCGTCTTCAGCTCCCCAGCTCTCATACGGGACATCGCTGTTGGGCTGCATTACTGCTTGTAATCCTGATTTGACACCAACATATGTTTCAGATTTACGTTTTGGAGTAAAGAAACCGGTCGGCTGGCGGTTGCGGCGGGATTTTTTTTGCACGCTGACCGCCAGATCATAATCTTTTCTGGCAGTGTCGCCCGGGTTTTGCATTGCTTGGGAAGCTACGGTTCTATCTTCCGGTTTTCCAACTTGGGGAGCTGTAAAGGGTTGTTGTACCGGCTGCACGGTTACTGCCGGAGCCGGTCTTGCGGGCCAGAGTCCCAACTGCTGCACCGGCTGGTAAACTTGGACGTAACGCACCTGTTGCGGCTGGATATGAGTTGGCTGCTGCGCTGTGGTTTGCGGCGGAGTATGAACTGGTTCTTGTTTCTGAGGTTCAGGAAGCAGTTCACGGGTTATTTCGGATGCATCTGCATTCGCAACCGGGGGAGTCGACATCTGCTCTTCGGATTTTTCCGGTTCAGTAATTTCTTTTGGGATTTCTACCGGGGCTGTTTCAAGTGCCGGAGCGGATTGTGCAGAGCTTTGTACTATGCCGGCATCAAGCAGTTCTTTGGCCAGAGACTTACCGTCTACAGTGATATCTCCGATGATTGTTCCATCTTCGGATTTACTTAATTCGCGGACTTCCACATCACGCATGAGAACATTGTTACTACTTTCCATACGCGCTTTGGCAGGATCAAGCTCTGGTGAAGGTTTAATCCCGGCAAGATTGATTTTTACGGGTGTCTGTCCATTTTTCAGCACCACAAATGTTGTGGGTCCTTCGACGGCCACAATTTTACCGGGCCAGGCAACAGCCATAGTCGGAAGAATAATAATAAGAATAAGAGCAGTGTATAGTCTTAGCATAAATGGATCTTTATTTTTAGGTTTATATCAATATCCTACTACAAAAGTGATCGGCATTACAGTAATAAACTTAACACCAAAGTTCGTAATTTTGTTAGAGTCAGCTTTTTTTAGTTGTGATAGTACTGCCCAAGATGATTATTTTATAAAGGCTAATTGTTCTGGAATCCGAATAGTGTTATAATTAGCTCAAATTATGGGAGGTATTTGTTGCTGTGTTACGTTTTATTTTCTCAGCGGTTATTCTCTTAGTTCTTGCCCCGTCATTGGTGCAGGCAGAAAAATTATTGTTTGTTACTCTGAACTCCCCACCGCAGAGTTATATTGAAGACGGCAAGCCTACAGGATTTCTGATTGAACTTGTTGAACTTGCTGCCAAAAGGGCAGGGTATGAAACTGAGGTACGCATTCTCCCGTGGAAACGTGCCTTGATAATGGTCAAGCACGGTAATGCCGACGCAGTATTCAATGCCGGATACAATGAAGAGCGGAATAAATATATGCGCTATCCTGAAACGGTTTTAATTACGGAAAAAGTTGTTGCTGTACGACGTTCTGGATCGCGTGTTTATTTTTCGTCGAAATTTGAAGGAGCTGATAAGTTTGTCGGTGGTACCGGGCGTGGATTTTATTACGGTCGGGCCGTAGACACAGCTATAAAACAAGGAAAATTCAAAAGAATCGAAGATGTTCCCAATATTGATCTCAATATCAAAAAACTGCTTTTAGGCAGAATTGATTTTTTCTTTGCGGATTATTATCCGGCAATTAGTTATTTGAACGAGCACAATTTATTGGGAAAACTTGAGGCGGTGATAAATCCCTTGAATGGTTTACCGCTGGTCTATTCCCAGTCAGATACATATTTGGCTTTTTCCAGGAAAAAAAGTCCTGTACCTTTTATAAAAGTAAATACCGAGCTGAAAAAAATGAAACAGGACGGGACATATCTTAAAATCATTTCCAAATATATTCCCGTTCACGAGGGATTTTAAGTTCTGAGATTACTTCCAGCCCATAGGTTCATATCCTTTTTCTCGTAGACAGCGTTCAACAAAATTCTTGTATAACGAGTTGGAATTATCACGTACTGCTCCGCCCACTGCTCCTCCAGCAGCTCCGCCGGCCGCTCCGGCCAATGCAGAAGTCCCCGGACTACCTGTTACAATTCCAATCCCCAAACCTATGGCCCCGCCAATTAAACCGCTTTGCACTCCGGTTTTTACAGAAGTTTTCCCTCTGGAGTCCTTACCTACGCTTTTTTCCGCAAATTCCATACAGTACTCAATATCTTCCGAAACTTTAGCTTCTCCTGCCTGTTTGTACTGGGCATTAGGATAGAGTACCGGCCTGCTTGTGCAGGCCGAGCAGGTCATTAAAGATAGTGCCAATAAAAGGATAAATTTTTTTGTCATGGTTTCGGCTATGCTCTGGGAATTTTGATAGTAAATTTTGAACCTTTTCCAATTTCAGTATCTATTTCAAATAGTCCGCCGTGGTTTTGGGTTATTATGAAATATGAAACTGAAAGCCCAAGTCCGGTTCCTATGCCAGGAGATTTCGTTGTAAAGAAAGGCTCGAAAACCCGTCGCTTTACTTCCGAAGTCATTCCCGGTCCGTTGTCTTCAACTTCAGCGATTATGAATTTGTCATCTGTTCTTGTTCTTAGTGTTATGATGGGTTGTCTATACTCAGCTATTTGATTTGTCGCGTATGCTGCATTTTTGATAAGGTTGAGCAGCACCTGTTCTATCTCAATTCGCTGGCAGCTTATTTTATCAATGTTTTCCTGGTATTCCTTGATTATTTTTGTGTGTTTGAAGTAGTGTTTGGTATTTAGGTGATAGTCGCGGGTAATGATGTTCGTAATGTCATCAAAAATCTGGTTCAAATCGCAACTGCTCTGTCCTTCATCATTCCGACGAGCAAAGTTAAGCATGGTCCACACAATATTTGCTGCACGTTCCCCTGCGGATTGAATAGTACCAAGCATCCTGAGAACGTCCCTATCCTCCAGAAAAGCGCTAATCTGTTCGCAGGTACAACCGTGTTTTTCTGCAGCCGTGACGCTTGCGGGGGAATCTGCTGATATTCTGCGGTGGATATTCTGCACCGCCTGTAAAATACCCGCTAACGGGTTGTTTATTTCGTGGGCCATTTCGGCAGCAAGGCTACCTACAGAGATCATTTTTTCCGTCTGGATCAGCAATTCCTGTGTTTTTACTTTTTCGGTCATGTCTATAAGTGATCCGATACAATTTGTGCTGCCGTTGATGATTTCAGTGTTGGCGTGAACATTGCGAATCTCACCGTTAGCTCTTACAAATTTAAAGTCGAAGGACTTAGGGGCGCTGTTTTTGTTTAAAAAATTGTCTTTGGTATATCCACGTAGTCGCTTAGAGTCTTCATCAGCGATAAATTCAGATACTTTTCTTTTGTTTTCAATTTCCTCACGAGGCACTCCGCAAAGTTCTGCGTATTGCTCATTGCATTTCTTGATTATACAGTTTTCTAAAGTGTAAATAATTATGGCTGTTCCGGTGTTTTCAAAGATGCTACGGTAATATTTTTCGCTTTCTTTGAGTTTTTTTTCAATCTCAAGGCGGGTCTTTATTTCATGTTTGAGTTTTCCGGCTACATAAATTGAAGCAAGGAGGACAAGCATTGCTGAACCGAAAATTGCTGCTGCAATAAAAGCAGTTTCTTGCTTGATTGTTACTTTGCCCTCAGTTGGATTATAAAAGAAATCTGTCAGGTCTTTAGTTTGTTTTACCAACCCTTGTTTTTTAAACTCTTCACCTATCCGCTGCCAGCGAACGGGGTTACTGTATCCGATACGCACCAAATCAGGCAAAATAAGGTTCTGAATTGTTTCGGCTTCATATTTAAGGTGTTCCCTGGATTTTAAAGAACCGAATTTATCCATAATGACTTCAATTATCTCGTCCGGATGTGCCAGAGCGTATTGCCAGCCTTTCAGGCTGGCCCGCAGAAATTTATTTACCCGATCCGGGTGTTCCTGAATCTGATGGCGGGAAGTGAAAAGAGTATCTCCATAGAAATCAACTCCGTGTGTGTATGGATAGATTATGGAGTAGGGTACGTTTTCTTTTTTAAAGTAATATGGTTGGTTGGTGGTGTAGGCTGCGATAACATCTATTGTTGGGTCAAAATAGTCTTCCGGAACGGCAAATCGGTCAATAAGCTTAATGTCGTCCAGAGAAACATTATGAATGTCCAGCATGACTTTCAGTTCGATTTCCTGGGAAGTCGTATTCATTAATACTGTTTTGCCCTTGAGTCCCTGTACTGAGTGAATTAGGGGTTGCGTTTTGGAAATAAAAATAAGCGGGGAATGTTGAAAGATGGATGCCAACAGTACTACTTCTTTCCCTTGAAGGTACTCAAGAAGAATTTCTGAATTGCTGACCCCGAAGTCAGCAGTTCCTTCCAGTACAAGATCTATTGGATTCTGTCGCAGATCCCTTTCAATAATGGAGACATCTAGCCCTTCATCTTCATAGTAGCCCTTTTCAAGGGCGGTATAATATCCGGCAAATTGAAATTGATGAAACCATTTGAGTTGCAAGGTCACTTTTTCAAGATTTATCGCGGCAAAACATTTTTCAGGAACGATAAGCGTTGTAGCGATAATAGCGAATGAGCATAATATTATCGAAAACAAAATCTTCCTCTGTCGTTCAAAACGTGCAGTTGGGGATATTGAGTTCAACAAATTTAGAATCCTCTGTTTTTGGTATATAATCCTAGTGATATCAGAAAGGGATATCATTGCAAATGATTCACTTAAATAAATGAGGAAGAAAATTTAAGGGGAAGGTTTTGTTCAGGCAAAAGAAAAGGCTCTGCAAAAATTGCAGAGCCTTAGGATAATCCTGGTAGCGAGGAAGGGAATTGAACCCCCGACACTGCGGATATGAGCCGCATGCTCTAACCAACTGAGCTACCTCGCCACTTTTGTGGGTTGAACTTCCTGTCCAACGAGGACAGTGTTTATACAACCTTGCTTCGCTTGGCAAGTAAAAAATGTAAAAAAAATCAGTATAATAATTATATATTAAAAAAATGAGGAGAAAAGGAAAAGGCCCTGCAAAAATTGCAGAGCCTTGGGATAATCGCTGGTAGCGAGGGAGGGAATTGAACCCCCGACACTGCGGATATGAGCCGCATGCTCTAACCAACTGAGCTACCTCGCCATTTTTGTGGGCTGGGCTTCATGCCCAACGAGGAAAGCATTTATATAACATTGCAACACTTTGCAAGGAAAAATGTTTAAAAACATTGTAGTAATTATATACGGATTTATAAAAAGGAAAAGGCTCTGCAAAAATTGCAGAGCCTTGGGATAATCCTGGTAGCGAGGAAGGGAATTGAACCCCCGACACTGCGGATATGAGCCGCATGCTCTAACCAACTGAGCTACCTCGCCACTTTTGTGGGCTGGGCTTCCTGCCCAACGAGGAGTGTTTCTATACATTCTCCTTATGCTTGGCAAGTAAAAAATTATATTTTTTTAAACTTTTTTTTTGAGCACCTTGAAATTATGGGCAAATCTTCAGCCTATGACCAGAAGAAAAGCACCAGCGGGGCAATGGCTAATCTGTAATATGCGAAAGGACGCAGGGTAAGTTTGCCTAGCAGATAAATAAAACCTTTTACTGCTGCCCAGGCAGAAAGGAAAGAAACAATAAAGCCAACTGCCAGAAAAGGCATATCGGCCATGGTGAACAGCTTATAACTCTTAAGCATGTCATAACCTGTGGCGGCGAACATGATCGGTACAGCCGCTATGAAAGAGTACTCGGCAGCTATTTTGCGTTTTGCTCCGAGCAGCATACCGCCCATTATTGTTGCTGCGGAGCGGGAAAATCCGGGCCAGAGTGCGAGACACTGGAAGCATCCGATGCCCAGAGCCAGTTTCGGGGTAACTTCATCAAGAGTATAACAGTTAGGGCGGAGATCTTTTTTTTCAACTATTAATATCATAATTGCCCCGACACCGAGTGCCCAAGCGACAGTATATGGATTGAACAGGTGTTGTTTAATGAAGTCGTGGGTCAGTAAACCAAGAACTGATGCCGGAAGACTGGTCAGGAAGAGAAGATACAGACCGCGGATTCCTGAAAATTTCTGGTTCGGGACCGGGAAAAGCAGACCCCAGAATCGCGACCAGTAGAGTACAACTACAGCCAGGATTGCCCCGAGCTGAATGGCAACTTCAAAAGAAGCGGCCTTTTCCCCGGTAAACCCGAGTAGGTGTCCGGTAATAATCAGGTGTCCGGTGCTTGAAACCGGAAGAAATTCAGTAAGTCCTTCAACAATGCCTAAAATAGCAGCAGTAAATAGTGATGTCATTCTTCTTTCCTTATAATTGCCGGGAGTTCCGGAACGATTTTCAAATTATCCGCATTGGGTAAGCCAGCCTGCACAAAGTTGCAAGGGGCGGCAAGCTGGTGTACTGATAAATATTAATCAACTACGTCTTAAACAAGGATATAATATATGACTACCATCGTGCCTCCATGTGAGCTGACCAGAAAAGCTATCAAATGGATTTCAGACCAGCATGAAGAAACCGGAAAACCTTTGAAATCATTGCTTGAAGAGGCCGCCATGCGATTCAACCTTTCCCCGAAGGATATGGAATTTATGGAACGTTTTTATAAGGAAAACAACGGAAAAGCGCCTGTTTGCTAATTTTTCGGCACATTATCCTGTTCTATTTCATGTGACGGGCTGAAAATCTGCCCATTCTGATTAATTTTTTGTCTGCATATTTTGCGGGAACTAAATTGAAGCTTCTTCATCGCAATATTTTTAAAGAACTCTTATCCATATTTACCCTAAGTATTTCAGGGTTCATGGGCTTGATCCTCATCGGACGGCTGCTCCAATTCCGGGACCTGTTCATGGGCCAGAGCATAAGCGCATTGGGGCTGGCCAAGCTGTTCATGTATCTGTGTCCTTTTTTCCTGCTTCTTCTCACTCCGATAGCAACAATGCTTTCGATTTTTCTTACTTTCCTGAGAATGAATGCCGATAACGAGATAACTGCTCTTAAATCAGGTGGATTGAGCTTATACAGACTGCTGCCTGCACCGATTATTTTTTGTCTGCTCTGTACCGGGGCTGACTTTTATTTTTCTCTTTACGGTCTTTCGTGGGGGACGGAGAATTTCCGTAATTCACTTATGGAATTAGCGCGAACCCAAAGCCAGTTGGCAATTCAGCCGGGAGTATTTAATAAAAATTTTCCCGGACTGGTCTTCTATGCAGAAGGGGTTGATGATAAAAACGGAATCATGCGCTCAGTTTTTGTACGCGACAATACCCGTAAGGAAATGACTGCAACCATTGTGGCTCCGCTCGGTGAAATCCGTACTGATCCTATGATGGGCCGTTTGCTTATTCATCTTGAAAACGGGCGTATCTATCAGCAGGAAAGGGAACAGCTCAGCGTTCTGAAGTTCAAGAATTATGATGTGCGTATCCCGCTTGCAAATATCCTTAAGGGTTATGATGTTGATGAATTGCGCCCTAAGGAGATGTCTTGGGAAAAACTTATCCGCATCAGCCGGGCCGGAGATCGAGCAGGGGATATTGAACCAGGGTTCTTTAAAAAAGTTCAGGTTGAGGTTCAAAAAAGATTGGCATTACCTGTTGCCTGTTTGGTGCTCGGCATGTTCGCAATGCCTATTGCCTGTATTTTCAGGGGGCTTAAGCAGCAGTATGGACTTTTGATTTCAATGGGCCTTTTTCTCGTATATTACACCATGCTTTCCCTCGGTGTAAGCTTTGGTGAAAGCGGAGTGTTGACCCCGGTTATCGGTCTTTGGCTGCCCAATGTTTCGTTTGCCTTTATTTCTGTATTCCTACTTAAGATGGCGGTTATGGAGCATTCGTTCAGCATCAGGATTCCGTTCCTGAAGAAACTCAGGAGGAAGAAAAATGATTCGTAGACTTCTTCCGGGATATCTTGCCTCATATGTGTTGAAGCAGAATATTTTTCTTATGTGCGTCTGTCTTGGAGTTGGAACCGGAATATATCTGCTGTCAGACCTTTTCGACCGTCTGGATGATTTTATTGAAGCTGGCTTGGGAATTGGCACAATACTGAAGTATTTTTTGGTCAAGATGCCACTCATCTTTTCCCAGATTCTTCCTGCGGTTTTCCTGATCTCCATGATTGTGCAGCTTTGCGTCATGGCCCGCAGTAAAGAGCTTCTGGCCCTGCGCACCGGAGGTTTGTCTCTTGCGTGGTTTTTTAGATTTTTTGTGATCTATGCCATAATCTGGTCATTCGGACAGCTGCTGTTTTCACAGGTTATCGGAGTTTATGGTGAGCAGGAAGCATACCGCATCTGGAAAGAAGACGTGCGCAAAAGCATGCTTGATAAGCGTGTGCTCAAGAATATCTGGCTCAAAGAAGGACGTTTCGTGGTGGAGGCCAAGGAAGTCATGCCGTTTGGGAACCGGGCAAAAGGTATTACTGTTTATGAATTCGCTGACAATAATGGCGAAATTAAACGCGTGATAACTTCTGAGAGTGCTGAGGTCAGCAGTAAATACGGCTGGAAACTTGAGAACGCAGTTGAACTCAGCCCGGACAGTTTCACTTCGCAAGAGCATCCGATATTTACAATGCCCATCAAGTTGAATCTTGATGTGTTTAAAGTTGTTGATCCGGATATTGATCCTGCCCAGTTGCCGCTATGGCAGCTTGATCAGGTTATTGAACAGCTTAAGTTATCCGGCTCCAGTGTTGATCGCCTGATTACTGCATGGCACACCAAATGGTCTTATGCTTTTTCATTATTGACCATGGCTCTGGTTTCGCTGGCACTGATAACCATCACTGAGAATATCTATATCAATATCGGGGTTGGGCTGTCTTTGGTTTTTGTTTACTACGTTCTGTTCATGGTGGGTGCATCTGCAGGGGATAGTGGAGCATTGCCGCCTATAGTAGCTGCGTGGCTTGGGAATATTCTCGTCAGTTCACTGGCTCTTTTCCGAATAGCGTGGGTTCTGGTGCCGGAACATTTCAGCAAGTACCTGACTAAATTTAAGGGATAATAAAAAAGTGCATTCCACCGGATGGTGGAATGCACTTAACCGGATATTTTAATTTTCCTATTCCGCCTGTTCTTCAACATTAGCCAGTTCAGGCATTGCTGTTACATCAAGCAGATTCCAGAGTTTGGTGCGGTTCATGCCGGTTTTGCTGGAAACACAAAGCGGCTTGACTTTCAGGATATCTTCCCACTTATGCTGAACCTTGGCCCGGTCTTTCTGCTTGGTCTTGTCCGATTTGGTCATGATCGGAATGATGGGAACGTTGCAGTGTTTGAAGTAGGATATCAGATCAAGATCATTCTGCTGCGGGCTGAGGCGGCTGTCCAGAAGTACTGCCGCTGCTGTGACATGAGGATTGTCCAGCATGTACTTATCAATTAATTTAGCCCATTTGGCTCGTTCTGTTTTTGAGCAGCGAGCATATCCATAGCCGGGTAGATCCACCAGATAGTATCCATGTGGATTTACTTCGTAGTAGTTGAGGCTGCGGGTTTTTCCAGGCGTGGAACTGATTTTTGCCAGTTTTTTCTGATTAGCAAGGCAGTTGATCAGCGAGGATTTACCTACATTGGAGCGTCCGGCCAGAATGATTTGAGGCGCTGCAAGTTCTTCAAGCTGATTGATCTCATAAACTGTTTTAATTAGTGTCAGTGTATTATCCATAAGGAATTGTCCTTGATTATTCGTGTTTGCTTAAACCTGACTAATTCACTTATTTATTGAGGCTAGTCAAGCTAAGCATCCATGGCAAGAATATTTTCCATAACATTCATTTAAAATAGGTGGATTATATGAAAACTTTCCTGATCTTGAACGGACCCAATCTCGGTTATGTCGGTAAACGTCAGCCTGAGATTTATGGCTCTGATAAAATTGAAGATATTCCCGATCATCTCAAGGTTATAATGGGGGAGAGGGCAGATGAAATTACATTGGAATTTTTCCAGTCAAATTCTGAAGGCGCTTTGATAGACAGGCTGGAAAAAGCCCGCGAAGACGGCATAGATGGTGTCGTTTTCAACGCAGGGGCCTATACACATACCAGTCTTGCTCTGGCGGATTGTCTTGCATGGATTGACGTTCCGTGTGTGGAAGTCCACATAAGCAATATCTGGGCACGGACTGAAGATCCGGTACGGCAGAAAAGTTTTATGGGAAAACAGTGCATTGGAGTAATTGCCGGATTTGGAATAATGAGCTATGCCTTGGCCGTTCAAGCATTGTTTACACACGTGACAGCTGAATAAATAGCGGAGTTGCGACTGATTGCGACTTTTGCCTCTCTGCAAAGAATATTTTATTGGAGGAAATTATGATTTCTACTAAAGATTTTAGAAACGGACTTAAAATTGAGATTGATGGTAAACCTTATGAAATTGTTGAATTTCAGCATTTCAAACCCGGTAAGGGCGGCGCATTTGTCCGCACCAAGCTGAGAAACATGTTTACAGGACGTATCACCGACCAGACTTTCCGCTCCGGTGAAAAAGTTAAGAAGCCTGATATGGCTACCAAAGAAATGCAGTACCTCTACAAAGAAGGTGCAGACTACGTTCTCATGGATCTTGAATCATATGAGCAGATGACTGTCCCCGTTGATGTTATTGCAAATGCCGGTGGCTTTATGAAAGAAGGCGAAACCAATAAGGCCCTTCTTTACAACGGCGAAGTTATCGGAGTTGATCTGCCTGCTTCCGTAATTCTTGAAGTAACCCAGACTGATCCCGGCATTCAGGGCGACCGCGTAAGTAACGCAACCAAGCCTGCTACCCTCGAAACCGGACTGGGTATCAACGTCCCCCTGTTCATCAACGAAGGTGACAAGATCAAAGTCGACACACGTTCCAGTGAATATCTCGGACGTGAAAAGTAATTAGATTTATGACTTGTTTCGGGGGGCCTAAGGCTCCCCGAAAATTGATTTCTGATATCAGCCCCTTTCCGGCATTAAACGGAGGATGTGACACTGCCCAGCGGAAAATTCGCAAAAGAGATTTGCGGCATGTTCTGGATTTTTTTAGCCGTATTTCTTTTTATAAGCATGTACTCCTATCATCCGGGTGACCCGACCTTAAATCAGGCCGTCAGCAGCAACTGGAAAGTCAAGAACATGATCGGTCCGGCAGGATCTTATGCCGCAGGAATTCTTGTTGAAATGCTCGGTCTCGGTTCGTGGCTGTTTCCCTTTTATTTTCTTTTTTTAGGAATTACTGCTTTTATAAGCGCCTTGCGCCAGCCTTGGTGGCGTTGGACAGGACTTGTGCTGCTCTATGTGTGTATGCTGGCATGGGCTTCACACCCTTGGTTGGTTTCATTTCAGGAGACATTGCTCATTCATGATGGTGGTTTCATTGGTGAAATACTTTCTAAATGGTCCTTCAAATATCTTAAGCCGGTAGGAGCATTCCTATTCTGGATGTTCATGACTCTGGCGGGTATTCAGCTGACTCTTAACCTCAGCTGGGCTGCCATCGGCAAGCGCATGCGTTCTTTGCTTACTGATATTTTTCTTAAGAATAAAGAGAGGCTGGAACGTAAAACCAAGCGCATGAAAGCAGAACAGGCTGTAAAGCGTGCGAAGCGTAAAAAGGCCAAGGCTGAAGCTGAAGCCAACCGCGAAGCTGAGAAGGAACTAGCCGCAGGGCAGGATATTGTGGATGCTGATGCCGAGGAAGAGGACGGGCTTCTGGTCCTTAAGCCATTTAAACGTGAATCGTCCAAAAATGAAAATCCAAAAGCAAAAGCTAAGCCCAAAAAGCCCAAAGCCAAGAAGATTGATACAAGTACTGATTTTCCAGCTCTCGACTTTTTATCCGAACCCAAGGTTGCCGGAATTCAATTTGATCCCAAAGATCTAGACGAAAAGACCGAGGCCTTAAAGATTTGCTTAAATGATTTCAACATTGACGGCGAGATCCAAAAGGTAACTCCCGGACCTGTTGTTACCATGTTTGAATTCCGTCCGGCTCCCGGCGTGAAGGTCAGCAAGATAGCCAACCTGACTGATGACATTGCGCTGGCTCTAAAAGCTACAGCGGTGCGTATTGAGGCTCCAATTCCGGGTAAGGACTCTGTTGGTATCGAGATTCCCAACGACAACCGTCAGACCGTATATCTACGCGAAATTTTCGAACACAGCTGCTTTACCAAGGCCAAATCTCCTCTGACAATGGCTCTGGGTAAGGATATACAGGGAGAACCTGTCTCCGCTGACCTGGCCAAAATGCCGCACCTGCTTGTTGCCGGGGCCACCGGGGCCGGTAAAAGTGTTTGCTTGAACGGACTGCTCATGTCCATGCTCTACAAAGCAGGGCCGGAAGAGCTTAAGCTGCTGCTTATTGACCCTAAACGCATAGAACTTGCTGTCTATGCCAGCCTGCCGCACCTCGTACATCCGGTGGTGACCGATATGGCTCTTGCCAAGTCCGCGTTGGAGTGGGCTGTTTTCGAGATGGACAAGCGTTATGAGAATATGGCCCGTTTGGGTGTGCGCAACATAGCCAGTTATAATGAGAAGCTGGCCAAGTCTGGAGAGGAGCTTCCCGAGGAGTTGGAAGATCTTGAACCGATGCCGTATCTGGTAATCATTGTTGACGAGCTTGCAGACCTTATGCTTACTGCCGGCAAGGATGTAGAAATCAGCATTGTTCGTCTGGCGCAGCTGGCGCGTGCGGCCGGGATTCATATTATCATCGCCACCCAGCGTCCTTCGGTAGACGTTGTTACCGGTCTGATCAAGGCAAACTTCCCGACCCGTATTTCTTTTCAGGTGACATCCAAACACGACTCAAGAACCATTCTTGATATGGTTGGCGCTGAGAAGCTGCTCGGCCGTGGTGACATGCTTTTTAAACCCAGCGGTTCTAAATTGCGCAGACTGCATGGCGCACTGGTTGAAGATGACGAAATTAAGGGTGTAGTGGATTTCTGGAAACAGAAATGTCCGCAGGATTTCGAGCTGGATTTCAGCGAGTGGAAAGAACCTTCGTCAACCGGAGCAGGTCCCGGATCAATGCCGGGTGAATCTGATGATCCGGTCTACAACGAGGCAGTTCAGTTCGTCATGGAGCAGGGCAAGGCTTCAATCTCTTTGCTGCAACGTAGATTCAGGATTGGATTCAACCGTGCAGCAAGATTCATCGAACAGATGGAGCAGGACGGAATTCTCGGCCCGCAAGACGGCAGCAAGCCCAGAATTGTTTTAGTTACTAAAGATTGATGCTTACAATCAGAACCAGCCACATCAATACCTTTATTCTGCATGGCATGTAGCATGGTTAAGTAATACAATATTTAAGTCCGTAGGATCGTGAAGATCTTACGGACTTTCGGTTTGTGCGGATAATTATTGAGAGTAAAAAATATTATCAATTAATGCGTTGCTATGAAGGGGTAGAGAAATCTATGGAATTAGGGTAGTTATTCGCTCCAGATGAATTTAAAGGGACAGCATGGTCCTCCTTCAGCTAGGGTTGTCTCACGGATCATGTTCAGTCTTTCGCTGTAGCCTGTGGCGAAGGGTTCGTCGCGTGAACAGGATAGCAGTGTACAGAGTTCATCCGGAAGTCCCATCTCACGATATGATTCCTGATAGCGGCAGCGAATCACTTTTATTGTCAATTCGTTGCCTTTAATGGAAATATCCTCAACTTCGATGGCATTATCTTTTTTCCAGATTTCGACTACAGTGGCAAAATGCTCCAGATTTGGGGTGCTAACATCGGCTGCAAAATTTTTGCCTGCTTTACGGGCTGATTTTTGCAAGTTATCAGTTATGACTTGCAGAGCCTTTTCCCGGCCGAATTTTTCGGTCATGGTTTCGTATAGTTCGCCATAAAGTTCGGCTTCGATCAGACGGCGAGAAATTTGTGATACAGGTTGTACTTTCATAATCAATCCAAAAGGGTTAAGACTGTTTTTGTAGATGAACCCGAATTCACGAGGAGAATAATGAGATTCAGGATATTACTTCTTGCTATCTCGGTGATGCTTTCGTTCAGTTCTATTGCCACTGCTGATGAATTGACCGCCGAGATTCAAAAAACATACGACTCGATTAAAACATTCAGTGCCGATTTTACCCAGACTTTGACTAATGCCGCAAGTAAAGAACAGGATGTTCGCTCCGGTAAAATTGTCTTCAAACAGCCTTCTCTGCTACGCTGGGAATCTGTGAAGCCGGAACCGGAGCTTTTGATTGTCGGTGAATCAATTGTATGGGATTATTTCCCGGAAGATAAATTGGCCCTGAAGTATCATACAAAACAGCTATTCAACTCCAAGACAATGATTAAATTCATTTCTGGCCAAGCCAAGCTTGAAGAAGATTTTGTGGTTGAAAATCAGGGCGATGACAATGGGTTGATCAAACTGAAGCTGATGCCTCTGGAGCCGGAAACAGGAATGGTACTGGCCTATGTCTGGATTGACCCGGAAAAGAAAATGATGCGGAAGGTGCTGGTGGTAGACTTTTACGGTAACGGTAACGAAGTATACATGAGCAATATTGAAATCGATCCTGCGGTCGATGGCAACCAGTTTCAGTTCTCACCGCCTGAAGGCGTGGAAGTTGAAGATAATACAAAAATTAAGTGATGTTATTAAATAATCTGAAAGGCCCGGATTTGAGTATCAAATCCGGGCCTTTTTTTTATTTCATTTTTAAATCTTTTTTCAGCATGGTAAGTTCTTTAGCATTCAGTTCGCGCCATTTACCGGGCTTGAGATCTCCCAGATCAACACGGCCCTGACGCACTCTTTTAAGGCGCAGGATAGTTTTATTAAATTCACCGAACATCCGGCGAATCTGCCTATTGATACCTTGGCGCAGTTCCATTTCATATTTGGTTGTGTCGCCGATCTCGGAGATGGCCTTGATCTTGACAGGAGCGAGAAGTTCCCCCTTGTCATCTAAGAACATGCCGTTCTGCATGACCGAAATTTCTTTTTCAGAAAGTTTACCACGGATGGTTACATGGTAGATTTTGGGCAGGTGCCATTTCGGGTGGGTCATGCGGTTGCAAAGCTCGCCGTCAGTGGTGAGCAAGAGCAGACCTTCAGAATAAAAATCAAGCCTTCCAACGGGAAACACTCTGCGTTTGACAATCTCTGCCGGGAGCAGGTCTAGAACTGTCTTGCGGCCCTGAGGGTCTTTGGCTGTGGTTACGGTCTCGATTGTTTTATGGAGCAGGATATAGATTTCTGTGGATTTCTTCTCATGCTGAACAATTTTGCCGTTTACTTCCACGCTGTCATTTTCAGGATCAACCTGAATACCGGGGGAATCAGCAAGCTTGCCGTTAATTTTAACCTTACCGTTCTGGACAAGATCATCTGCCCCGCGCCGGGAAGCAAGCCCGGCAGAGGCAATATATTTATTAAGTCGTATAGTGGATTTTTCAGTCATTATGTCTCAAGCGTTAAAGAGTGTAATCCCAAAATATAGCAAAATCTTCGAACTGGCAAAATTGATAAATGCCAGTAGCGAAACTCGCTAAAAGGATTTGGGATTCTTAAACCCTTCGAAAGGGTTTAATGCCCCGGCAGGGATAGCCCATAGGCTATCCGAAGGGCCGCCGGAGGCATTCTCTTAAGCTTTTATGACCTTAGTGGCAAGCTGGAGGCTGGTGACGACATCAAGCATATTTGTAGTCTCACCGACCTGTTTTTTGTCGAGCAAACCAAAATGGTCGAGGCAGGTTCCGCAAACGAGGACGGATACGCCTGATTTTTCGAGATTTTGTATTTTTTCAAGACATTTGTGCCCTTCAGTGGCGAGTTTGACAGCACTGTTGACCATGATAATCCGCCAGAGGGAATCACCAAGTTCGGGCAGGGTGGAAAGGAAATTGAACATCAGTCCTGCGCCGAGCTTATCATCACCGCTTCCAAGAAATTCGCTGTTAAGAAAAACAAGAGTCTTGCTGCCTACCTGAGCAATTTCTTCGACGCTCATGACTTCGCAGACTTCACATTCCTGTTTGTCTGCAGATTCGGAAACATCTTTTTTACCTTTAACGACAAAGGCTCCGTCTTTTTCCTTGATACTGACCTCGTATCCCTTGGTTCCCATGAAACGGGACACATTCTCTTTTGCCGCTTCATTGTCTACAATGATTTTAATTTTTGCGGGGTTATCGGATTCGATAGCGTTCTTGCATTTTAATACAGGCTGGGGACAAGGGAGTCCTTTACAATCTATTTTTACTGACATTCTAATTCTCCTTAATTTTGATTTGAATCACAGGCTCTGCTTTGCGGTCAAATCGATTAATCAAATCGGTTCTTAGTAAACATATTGATATTTCCTATCTTTGCAGAATAGACACTTGCGGTTGCTTGCAATGACAAGTAAGGAAATAGCGCAATCGGCGTTCAGCCATAATAAAGGAGTTAAATTTGCCTAAAGGTGAAAAATATAGCTATCTGAGAAACAAACACCTTATCAAGCGGTGTCTTTCATATTTCGGACCCTATAAGACCAAGATTTTTATTGCTTTTATTTCTATGGGGATAGTAGCGGCCGCCACCGCCGCCACAGCATATCTGATTCAGCCGGCCATGGATGATATCTTCATCAATAAAGACCGTGAAGCCCTGAAACTGGTTCCAATCGCATTTGTGGTGGTCATGCTGGTCAAAGGTGTTTTCAGATTTTTACAGACATACCTCATGAACAGCACTGGTTTGCTGGTTCTTGAGCGTTTGAGAAATGATCTTTTTAATAAGATTATCTGTCTGCCAATGGATTTCTTTGAGGAAAGTCAGGTTGGTATGCTTATGTCCCGAATTCTGAACGATGTAATTCAGATTCGGGCAAGTCTGCCTTCATTCATTATGATGATCCGAGAGGCCTGCACAATTATTTGTCTGATTGGACTGGTTTTTTACCGCGATCCATATCTGGCTACTTTTGCTGTGCTTGTTCTTCCATTGGCTATTTATCCGTTTTTTTATTTCGGGCGTAAACTGCGCAAGCTTGGCCGTAAGAACCAGAGCAAAATTTCAGACATCAATGCTTTGCTACAGGAGTCGTTCAGCGGCGTAAAAGTAATTAAGGCTTTTGCAAATGAAAAGCGTGAAACAGATAAATTTGAGGGCGAGAACAACCGTCTTGTAACAATAGCCATCAAGGAAGTGCTTAACAGTGAACTTTCTTCCCGCATCATGGAAGTTGTCGGCGCATTCGGTATCGGTCTTGTGCTTTGGTATGGCGGTTCACAGGTAATTGAAGGCCATTCTACTCCGGGTACGTTTTTCTCCTTTATCGCCGCGCTGGTAATGCTATATGAGCCGATCAAAAAGATGAATACCTCCAACATTGCCATTCAACGCGCTCTTGCCGGTGCGGAAAGGGTTTTCGAGATTCTTGATTCTCCTGAAATCAATGTTGAGAAGGGCGGCGATATTGAACTGGAAAATGAATTCAAAAAGCTGGAAATTAAAAATTTAACTTTCAGCTATACTTCTTCTGAATATCCTGTGCTCAACGACATCAATCTCGATGTTGAGGCCGGACAGAAAGTCGCCATAGTCGGCCCCAGCGGATCTGGCAAAACTACTCTGGTCAATCTTATTCCCCGTTTTTATGACTGCCAGCAGGGTGAAATAATACTCAACGGCAGGCATGTGAATGAATATACACTTAAGTCTCTGCGCTTGAATATAGGCATGGTTTCTCAGGATACTTTTCTATTCAACGCCAGTGTACGTGATAATATCTCCTATGTGAGTGTTGATTATGACTCTGACAATGTGCGTGAATGCGCTGAAACTGCCTTTGCCCATGAATTCATTTCTAAGCTTCCTGAAGGATATGATACCATAGTCGGCGAACGCGGAGTTCGTCTTTCCGGAGGACAGAAGCAACGGCTGACCATTGCCCGTGCGCTTTTCAAAAACCCGCCATTGCTGATTCTTGATGAAGCCACCAGCGCTCTTGATACCGAGGCCGAGCGTATCGTTCAGATGGCACTGGAGAACCTCATGAAGGATAGGACAAGCATCGTGATTGCCCATAGGCTTTCCACTGTTCTTTCCGCTGACGTTATTGTGGTTATGGAAAAAGGCAGAATTGTTTCTAAGGGAACCCATAAAGAGCTTCTGAAAAAATGCCCGTTGTATATCAAGCTTTACAACATGCAGTTTCAGGATAATGATTAGTCATGAAGATCAAGATTGATCCTGTCATCTTTGCGCCGCATGTGGCTTTTTTATATCGCTGGTGGGTGCGGTCCATGCGCTTTGAGATACATGGATATGAAAGGGTTCTCTCACTCCATAAGCAGGGCAAACCGTTAATGCTGGCATTGTGGCATAATGAATTGTTCAGTCTGATCGGGGTGGGGTTTCTCAAAAAACTGCCGCTGGTAACAATGGCCAGCGACAGTAAAGATGGACAGATCATAACTGAGGTGCTGGAGCGCATCGGGTATGAAGTTGCCCGTGGTTCATCCACCCGTGGCGGCCTGAAAGCAATGCTTGGTGTTGCGCGGGTGATGCGTAAGCAGGGTAAGATCGGAGCTATTACCATGGACGGTCCCAAAGGTCCGCGCCATGAAGTTAAACCCGGTATTCTGGCTATTGCCCAAAAAACCGGAGCGGTTATAATTCCCATGCGGGCTTATCCTGCCAATCCTGTGGTTTTCCATAACTCTTGGGACAGGTTTGAATTACCAAAGCCGTTTAAGCCGTGTAAAATTATACTCGGTGACCCTTTTGAGGTTACGGATGAGAAGCTTGGTGACACTATTCTGGAATCTGAAGCTCACCGCCTTGAGAATATCATGGATAGTTTGACGTAATCTATTCTTATCAAATGAATTGAAAAACCGCCCTGTTCCTTAGTGGAGCAGGGCGGTTTTTTATTGTGTGGATGGAATTAAATTCCGGCGGCGTTGCTAAGTCTTTCGATCAGTTTTTCTAGTTCCTGAGCTGTCCTAGCCAGAGAGGTTATTGATTTTGCCGACTTCTGCATGTCAGCTTTAGTCTCTCCGGCAAGCATTTTCAGGTCCTCTACACTTTTATGAATCTGGCCGTGTGCTTCAGACTGCTGGTCTGTTGCATAAGCAATTTTTTCAATTTCAGTGGCAGTATCTACCGACATCCCGGAGATTTCCTGAAAAGCCTGTACTGATTTTCCAACCAGTCCGCTGGCATGTTCTACAGCTTCAACTGTCTGGTCCGTGTTAGCAATGTTTGATTGAGCTGAAGCCTGAATACTTTTGATCGCCATTTCAACTTCTTTGGTGGATTGCATCGTTTTCTCGGCAAGTTTGCGGACTTCATCCGCTACAACCGCGAACCCGCGTCCAGCTTCACCTGCTCGTGCGGCTTCAATTGCGGCATTAAGGGCCAGCAGGTTTGTCTGGTCGGCAATATCATTAATTACACCGATAATTCCACCGATGGATTGGCTGTGGTCGCCAAGTTGTTTCATATTTTCCATGACCTTATCTGATAGGGTTTGTAACTGATTAATTGCAACACTTGTTTCGGTCATGGTCTGCATGCCTTGTTCCGCACGTTTCCTAGTAGATTTAGCTTGGACAGCGGCATTTTCCGCATTGCTAACAGAGTGCATAAGGGTCTGGTTCATCTCAGTGATGGCTTGTGATGAGTATTCAATGCGGTCAAATTGTTTCTCTGTGTTTGAGCTCACTTGATCAACCTGAGTCTCTATCTCGGATGCACCCTTGGTGAGGTATTGTGATATAGACTGGGCTTTCTCCGTTATTTCAACCATTACTTTGTGCTGTTCATTGATTTGCTTTTCCTTGGCTTTCATCTCGGACAGGTCAACGATTATGGCAAATCCACCGATTAATTTATTGTCGAGGTCGTAGAGCGGAGCAGCATCAATTCGTACATCTCGGAAGTTGTTTTTCTTTGTTTTCCAGCAGCGTTCGACATTGAGTATAGCTTCTTTGTCCTCAAGACAACGGCTTAGTATGCCTCTTTCTCCCTGAGGGGCCTGTAACAGTTCTTTTACCGGACGTCCGACCCAGCTTTCGCAGGAACTGCCGCTCTCCAGTAATTCGCAAAGCGGCTGGTTAAGGTAAGATATATTTGCATCAGTATCAGAGATCAGGCAGGGAACTGTCATCCCGTCGAGCATGCCTTGCGAGAAACCGAGTTTATTTTTTAGGTCACTGACCATAATCTGAATGCCGTCAGCAAGGTTTTTAATTTCACTTTTGAATTTTCCTTCAAGCTTAGCTTTGAAATCTCCGCTGGCGATAGCGCTGACAAATGATTCAATACGTTCAAGGGGCCCTAGAATTGAGTTACGCAAGAAGACCAGAGTCACCAGTACAACCAGTACTGCCGTTATTCCAGAAATGATAATCGCAAAAGTCCAAAGTCTAGAAACAGCATGAAAGGCCTCATCTTTGCTGATTTCGGACATGAGGGCCCAGCGGGATTTGCCTACTTCTATGGGAGTAAAAGCAATAAGTTGTTCATTTCCTGTAGAGTCGGTCATTAAAGCGGTCTTGCTTTTACCTTTCAGAGCCAGTCTGACAGCCTCGGAATCAACTTTACCCGTACTAGGGTTACTGAAAGATTGTTTCACTGTGCGTGTGCCTGAATAAAGTTCAGAATCTGAACGCATCAGCATATCGGGACCTACAAGATATGATTCACCTGTTTCGCCCATGCCGGAGCGCAGAGTCATTATGGAGTTGATTTCCTTTAGCGGAATTCGCAGGGCAACAACTCCCTGAATATCCCCGGCATGAGAATGTACCGGGGCGCAGACAAACGCGACCGGAGTCCCACCCATAGGGGGATATGGTTCAAAATCAGCGAAGACGATCTTTCCTTTAACAGCCTTCGCGAAAGCCCGACCCAGGTTTGTGTCCTTATATCTTCCTTTCCTAAGGTCGGCTCCGAGGTCTTTTTCTTTCTTTATAGAATAAAGAACCCGGCCATAGTCATTCATCAGCAGAGCATCGTCGTAACCCAATGTTTTTACAAAAGGCTGAAAAGGAGTGGAAGCATACTGGTGCAGTTCGGCATATTCGTCAGAGTTTATGTCCATAGGTTTGCCTGGAACAGCGTATTCCATGGCGTATTCTCCGATCAGGCCAACTGTATTATATATTTCCTTAACATTCGAGAAGAGTTCCACTTCTTGGAACCATTTATTTACAAGGTCTTGTAAATTTTTCTTTTTAGCATCCCGGACTGATTCCAGCTGTCCGAAGGCTTGATTTGATAGTGCATGTGAAGCCATATTCACGCTGAGCGTTCCTATTAGAATCAAGGGAATTAAACCTATGGCAACGCAAAAAGTAATTAACTTTAATTTCAGAGACATGCAGAAGTTCCTCCTCGGCATTTGTTGGGGGAAACTTAAGTGTATAAAGAATGTTTCCTATGTCCTTAAGGTTACAATTTGGTTAAAAACATAAGAATTAAGGTTAATTACCTTTTTTATATCAGAATATGGACATTTGTTTCATTCGATTGCTGCAAATTTATAAATGTAACTTGTCAGATTATATTATATGTTAATAATTTTAATCATAGTTGAATTGACACTCATTTTCATCTTCAATACTATCGTCCACATTTCTAAATCAAATTGAATATTCGGATAAATAATAACAAATGAAAAAATTTATAGATTCTTTCGCCGGAAGAAAATTTCGCACTGAAAGTGTAGCGAGCATGACTGTTCACCAGTTCGCAGAATCCTTGGGCAACGCTATTGATGCTAAAGACCATTACACATGTTCACATTCTGAAGAAGTGGCTGTTGTCGCCCAGATATTAGCTGTGGAGCTGGGGCTTCCACCTAGAGAATGTGAGTTGTTGCATATTGCCGGTCATTTACATGATATCGGTAAAATCGGTTTGCCGGACTCGATTTTGAAAAAAACAGGACGTCTAACTCCGGATGAATATGAAGTCGTGAAAATGCACCCGTCCATGGGTGCTGACATTGTTAAGCCCGTAGCTTCGGTCTCCGGATTAGACCAAATAACCGGGATTATACTACATCATCATGAACGTTATGACGGAGGAGGCTATCCTCATGGATTTAAGGGTGATCAGATTCCATTCGGTGCGCGGCTTATGGCTGTTGCGGATACATTATCGGCTATGGCCAGTAATCGGCCATACCGTGCAGCAATAAAATTCGATCGAATAGTGGAAGAAATTAAGGATTGTTCAGGATCGCAATTCGACCCGCGGGTGGTTGATGCGTTCTTGGAGTGCGCCGATCAGATAGGAGAATACTTTTCTGGCAGTAATGCAGTTGTACAAGAATATGAACCTGAACAGGAAGTATTCCCGGAGCAGATCCGTTTTGTGTCTTAGTGATTTTGACTTCGGTGGTTGTTCATTTTTTTCTCAAGTTCGCGTACAGCAATCGAGCATGGGAATGTTAGGATGAAGTACATCAAAATAACCACCGTCCAAATCTCGAAAGTTCTGTAGGTTGCCGACATGAGCTCCTGTCCGGCAAAGGTAAGCTCTTGAATTGAGATGACCGACACAATCGACGAATCTTTGATTGTTGAAATAAATTGTCCGGCCAGAGGCGGTAGAGAACAGGAAAAAGCTTGCGGAAGGATTATATGGATAAGTTGGTTGCGTCTGGTAAATCCCAAAGCTGCTGATGCTTCCCATTGTTCACGGTCAACTGATTCAATTCCGGCTCTGACAATTTCTGTGATATAAGCTCCCTCAAAAAGAGCCATGGTCAGTACGCCGGACAAAAAGGCCGGAATCTGTTCAACTGGACCGAATAGAGTATTTAAAACTGGAGATGTGCTGTCTTCAAGAGAATATGAAAGTTCGGTAATACCGGTTGCCTGCATGATCTGGTCTCCAAGAAAAAAATAGAAGATGAAAATGAGCACCAGCGGTGGAACATTACGGACCAATCCGACGTAACTCCCGGAGATCATGCGCAGCAAAGGTCTAGGGCTTACCCGCCATATACCCATGACTGTTCCTGTGAGTAATCCGAGTATGATCGACCACAAGGATAGCCGCAGGGTAACAAGCAATCCTTGTGTAAGCATGCCTGGCTGCCAATCACCGGAGGAGTCAATGTGGATGATGTATCCGGGAATTACTGACCAATCCCACTTGTAGTTGAAGTCATGAGCCAAATGCCGCCAAATAAAAATAAAACCAACCATGATGCATGCAAGGATTATTACATCACAGGAATTAATTTTTTGTTGAGAATTGAACATCTATGAGTAATTTTTATCTGCTTTTCCAGGTATCGGCTTCAGAATTAGTTTTTAGGAGTGCAGATCCTTATCTAGGTGTTTAAATATACTAAGAAATATTTGGCGTCATCATGAACGGCAAATCAACTCGGTTCATGTCTTAAAAAAATCAATGCTACTGGTTATACAATTCTATCTGGAGAGCTTGTCAGCACATATTTTTACATGCAGTTACGTGAAGATAAAACGCAGCATCTTATCATATTGCATTATCGCACACTGGAAATCACACTTGTAGAATTCCTCCCACGCAACATTTGTTCGTGGGAGGATACTTTTGGGTGGATTGTTACAGGTCGGATTATTCTACCTGTGATTTCCAGTCGTCAGTTTTGAACCAATAGTTGTAGCGGGCTTCAAGCCAGCCTTCGGAGTTGCAGACTCTGATCCAGTTGTTAAGGAAGTTCAGGAAGTCTGGATCGCCCTTGCGAACAGCGAAACCGATGGGCTCACTTGTGAAATCAGCCTGTAATGGGAGGTAAAGCTTGTTGGGATACTTCTTAACGAGATTTTCAGGCAGGGGATTGGAAGCCACGAGGCAGGCTGCCTTACCGTTGAGAAGTTCCTGAATGGAAGCAGCTTCATCATTGAATTTAAGGATATTAGCTTTTGGCAGGAAGTTTTTTGCCGCTTTTTCCGCAGTTGTGCCGAGCCGAACAGAAACACGTGTGTTTGCGTTATTAAAGTCAGCGAGTGAAGATTTATCTTTTAAAACGTCTTTGTTGGCAACAATGGACATTCCGCTGAATTCATAAGGATCGGAAAAGTTTACCTTAAGGTTTCGCTTGGGGGTGATTCCCATACCACCGATGATGATATCGAATTTACCGGTAAGCAGTGCGGGGATAATACCATCCCATTTAGTGGGAATGAAACTTATTTTAACATCCATGTCTGAGGCCAAACGTTTCGCTACATCAATTTCAAAACCTATGAAATTGCCGTTTTTATCTTTCATGGCCCATGGTTTGAATGTCGAAAAACCTACGCGAAGTGTTTTACGTTTCTGAATTGTTTCGAGAGCGCTGTCCTGAGAGAGTGCTTTTCTTGCGTCTCCAGCCCAAACAGCTGATGAAAGGCCCATAATAAGGAGTACGGTAGTCATGCCAACGCTGACGGTTCTCCATAAGGTCATTTTTTCCTCCGGGGTGTTTGATTGTTGATTTACCATTCGCTTTTAAATTTTCGTGCTGCATTATCCAGCATCCATGAAAGCAAAAGCGTAATCGAAAGATATATGGCTGCTACAGTAAACCATATCTCAAAAGTTAAAAAGGTTTCAGAAATAATAGATTGGCCCTGCATGGTCAGGTCATAGATGGCAACAGTGCTTACCAGTGCGGAATCTTTGACCAGTGAAATAGCCTGCCCCGCAAGGGGAGGGGCGATCCGTGGAATTGCCTGCGGTAATATTACATTGAAGTAAGCAAAACGTTTATCTCCACCAAGGCTGAAGGCCGCTTCCCATTGTCCACGATCTATGGAAGTAATTCCGGCACGGAAAATTTCCGAAGCATAGGCTCCTTCAAATAAACTCAAGGAAATCACCGAGGCCCAGAAACCATCTATGCCGATGATGGGTGCCACTACAAAGTACACAAAGAAAAGCTGGATAAGTAACGGTGTGTTACGTATCACTTCAAGATAAATGCGGGCAATAATTTTGGTAGTAAATGAACTTGAAAGACGCATTATTGCTGTCCCAAGGCCAATGACAAAGGTCAGCACAAAGCTTAGACCTGTGATTTTTAAGGTAACTGCAAGTCCCTGCAACAAAAGTCCAGGGGTAAACTTTCCATTATTTATGGAAAAAATGAATTCCGATACGCGGAACCATTGCCAGTTGTAACCAAGCTTTTCCGTACCCCTATAGAGAAGGTAGCAAAAACCGGTGGCGATTATGCAGAAGAGCAGAAAGTCGATAATTAGGATTTTATTATGAGCCTTTTGTCGCTGGCCCTTAGAAGCAAACATGTCTCTCAAATACTATGAACTTAAATACAAATCCAGAAAGTTGTTAAATTTGCAAAGTCAACGACAATTCAGATGGATTACTGGTACTTTTTGACTGTAATCCTAAAAAATCCCTCTCAATCCAAAAGGAAAAGAGAGGGATCTTTGATTGCGACAGTGGTATTTATTAAATCATTTCTGATACTTTTTTCATCAGGCGGACAAGCTGGTTGGTGAAACTTGCTTCGTTGTCGTACCATATGATGAGTTTGAGCATTTTGCCGTCCATGACTTCAGTCAGTGGACCGTCAACAACACCACCATGGGTATCGCCGAGATAGTCGGTGGAGACAAGAGGCTTTTCAGTGTAGCCCATGTGCTCGTTTGCAGCTTTTGCAAGCACTGCATTCACTTCTTCTTTTGTGGTGCTGCGGCCGAGGTCACAGGTCAGGTCCACGAGAGAGACATTGGGGGTTGGTACTCGGATGGACATCCCGTCAAGTTTGCCTTCGAGTTCAGGAATGACCATGGTTACCGCTTTTGCAGCTCCAGTTGTGGTCGGGACCATATTTACCGCACATGCACGTGCACGGCGAATGTCTTTATGAGAACCGTCCAGAACTCTCTGGCTCATGGTATACGCATGCACGGTTGTCATCAGGCCGCGTTCGAGACCAAATTCATCGTTGATTACTTTGGCAACGGGGGCCAGACAGTTGGTAGTACAGGATGCACCGGAAATAATATTGTGTTCCGGTGTGATCTCACCATCGTTCACGCCCATAACTACGGTCAAATCGGCATCTATGCCGGGGGAACTGATGACAACTTTTTTGGCACCGCAGGCCATATGTTTTTCACAGCTTTCACGGTCACGGAATTTACCGGTGCTTTCAACAACCAGTTCACATCCGAGGTCTTTCCAGAGCCACTCACCGGGAGCGCATCTGGTTACTACAATCTGCTTACCGTTGATGGTGAAACCGTCATCATTTGCTTCTACATCGGCGTTAAAGGTTCCGTGTACTGAATCGTGTTTGAAGAGAAGAGCGAGGTCTTCATTTGATGCTCGGGCATTGATTGCGACAAGGTCAAAATCCTTGCTGTCGTGAATCAGGCGGACGAGATAGCGCCCGATTCTGCCGAACCCATTAATACCAACTTTTACAGCCATTGCTTATTTTCTCCTTATTGTGTCTCCTTTTTCTGAAAGGCCGTACAAGTTCTCTTGCGAGTACGGTCAATACAGATCAGCGGCGACGAAGTACTGAACAGCCGTGATTTTCCCTGATACGGCAGTGCTTCATGCCCGGAGACAGGCTTCCCTTTGACATCTTTCAATATGATAGATGCGGTTCCTGGTTTATGCTATTGCAGGCCGTTTTTTCCCTAAAAAAACGGCCTGCAAAAATTATATGGTGTTGGAGCAGCCCAACACATTGATCATCTTATGGCGGACCATCTCTTTAACGGCCTTGCGGGATTCTCCCAGATAACCCCTAGGATCAAACTCGGTGGGGTGTTCGGCCAGGAATTTGCGGATTACGCCAGTCATTGCAAGGCGAATATCGGTATCAATATTGATTTTGCAGACGGCTTTGGAAGCAGCCTTACGCAGCAGGTCTTCGGGGACCCCTTTTGCTCCGGCAATGTCGCCGCCAAATTCATTAGCCATCGCTACGAATTCAGGAACAACGCTGGATGCGCCATGGAGAACGATGGGGTAGTTAGGCATCATGGATGCGATTTTGTCAAGACGGTCAAAATCAAGTCTTGCCTCACCTGTGAACTTGTATGCTCCGTGACTGGTTCCGATGGCAATTGCCAAAGAGTCGCAGCCTGTGCGCTCTACAAATTCAACTGCTTCATCAGGATCGGTGTAAATACTCTTTTCGGAATGGACATGACCTTCAACACCGGCGAGACGGCCAAGCTCGGCTTCGACCCATACGCCGTTATCGTGAGCGTATTCTACCACCTTCTTGGTCATGGCAATGTTTTCTTCGTAAGGAAGATGAGAACCGTCGATCATTACAGATGTGAATCCGCCGTCGATAACTTCCTTACAAATTTCAAAGTTTGCGCCGTGGTCGAGGTGAAGAACGACAGGAAGATCATTTACTTCCAGAGCAGCCTCCACGAGTTTAGTTATGTAAATCAAGCCGGCATATTTTTTAGCACCGGCAGAAACCTGAAGAATGAGGGGAGCTTTTTCTTCGCTACCCGCTTCCATAATTCCCTGAATGATTTCCATGTTGTTCACATTGAACGCGCCAATGGCATAGCCGCCGGCATAAGCTCCCTCGAACATTTCCTTGGGCGAAACTAGTGGCATGTAATCCTCCTTAGTGGACTATTCTTAAATGATGACGCGGCAGTTAGTCTGAAATTATTATCCGGCAGTCAAAAAATATGGCTGCCTTACTTCCCTTATTCAGTAGATCCTACCGCAAATTAATTCCAAACATACATTAATATATCCTATCAGGAAACAAAATGTCCACATCCTCTTGCAAAAGGTTATGAACTAGACACCGAAACTCTGTTCCAAAGTCGCAATTGCCTCCCGATCGGTGAAATCAAAATGCAACGGAGTCATGGTAATATGCCCTTTAGTCAGGAGATCCCGATCAGTGCCGGGGCTGATTTTATCTTTAGGCATAACTCCGTCCAGCCAGTAATATTTATGCCCGCGCGGATCTTCTCGTGTATCATACCAGTCCTGCCATGAAACGCGGGTGTGGCGGCATATTTTAAGTTCTCCCGCATCCTTGACCGGCATTGCTGGAAAATTCAAATTGATTACAGTCTTTTCGCTGAGTTCCGCCCATGGAATTTTCTTAAGCAGGTCAGCACAATATTCGCCCTGATCTGTAAGTTCTTCCGGTTTGAAACTGTCATATGAAACAGCTATGGCCGGATAACCCATGAGCGCTCCTTCAGTAGCCGCTGAAACTGTTCCTGAATATAAAATATCAACACCTACGTTTGCGCCGCTGTTGATACCGGAAACAACTATGTCCGGTTTTACGTCCAGCAGGGTGGTTAAACCGAGCTTAACGCAATCCACCGGAGTTCCATAAACCCCAAGTCCGGTAAACCCGTCTTCGTCAAATCTCTTGACACGAAGGGGCGAGGAGAGCGATACGGCGTGTCCCACTGCGGACTGTTCAGTCACCGGGGCTACAACCTGAACATTCATCCCGGCCTTAATAAGACCTTGATACAGGGCTCGAAGGCCAATAGCCTGTATGCCGTCGTCGTTAGTTAGAAGGATATTCATCAATTTTCTCCGCTGGACATTGCAAAAATAATTGGACAGTCATCACGTGGGTTGACTATGAATACAAATTCCGGGCAGTTATAAAAAACATGTTCGGTATGTTTAAAAACGCATCGCCTGTTGGCGAGGTATCAAAGCAATTCAGGAATAGCAAGAAGTGTCGCAAAAATATACATATATTAAAGATCTTATAAACGGGGAGAGAGTTAAAGATATCTTTCTTGTCGGTGATGCCCAGTTGCGTGAATCTAGAAACGGACCTTTCTGGAATCTGCGTTTGCAGGATAATTCAGGTGCGGTTGAAGCAAAGATATGGAGTCCCTTAAGTCAAAATTTCAGGAACCTTGAAGCCGGAATGTTTGTTGTTGCCGGAGGTCTGGTCGGATCTTTCAGGGATAAGCTTCAACTGACCATTGAAGTTCTTGATATTCTTGATCCAGAATCAACCGGGTTGGATATTACCGATTTTCTCCCTTCCAGCGCAGAGAAACCAGAAGATATGATGCAGGAGCTTGATTATCTCATTGCCGAGCATATGGTTCACCCGCCATGGAAAAAATTTTGCCGCAAAGTACTTAAAGATGATACCGTTTATGGTAGGCTTCTTACCGCTACCGGGGCAAAGGCTGTTCACCACGCATATGTTGGTGGACTACTTGAACACACCCTTGCTGTCGCCAAGTTGTGTATGTCAATTTGTGACAATTATCCCGAAGTTGATCGTCAGGTTGTTCTTGCTGCTGCCATTTTCCACGATCTGGGAAAGGCGTGGGAGCTTTCCGGCGGCCTGACAAATGATTACACAGATGAAGGGCGCTTGCTGGGACATATTCACATTGGGGTTGAAGTTCTTGAACCTTTTTTGCATAAGTCCAGAGATCTTGATCCAAAATTAAAGCTTCACTTAAAGCACCTCATTCTTTCACATCATGGCGAATACGAATTTGGTGCGCCTAAAAGACCCAAGACACCGGAAGCTTTTATACTGCATTTCGCTGATAATATTGATGCGAAAATGAATACTATTTTTGCTGAACTGGGTAAGCTGGAAGGTTCTGACAGTAACTGGACACCGTATCAGCGGTTTCTGGACAGATATTTATACAAGGCGGAAAAATCTCCAGATAATCCGTCGAGCAAATGTGAACTCAAAAAATCGGAGGCTCAATGTTCATTACCTTTGAAGGGATAGAAGGCACCGGAAAGACAACTCAAATCAAACTGCTCACAAATTTTCTTAAGGAATCAGGGCATGAGGTGGATGTTACTCTTGAACCGGGCGGAAGCCGGATAGGTAGAGAGCTGCGCAAGATTCTTCTGAATATGGACAGCACCGATATTACCGGGGAATGCGAACTTTTCCTTTATCTTGCAGACCGGGCACAGCATGTCGGCCAGGTGATTAAACCAGCAGTAGAGGCTGGAAAAGTGATTATTTCAGACCGGTTTGCTGATTCAACCATTGTTTATCAGGGGTATGGGCGTGGACTTGACCCTAAACTTCTGCGTGAGCTTAACGATGTTGCAGTATCGGGTCATTGGCCAGATTTGACAGTCTTGCTGGATATTGATCCTGAAATCGGCCTTAAGCGGGCAATGACAAGGAATCTACAGGATAACAAAATGCAGGAAGAAGGCCGTTTTGAGGCAGAATCCATTGATTTTCACAGCCGCGTCAGAGAAGGATACCTGACTTGGGCCGCCCTTAATCAGGAGCGTTTTGTTGTTATTAATGCGGACCAGACTCCTGATGAAATTTTTACAGAGATCAAAGAAAAAGTGGTTGAACGTTTGCAAAGCAGATAAAGTAACAAATCAGCAGATTATTCAAAAAGCGCGGTCTGTTATGCCGCGCTTTTTTTTATTTTAAATTCAGTGTTACTTTTTTAGTCTTTAGTGTGAAAAGTGTGCATGTTATTAAAATATTGCTAATTTAATTGCTTAAGTTCTATTTTCTAAAAAACATATAATTAAATGCATAACTTTACATAAAAAGTATTATTTGATGTTATTTTTGTCTATGATTCAATAAATCAATTATCTGAAACAATAATCTGCCATTTTGGGTTGACGCTGTGATAGTAAAATGGTTTAAGAGTAATTAGAATTTTCAATACATTAGCGTTTGCACGACAGAAAATATCATAGAGATACGGACTGAGATGAAATGCTGATGGTGATAAAATTAGTACGCATTGCGGTTAAGAGGTGGATATGTTTCCGGCTCAAGTTTCAAAGCCGCGATGTCAGAGGGGTAAACCCACTGATCTTTAATTAGAGGATGGAGGTTTTTATGAAATTCTCTGTGGGACTCGGAAAGGATGGAGCGGAACAACGCCTGGAGCAGAATGGCGTATCCCGCCGCGATTTCATGAAGTTCTGCGCAACAACCGCCGCTGTAATGGGGATGGGACCTGCTTTTGCGCCGACTGTAGCGGAAGCCCTTACTCAGAAAAAGCGTCCTTCTGTTGTCTATCTGCATGCAGCTGAATGTACAGGCTGTTCAGAAGCTGTTCTTCGCACTGTTTCTCCTTATATTGATGCTCTTATTCTTGATACCATTTCCCTTGACTACCATGAAACTATCATGGCTGCCGCTGGACATGCTGCCGAAGAAGCACTGCATCAGGCCGTTCATTCACCCGAGGGCTACATCTGTGTGGTTGAAGGTGCTGTTCCGACTATCGAAGATGGTGCCTGGGGTAAAGTCGGAGGCAAAACCATGCTGGAAATCGTGCAGGAAATTGTCCCGCACGCAAAAGCAACAATTTGTATCGGAACCTGTGCCTGCTACGGTGGTGTTCAGGCTGCAGCTCCGAACCCGTCCAAATCTAAAGGGGTTTCCGAAGCTCTTGGCGGCATAACCACCGTTAATCTGCCCGGTTGCCCGACCAACCCGTTCAACTTCGTAGGAACCGTTGTCCATTACCTGACCAAGGGTATCCCCGAGCTTGATGATGTCGGTCGTCCGTCGCTTTTCTACGGTGAGTCCGTGCATGATAACTGCCCGAGACTGAAGCATTTTGATAATGATGAATTTGCACCTTCCTTCTCATCCGAAGAAGCCAAGAAAGGCTATTGCCTGTACGAGCTGGGATGTAAGGGTCCGGACACCTACAACAACTGTCCGAAAGTCAAGTTTAATCAGACCAACTGGCCTGTTGAGGCAGGGCACCCCTGCATCGGTTGTAGTGAGCCCAATTTCTGGGATGAAATGAGCCCGTTCTACGAGCAGAGCTAGTTATCTCTATTATTTAAAGTTATTAAACTAACTTTCAATTCTTTTGGAGGATTGTATATGTCTGGTTGCAAGGCTAAATCGGGCCCCGCTGTAGCGGCGACCCCTTTCGATAAAAACTACACCGGTCCGGTGATTGTCGACCCGCTTACCAGGATTGAGGGACACCTCAAGATTGAAGTAGAGGTTGAAAATGGTAAAGTAAGCAATGTCTGGAGTAGCTCCCAGCTTTTCCGTGGTCTGGAAATTATTCTGAAAGGCCGTGATCCTCGTGATGCACAGCATTTCACTCAGCGCTCCTGTGGTGTCTGTACCTATACACACGCGCTGGCTTCAACCCGTTGCGTTGATAATGCTGTCGGCGTTGATAAGGTTCTGCCCGAAAACGCACGTCTTATCCGTAACCTCGTGCTGGGCGCTCAGTATCTGCATGACCACATCGTGCATTTCTATCATCTGCATGCCCTTGACTGGGTTGATGTAGTCAGCGCACTTCAGGCTGATCCCGTGAAGGCTGCTAAAATCGCAAACAGTCAGTCTTCCCGTGTTACCAAACCCGAAGACCTTAAGGCTGTTCAGGAAAAACTGAAAAAATTTGTTGATTCCGGACAGCTCGGTATCTTTACCAACGCGTACTTCCTTGGCGGACACGATGCATACTACCTGCGCCCAGAAGAAAACCTCATTGCCACCGCACACTATCTTGAAGGTCTGCACCTTCAGGTTAAAGCTGCTCGTGCAATGGCTGTTTTCGGCGCAAAGAACCCGCACACCCAGTTCACCATCGTTGGCGGCGTAACTTGTTACGATTCCCTGACTCCGAAACGTATTCAGGAGTTCAAGGACCTTTACAACGAAACAATGGCATTTGTTAACGAATGCTACATTCCTGACCTGTTGATGGTTGCATCTTACTATAAAGACTGGGCCGGAATCGGCGGTACCACCAACTTCCTCACCTTCGGTGAATTCCCTGAAGTTGAAGCTGACATCAACAGTCGTTTCCTTGAGCAGGGCGTAATCATGAACCGTGACCTCAGCAAGGTTATGGATTTCAACCCTGATTCCATTAAGGAAGACATCAGCCACAGCTGGTATAATGGTAAATCTTCACTGCATCCGTACGAAGGCGAAACCGATCCTAAGTACACCAACTATGAAGACCGTGACCGTTACTCCTGGATGAAAGCTCCCCGCTACAAAGGCGAGTCCATGGAAGTTGGTCCGCTTGCGCAGATGCTTGTATCTTACGCACGCGGCAACAAAAATGTTGTTCCTGTTGTCAACCATGTTCTGTCCACTCTCGGTGTTGGCCCCGAAGCTCTGTTCTCCACTCTCGGTAGAACCGCAGCCCGTGGTATTGAAACTGTTGTGGCCGGTAATAAAATGGTTGAATGGGTTAACAACCTCGAAGATAACGTTGCTTCCGGCAATACTGATCTCGCGGTTGAATGGGAAATGCCTGATGAAGCTGAAGGCGTTGGCTTTGTTGGCGCTCCCCGCGGCGGTCTGTCCCACTGGATTAAGATCAAAAACAAAAAGATCGAAAACTTCCAGCTCGTTGTTCCTTCAACCTGGAACCTCGGTCCCCGTTGTAACCAGAACAAAATGTCCGCAGTTGAAGAAGCCCTTATGGGTACACCTATCGCAGACGCCAAGCGTCCTGTTGAAATCCTGCGTACCGTTCACTCTTATGACCCCTGTATCGCTTGTGGCGTACACGTCATCGATGCTGAAACCAACGAAGTTCACAAGTTTAAGATCCTCTAATAGTTTTAAGCTTCGAGAAAATATTGCGGGAGCCTGCATTGCAGGTTCCCGTTTTTGATTTTAAGCGTAATATTTTGATTTTTTTATTGAATTTGCAGTACTAGTTAAGCTACACAGGTTTATAGGCATGGCATAGAACTGGATAGTAGATAATTTTATAAGAACCCGCAGCGAAGCTCTTTGCTTTTTCGAGAGAGTCGCCGGAGGCATCTGAATGACAGAAGATAGAAAAATTTTAGTTCTTGGTGTTGGCAATATACTTTTTACTGACGAAGGAATCGGCGTAAAAGTAGTAAATGAACTCAAGAAAGAATATTCATTTTCCGATAATGTGGAGTTAATGGACGGCGGAACGCTCGGTACCAAACTGATGGGTCCGATGATGGAATGTGACTTCCTGATTGTTGTAGATGCTGTGCTTGGTAATGACGAACCTGGATCGGTTTATCGCTTGACAGGAGAAGATTTGCGTATGAGTCTTGGGTTCAGAGACTCCATGCATCAGACTGACTTGCTTGATACAATGGTCCTGTGTGAACTATGCGACAGACGTCCTGAATGCGTGGTTATCGGGGTAGAGCCGAAAGATTATCAGACCATGCATGATGAAGTCTCTGATGTTACGCTGGCACGTCTTCCGTTTATGATGGAAAAGGTGCTTGAAGAAGTCTCCGCTGCGGGCGGAAGTTATGAAAAGATGGCTTAGTGCCGATAAGGGGTGTTTTCATGTGTTTAGCTATTCCTGTTCAGATCAAGTCTATTGAGAATCAAGTTGCAAAATGTAAGGTAGGCGAGGGTGAGACCTATCTAGACGCTTCACTCATGCTGCTTGCAGATGAAGTTGAAATTGATGATTATCTCATAGTTCACGCTGGTTTTGCACTGCGTAAGCTTGACCCGAAAGAAGCTGAAGAAACATTGAACATTTTACGCGAAATGGTTGAGCTTACTGAAGCAGAGAAAAATAAAGCATGCAATGCTTAGCATGGCAGTTTTCGCAATGCATAAAAATCCCGGTAACTTGATAAAGTTGCCGGGATTTTTTGTATTTGGATAATTAAGTCGGGTTTGTAAACTTATGGGTGAAAACATATTTAAATTGATATTGATATTGAACCCCAAAAATACCACTGTTCAATGTTTCTATTCAGTGGTAATTAATACATCCAATATTTAAGCTAATTTTTTGGAGATATTATGATAAATAAAGACAGAATTTTAAGCCTTTTTTTTGATTTAGTAAAAAT
The DNA here is from genome assembly GCF_963667685.1 of Maridesulfovibrio sp. Classification (NCBI taxonomy): domain Bacteria; kingdom Pseudomonadati; phylum Thermodesulfobacteriota; class Desulfovibrionia; order Desulfovibrionales; family Desulfovibrionaceae; genus Maridesulfovibrio; species Maridesulfovibrio sp. Next base: position 771,107 of record NZ_OY763931.1, on the reverse strand, counting down.
CGACAGCCCTTCTCTTAAAGAGAAGGAAGTCGCAGTATACCTGCGAAAAATAATGGAAGAAAGGGGATACGAAGTACGAGAAGATAATGCCGGAAAAGCCAGTGGCGGCAACACTGGCAACCTGATTGTCCGGATTCCTGCAACCGGTGGCGGGGAACCAATTGCTTTTTCTGCCCATATGGATTGTGTTCAACCCTGTCTCGGTGTTGAACCTGTTCTCGACGGTGATGTTGTTCGTAGCGCCGGGAATACCGTTCTGGGCGGTGATGACAAGGCCGGGATTGCTATGGCTATTGAAGCCTTAAGCCACCTTGAAGATGAATCCATCCCGCACCCTGAAATTTATTTTGTATTCTCCATCTGTGAAGAGTCCGGCATGCACGGAGCAAAGAATCTGGACACGGATCTGCTTCCTGCCAAGGACATTGTAATTCTTGATTCCAGCGGTGAAGTGGGAACTCTTGTTGTTGCCGCCCCTGCCAAAGCAGGTATTAAAATGACATTCACCGGAAGGTCTGCTCACGCCGGGATTGCTCCTGAAGAGGGTATCAGTGCCATCCAGATAGCAGCGGAAGCAGTGGCTGGAATGACGCTGCTGCGCATTGATGCTGAAACAACTGCCAACCTTGGTCATATTGACGGTGGAACCGTAACCAACATTGTGGCCGAAAGCGCTACCCTTACAGCCGAAGCCCGCTCATTGGATGATGGAAAGCTGCAAGCGCAGCTGGAGCACATGGAAGCCTGTTGTGCTGCTGCGGTTGATAAAGTTGGCGGGGACTATAAATTTGAATATGAAATTTCATATCCTGCCCTGCATGTAGCAGATGACAGTACAATTCTGAAAAGAGTGGAGCTGGCTTGCGAAAAGATCAATGTTACACCCAGACGTGTCCCCACAGGTGGGGGGAGTGATGCCAATATCCTATATGGAAAAGGGTTCAACGCCCTTACACTGGGAATTGGAATGAGCAAAGTACATACAACTGATGAGTTTATCACTATTGATAGTTTGACTGGGTGTGCTGAACTCGTAGCGGAAATCATGAAAAGTTAATTGCTTATAAAACCCTGTCCCGAGACATCTGTTTCCGGGCAGGGTTTTATGCTGGAATGTTTTCTAAGCAATCATTAAAACATACGGAGATCTTGATGCCATTACCAGATAAAGACGCAATAATTTTTCATCCCATTGGACATGTCAGTTCTCCCCATAAATCCCTTGAAGGAATGCCTATCCAGCCGTCAGGAGCTAAAGATATCGTTGGTAAAATTGTGCTTTATGGGGCCCTTGAAGAAGGATTACAGGATCTTGACGGGTTTTCACATATTATTTTGCTATACCACTTCCACAAGAATGACGGGTTTGAGCTGAAAGTTAAACCTTTCATGGATACAGTAGAGCGTGGTCTTTTTTCCACCCGCGCACCGCGCAGGCCGAATATGATCGGGATGTCCACAGTGGAACTGCTAAGCATTGAAGGCAATATTCTTCACATTAAAGGTGTGGATATACTCGATGGAACTCCGCTGCTTGACATTAAGCCGTATGTCCAGAAATTTGATGCAGTAGATGCAGATCGTTTCGGCTGGTTGGAAGAGAATGCCCAACAATCAGAGACACTCAAATCCGATGAACGGTTTGTGAAAGATTAATTTGCTGAATTAAGATTCTGAGAGTTAGAAGATTTCAATAACGTTATTGTTTTTCTGGATTAAACGAAAAAAGACCCTGCCGGAGCAGGGTCTTTTTTTAGAGGAGGATGAATTCCCTTTTATCTGATTCCTTCGGGGTGACAGGCAGAATTAACACAACCGGTCATTTGCTTGTCATTACCGAATTCTTTCACGTGACAGCCGAGGCATGAAGCGCGCTTAAGGTTCTTGCGCTTATAGTGCATGGCTTTGAAGTAGGACTTGTAGCCTTTTACTGGAACAGGTTCAAAGTTAGTGTGACAATCAGCACAGCTGGTTGGTTCCTTAGTTTTTTTCATCTTGTGATGACAAACGGAACAATCATAGCTTTCATGGCTGGAGTGATTGAAAACCACACCGTGATTCTTGTCACTGTTGCCCTTGATGAAGTTGATGACCAGATCATCATCCGGGGCTGTCCACTCTTCTTGTGCACCCGCACCAATTGCTACGAACACAATACCCATAATACACAGGCAAGCGATCAATAATTTTTTCATTTTATCTCTCCTGCCTGCTAGGCTTTGTTTTTAAGAGCGGTAAGGAATCCGCGTCTTGATGTTTTAGACGGGCTGACCTTGGCCATAACAGTCCTGCGTTTATCGGCAGAGGCTACCAATGTTTCATGGTAATTTTCCGGCTTGGTTTCGCAGAGGTAAATAACGCGCACATCGTCGGGGTCGGCGAGGAATGCGTTAGGGTTGGTCTTCTGCACTTCCGCAAGTCTTTTTTTGGCCATTTTGAGCATATCCGCACGATCACCGAAGTTCATTGTTCCGGTAGGGCAGCTCTGTACACAGGCAGGCAGCATTCCCATTTCCACACGATCGATACACATATCGCATTTAGAGAAGAGACCGCTCTCAGGATCCTGACGGGGAACATTGTAAGGACACATTTCCCAGCCTTCAACCTTGCCTTTTGGCAGAACGGCCTTGTCGGTCATGACCACTGCTCCGGTCTTCTCATCCTGCACGACCGCTCCGGGAGCGTACATATTTGCAATGTACTTGCAGGGCGGTTCAATGCAGTGACGGCACTGTTCCGGGAAGAAGAGCCAGCGGAATTTTCCGTTCTCGTCCCGGGCTTCACTAAAGCGCACCAGACGGATGGTTTTGGACGACAAGTCCTGCGGGTTCTGGTGAGAACCTACGTTGCGTGTCTGCTCAGCAGGGAGCTTTTTCCACTGCTTACAGGCAACCTGGCAACCACGGCAGGCGGTACAAAGAGAGAGATCTACAAAGAAGCTTTTACCGGACATTAGTTATCTCCCTCCTTCCACTTGCGGATATTAACCATGAAGGCCTTGTATTCAGGGATACCGGTATTCGGGTCACCCACGTTGGGGGTTACGATGTTTGCGGAATCACCACCGTTGACGGGGGTAATCCAACCGTAATGCCAGGGCATTCCGACCATGTGCACATCGGTTCCATTGATGTTGTAGGGCTGAATACGCTCAGTAACCATGGCTATGGCCCAGAGTGATCCACGGACACTTTCCACGGTGACTTTTTCTCCGTTCTTAATGCCGCGTAGTTCAGCAAGCTGAGGGCTGATTTCCACAAACATCTGCGGCTCAGCTTCCACCAGCCATGACTGCCAACGGGTCATGGACCCTGTCTGCCAGTGTTCAGTGATCCTGTAGGTGGTACCAACGAACGGGTAACGCGGATCGCAGACAGCTTTCTCTTCGCCCTGAATTTGAACCGCCGTGGGGTTGTGCAGGGTTTTAGAGAAGGGGTGGTTGTCTACCGGACATTCCAGAGGCTCATAGTATTCCGGCAATGGACCGTCAGCGCGGCCGGGGCCGAAGAGCTGACCGAAGCCATTCTTACGCATGATGAACGGATGACGGGTTCCCGGTTTCCATCCACCGTCAGGAACATCACCGATCCATTTGGAGCCGTCCCAACTGATAACCGCTTTTTTAGGTGCCCAAGGCTGTCCTTTTTCATCAACAGAAGCCCTGTTGTAAAGGATGCGGCGGTTAACAGGCCAGCACCATGTCCAGTTGGGGAAAAGTCCGATATTGGCCTGTTCCTTAGTCTGGGTGGAGTCATGGCGTTCTGACTTGTTTCCTTCATCTGTGACAGAGTTACAGTACAGCCAGTTACCGGAGGTAGTGGAACCGTCTGCCTGTAAATAGGCGAAGCTGGGGACCTGCTGTCCTTTCTTGAACTTCTTACCTTTTATTTCACAGTCGCGGGTAAACCAGCCGTTGCAAAGCTTGGCTGTTTTCTGGGCGCTGAAGTGCATGTGGCCGTGGCCGTCATCTTCACACATGTTTTCAAAGCTGAGACGGGTGATAGGTTCAGGGTACACGCCGCCTTCTTTTTCATAGAGAGATTTCAGCTCTTCCCATATTTCGTGGAAGTAATGTCCATCGCTCATTACTTCGCCGAAAGTTTCGGGACCTTTGTAACGCCACTGCATCCAGCGACCGGAGTTGGATACGGAACCTTCTTTCTCGATTGGGGAAGCACAGGGAATGAAAAAGGTTTCTGTCTTAACCTTTTTCGGATCCATGCCCGGACCTTTCCAGAAGTCGCTTGTTTCGCACGGGAAGAGGTTGACGTTGACCATCCAGTCAAGTTTGCCCATGGCAGATCGGGTCTTAACGGAGTCGGAACCGGAACAGGCCGGGTTCATACCCCAGATTAAACCACCTGTGAACTTGCCTCGGTACATACGGTCAATGAGCGGAATCCAAGAGTACTGGCTGGCCTTATGGTTATCAAGGCGCGGCAGGTATTGATAACCCTGTTCCGGAGTATCATCAGAGTACATGGCCTTGATCAGGCTGGCCGAGTACTTGGGATAGTGCTGCCACCAGTTTGCGGATTCAGGATCATTACTATTGGGAGTGTACGTGTTGTTGTACTGCTCAAGGGTGTCCTGTCCGGCCAGAGGTGTTTTCAGGTAGCCGGGGAGAATGTGGTAAAGCAGGGCATAGTCAGTTGAACCCTGTACGTTACATTCACCACGCAGGGCGTTAACCCCGCCACCGGCAACACCGATGTTACCGAGCATGAGCTGAATGATCGCCATGGCACGGATATTCTGTACACCGACTGAATGCTGGGTCCAGCCCATTGCGTACATAATGGTTCCCGCTTTTTCCGGCTTTCCGGTAGCGGTATAGGTTTTGTAAAGCAGATCAAGATCCTTAACCGACACACCGGAGATGGAGGATACTTTTTCCGGGGTGTAACGGGAATAATGTTTTTTCAAAATTTGAAAAACGCAATTAGGATCCTGCAAGGATTTATCCTGTTTTGGAATACCCTTATCATCAAGTTCAAAAGCCCACTTGGATTGATCGTAAGAATTGCTTTTGTGGTCAAAGCCAGAGAACATACCGTCTTTGAAGTCAAAATCCTTGCCAACGATAAAAGAAGCGTTGGTGTAGTCGACCATATATTTATGGAAGTAACGCTTGTTCTTGATGATATAGTGGATCATCCCGCCAAGTACGGCGATATCAGTACCTGAACGTAAGGGAATGTATGCATCCGAGCGTGCGGATGTACGGGTGAAGCGCGGGTCTACGTGAATAATTTTAGCACCGCGTTTTTGTGCTTTAACAGCCCATTTAAAGGAGATGGGGTGGTTTTCGGCAGCGTTACTGCCCATTATCAAAATGCAATCACTGTTCTGAAGATCGTTCCAGTGGTTGGTCATCGCGCCGCGTCCGAACGACTCTACCAGAGCCGCAACAGTTGCGCTGTGTCAGATACGTGCCTGGTGCTCAACATAGACCAGGCCGAGTGAACGCATGAAGCTGTGCATGGCATAACATTCTTCGTTATCCAGCGCAGCGGAACCGAGAGAGGCGATACCCATGGTACGGTTAACGACCTGTCCCTTCGCATTTTTCTTTTCGAAGCTTTCGTCACGAGATTTCTTGATCAGCTTTGCGATACGCTTTTTACAGAAATCCCAATCCTTTTCTTCCCACTCTTCACTGTAGGGAGCGCGGTAAAGAAATTTTCCCACTCGTTGTGGGTTCTCGGTCATCTGAATCGCAGCCGCACCCTTGGCACAAAGAGCACCTTCGTTAATGGGGTGGTCGGGGTTGCCTTCCACGTTCAGCGCGCGTTTGGTCTCAAGGTCGGTATTGACCAGCAGTCCACAACCGACCGAACAGAACGCACATATGGATGTGGTCTGTTTGGTCCATTTTGGACTCAGCTGTCTTGCTCTGTCTGCGGCTGTGTTGGCAAAAGCTTTTCCAAGCCCGCCGAACACCGGAACCGCAGCAAGACCGGCAGCTGTCGCAGTCGTCAGCTTCACAAAATCTCTACGATTAATATTCATCATCGCTCCTGAAATTTGAGGGTGTTCCAATCATCTGTACAAAAACTTATCCGTCAAGAGCTGGAAAAGAAAAAAAAAGTTGCTTGTTGAGTTAATGACACAATTTAATATGTGTGCCTTTTGATATAATTACAGTTTTTATATGTAATCACCTAATTTTAAACATTTTATTTTAATATGAATTGCGATTGAATAGTAAAAGAGAAACTGATGCGGGTATAGTTTAAGAATAAAAAACAGGCAGGTCGTTGTACGGTTAAGACGCTTAAATGATTACTTTTACATCTTAAGCAGAGGCTTAATTAATGGGTGGTAAAGCTCTATTGTTACTGATTTGACATAATTGATCAAAATAAGAATGGAACAGCGACTATTTTTGTAATAAAAAATAGTCGCTGTTAATATTTTCAGCTACTTATATGCAATGACTGCAAACTCATTGCTCTTGGTTTGGTACTTATTTCCAGCTACATCACTCAGCAGTAGTATTTTATTGAAACCGCAATCTTTGAGTTCTGCCTTCAAGCTCTCAGGGCTGAAGTATTGCAGCCAATTATAAATTGTGCGCGTGCGGTTCGGTTCGATGATGGTGTATTTGTCCAGTATCACTACCGGAAGTACTGCTGTGCAATGCAAGAGCCGAAAGGGGCTTTATATGCTTAAAGTCTGGACATAACGAAATTCAAATAACTCTATTTTTGTTACAAGTCTGACAGAATGAGTATAAAGAAACCCCGCTACTAAATTAAGTAGCGGGGTTGAATTCTTGTATTAAACTAATCTCTAATCGAGTTTCTTGCGCGCAGTTCCATCTTTATAGAACGGAAGCTCACTTTTCTTGGCTTCAAGGTCCTTGCGAGCGCCTTTGATGGTATAAATGTCTGCGTCGGCAGCATCCGCAGCGACATATGCAAGAGCAATTGAGTAACCGAGGGTAGGGGAGAAGGAACCGCTGGTTACTTTGCCCACTTCTTTACCGTCCAGCATGACAATATCATTATGGCGTGCGGAGCGACGTCCTTCAATGGTCAGCGGGATGAGAAGTTCCTTCACATCAGTGTATGCGTCAACCGGGAGCAGAAAACCATATCCACCTTCGCGGGGATTGTGTTCGGTATCCAGATCCTGACCGTATAGGGGGTAGCCGCACTCAAGGCGAAGGGTATCGCGGGCACCAAGCCCGATTGGCTCAACGCGATCATCATCAACAAGCTTTTCCCAGAGGGAGAGAGCCTTATCGGAAGGCAGGTAAAATTCATAACCGAGTTCACCGGTGTATCCGGTACGGCTGATTATCAGCTTATAGCCGTCGAATTCAGTTTCTTCGAAGTTGAAGTATTTTAGATGTTTGAAGTCACGACCGAAAACAGATTCCAGAACGTCGAGAGCAAAAGGGCCCTGCAGGTCGATTTTAGCTGTATCGTAGGAAACGTTTTCAAAGGTCAGGCCTTCGGGAAGTCTGCTGTCGATCCAGTTGAAGTCGCCTTCTTCACAAGCGCCGTTAACTACCAGCATGTAGGAATCTTCAGCAAGGCAGTAGATGATGAGGTCATCAAGAACTCCACCTTTGTCGTTAGGCAGAAAACCGTAGCGGCATTTACCAGGTGCAAGGGTATCAAGATTCTGTGTAACCAGTTTATTCAGTGCATCTTTTGCACCTTTGCCGTAGAGCTTGAATTCACCCATGTGACTGATGTCGAAAACACCGACTTTTTCACGGGTCTGCTTATGTTCGACAATGATGCCTTTGTACTGGACAGGCATTTCGAAGCCTGCAAATGGAACCAGTTTTGCGCCGTTTTCACGGTGCCACTCAGTCAGGGGGGTAGTGCGCAGTGCTGTCAATTTTTTACTCCATATAAAAGAAAGCACCTTAAAATTAAAAGTACTTTCAAAATTAAATTTAAACCAATCCGCTTACGGAAGTTCCTTCTTCATAAAGGGAACGGCTTTTGCGAATCGACCTGAATTCATCAAGAACTACAACCAATCGGCCATAGTATTTTCTAACATTCAGCCCGTAGTTAGTCAGTTCTTCTTCCGGGCAGGAAATATATTTTCTTCGCAGGTAAGAATCGTTCAGAACCCTGTTGCCGATCTTTAAAGCTGTTTCCACCAGCTTGTCAAAGTAGTTGACGATCTCGAATTTGAGTTCATTTAAAATCTCGGTCATTAACTGCAACATTTCAAGATACCCGACACTTTTTCCCCTGAACTTGCGACCCTTAAGGTCTTCAAGAACTTTGAGCTTGCGGGCCTGTTGAATAAAGCTGTATTTGGACCAGACCTCCTGATAGAGATCAGTCAGGTCGTTAAAAGGCTCATAATTGTCAGGAGCCAGAAGGTAGCTGTCCAAAACCTTGACCACGCCGGAATAGAATTCATCTGAGTATCCTATGATTCGGCGCTGATGCTTCGAAAGCCATGCAAACAGAAACTTGAGCCTCTTTTCGTGTGTCTCAGTGTCTTCAATCAATTCATTACGTTTGTACATGATGCTACCATTGTATTCACCACGAACAATATCGTTAAGAAGGATGGTCATGCTTGACGCATCCTTAATCACATTGAACCGGGATGTACATTTTCCGGTAATGGGATGGATGATTTCCTGACGGTACACAGAGAGGGCACGGTCTTCACGCACGTTTTCCGGGTTGAATTTATGCTGGCGATATTTGACCTTGAGGATTACTACCCGTTTTTTTTCGTCAACAAAAAAACCGCCTTTCTTTAATTCAGCGATTGTTTCTTTGTTATCCTTGCTGACTTGTACAAGCGCTATTTTTTCTACACGCGGGTAATACCGGGCTTTAGGGTGTGAAAATAATGAGGTTATAGTCCGGTCTGATTGGCCGAGAACACGAACCATGAATTTCTCGCCCATACGGTGCAGTTTACGGGCAAATAACGCAGAAGAGGTACGGCGTTCCGAAACAATGGGAAATCCGTGCAACTCCATAAGAAAAGTATAAACAAAAAGGCGGTTGTACTCGTAGAGCAGGTTGTCGCCGGGTTTGAATTTGCCGATTCTGATTCCGAATCTCTTAAGCTCATTGTCCAAATCTGATGGGAATGATCCGAATACACCGGAAAGATAGAATTTACCGGTATTATCCTGCGCCATTACATGAGCGCGTTCAATTTCAAGCAGAAAGGGAATTATCTGGTCGTAATTTTCAATAGCTGAGATATCAGTATTCCCATACTCACTAATAAAATCCTTGTGGGAACGCTTGGGAAGTCTGCTCTCAAAAGTTTCAATGTTCGCTTTTAAGATAGATTCAAAAAGTGGGCAGGCGTCTTTAGTTGCGGTATCGTCCAGCAAGCGCGGACTGTGCAGAATATCAAACTGAAAGATTTCCTGAAAAAAATTCAGCGGGCGTTCCAAGGCAACCATGCTGAACCCGGGGAGCGCTTTGTGTTCGTACAGATCAACTTCGAAAGAAGGCAGCAATTCGCGGGAGTCGACCAGGGGATACTGGGTCCGGTTTTCAAAATACGGTCTGAGCAGGCAGTTTTTTATGTGAACATGATCAAGATACTGGCGCAAACCGTCTAGAGCCTTTAGATCATAAATATCAGCAAAGGAAGCGGCTTCCGCATCACAGGCTTTCCCTGTATATTTGGAAAAAGCATCCTGCCACATATTCATACCCTGCGTGTGCTCTAAGATTAAAAATATTCAGCCGATTTATTTTTTGAGAGAATCTCTCTATTTAATAAGGTATGATTAGCTTGAACCGCAACTAATTACAACTCAATTTATCTAGAAAAATTGTAGAAATTAGTTTTTCTTTAAAAAAGATGTATTTTTCTTCCCTTCTAGGGACTTTTAAGTTCAAAAAGGGCTGACTTTTGAAAGAAACCTTTTAATTGGTGTCTGAAAATGAACTTGGTTTAATCTCTCTATCAGTTGACCGGAATAGCTCTTTCAAATAAGAATGGTACGGATTTGAAATTATCATGAAATACAAGTTTTCATTGATGAATAAAGTTAAGGAAAAATATACATGAGTTTAGATAGTTGTGCAAAAATAGAGAGTAATAAAATTGACTGTCCCTGTACCTATAGCGGTTGCAAACGGGCAGGTGCATGCTGTGAATGTATAAAATATCACCGCGCCAAAGATCAGCTTCCGGCCTGCTACTTTACATCTGAGCAGGAAAAAACTTATAACCGGAGCATCGAATATTTTATTGAGTGCAGGACCAAATAAAGCATGCCTAGAAACGAAATTCTGATCAATATACTCAGCATCGTCTGCAATGTATTCGAGGCGCATAGCGTTGTCCTTTACCTACCGGACGGACAGCACGGCTATGCTCTTTCGACATATTTCAGTCTCGGGGACGATATTTCCCCCAAAGGCAGCCCTCTGCCTAAAAAGAGTCTTGCGGGGATCGTCGTTGGTAAAAATGAACCTTTGTTCATTAATAATATGGACCGCAAGGGCGCGACTACACTTGGATACTATGAAAACAGGGAAGACGCCAAGGTCAAGGCGTTTATGGGAACTCCGCTTGAACAGTCCCTTGGTGCTATCTGCTTAGACAGCAAGCGTACCTATTCTTTCAGCACCAAGGATTTAAAGATACTCTCACAGTTCGGCAAGATGATTACCTCCATGCTCTCCTGCATTCGCTCTGTTGATGCAGACGGCAGGAAGAATGAATATTTCATGACTCTCAAGCTATTGCATGATTTGCGGAAAAGGCAACCTAAATGGAATTCTTTTCTTGATAATCTCTTGAATATGACTGCTTCTACCAGCGGTTATTCTCATTCATTCCTGACGGTAATTGATCCGCGCGGGACATCTTTTTATGTTGAGGGTGAAAATAAACCGGTATTGCAGAAAGGGAATTCCAAATCTATTTCCTATCCTTTAGGAAGCGGACTTGTTGGATGGGTTTATAAAAATAATGAGCCGATATTCATCGAAGAAAATAATGCAGGACAAGCAGCATCCAGCCTTCTCGGGGCAAGCGCCTCGACGGTTGATTTTATGAGTATTATCTGTCTGCCTCTTGTTTTTCAGCGCAAGACACGGGGAGTTCTTGTGCTGGCTAATGAAGATCCAAAACGAATTGATGAAGACTTGAAGGATTTTCTATTTATGGTATCTGAATATCTGAATCAATTTCTTGAAAATCTCTTTCTGAAAAGTAAGCTTGCAGAAGCGAGAACTGCTTTGCAGAAAGTTACCCCATCCAAAATCAATCCGGTTTTGATCAACGACAACTAACTGCTTCATGCACGAGGCCTGATATATGTTGTGGGCGAAGTTAATGAGTTTTTTAGGCAAGGACCTTGCCATGGATTTGGGTACGGCAAATACGCTCCTCTACACTCCTAAGGATGGAATTATCCTTAATGAGCCTTCTGTTGTAGCCCTCGATGCCCGAGATGAATCTGTGATTGCAGTGGGTAAGGAAGCCAAGGAATACCTCGGGCGTACTCCCGATAAGATTAAAGCGATCCGTCCTATGAAAGACGGGGTTATCGCAGATTTTGAAGTGACAAAAAAAATGATTGCTTTTTTTATCAAGAAAGCGATTAAAGGTCGTAATCTGGTCAAGCCTAAAATTATAATCTGTGTGCCCACCGGGATCACCCAGGTTGAAAAACGAGCTGTCATAGAATCCGGCCAGCAGGCAGGAGCGCGCGAAGTTCGACTGATCGAAGAACCAATGGCCGCCGCGATAGGTGCCGGATTGAATATCCATGAACCTGAAGGAAATATGGTTGTCGACATCGGCGGTGGGACCACTGAAGTTGCTGTTATAACTCTTTCATCTGTCGCGCACAGCCAGTCCGTTCGAGTTGCTGGTGATGAGATGAACCTTGCCATAATGCGGTATATGCAGGATGAATTTAAGTTGCTGGTTGGTGAGAATACAGCGGAGAGAGCCAAAATTCAGATCGGCTCCGCATTAGAATTACCTGAGCCTCTAACTATGACAGTTTCTGGAAGAAATTTAATTGACGGAAAGCCAAAGGCTATTGAAATAAACGATGCTCAGATCAGAGAAGCCATCGCCGATCCTGTTGCTGCCATCGTCCATTCTGTACGAGTGGCCCTTGAACACACCCAGCCTGAACTTGTCGCCGATATTGCCGAAAACGGTTTGTTGCTGGCAGGCGGCGGAGCTCTACTCAAAGGATTGGATGAGCTTATCCATCGCGAAAGTTCCCTGAAGGTCATCATTGATAATGACCCGCTGACTACTGTTGTTCGCGGGACAGGTTTGAGCCTCCAGAAAGACAAAGGTTTTGAGAAGGTTTATATCAATTAAATGAAGAGTCTACTTAAGAAAGCCACTGATATTGTTATTGAAGCAGGTGCAATAATCAAAGAGGCCTACGACAAGCCCAAGAAAATTAAACACAAAGGCCGGATTGATCTGGTCACCGAAACGGATCTGGCTGTAGAGAAATTCCTTAAAGCTAAGCTTTCAGAATGTCTGCCCGGATCATCCTTTCTGGCAGAAGAGACTTCCGGGGATGCGGAGCTTGTTGATCTCACATGGATTATAGACCCAGTGGACGGAACAACGAACTTTGCACACGGTCTGCCTATGGTCGCGACATCCGTTGCTCTCTGGGACAAAGGACAGGTGGTGTTGGGGATCGTCAATCTTCCTATTCTTAATGAAGTGTTTACTGCTATTAGAGATGGCGGGGCGTTTAAAAACGGCGCCCCCATCCATGTCTCTGATTGTGATTCTCTTGAAGAATCGTTGATCGCCACCGGTTTTCCATACGCAATTGAAGATCATGTTGAATTTATCACAGAGACTTTAAGCAGAGTTCTGGTGGCGACACAGGGCGTTCGACGTCCCGGAGCTGCTGCTCTGGACCTCGCTTACCTTGCATGCGGGCGTTACGATGGGTACTACGAAAACTCATTGAAGCCATGGGATATGGCTGCCGGATATTTGCTGGTCGAGGAGGCCGGCGGCAGGGTGACTGAATATGGCGACAGTGAATTTAATCTGTATTCACCTGCAATCCTTGCCACGAACTCGCTCCTTCATGAAAAGCTGAGGGGACTGATTCAATCGGATTAAAGTTTTATTTGAATTTGAAAAGCAGCTCCCGGTCATGCAAGAAGACCAAATCTGGAACCAGTAATTCGCGGTATTCTTGAATCAGCCACTCCAGCTCACTTTCGGTATAGAAGTATCCAGAGACTGCATCTTCTTTATTTATGGTCATTATATGTCCTGATTTTTCAAGAATATAAAGACTTATAAATTCGTACCCCGTTTCAGAAGAAGCCTCAATTTCGCTTATTAGCTTAAGGTTGGAGCTGCGTATGCCCAATTCCTGTTCAAGCTTGCGTTGAGCTGCCTCCTCTTTGGATTCACCGGTTAGCACATGTCCGCTGGCTGAAACATCCCAGCGACCGGCATAAAGTTTTTTGCGGGGAGTTCTTTTTTGAAGAAAAAGTTTTCCTTCAATGTCATAGACAAGTATAATCACCGCACGGTGAAGTAAGGACTGACGATGGACTTCATTTACGTCCATAGTTGTTAAAGGACGGTTGTTTTGATCGACAACTTCTACTTGAATGAACTTTTTTTTCACTTTTAAACAAATTCTTTTCGTTTTTGAACACTGACCTTCTTTCAATTCAGTGAAATTGCGTGTAAGAGATTCACATTGGCTTTGCTTGTGAACTTATTATTTCCACCTGCACAGGTAGATAACCTATTTATGAAAAGCGCGGAAGTCATCTCTGGTATGCAAAAAATTTTCGAACTTGGCTTGGAGCACCTGACGCAACTCAGAGCGCTTGAGTCGCTTTGCTTTAAATATTATTGGACTGAAGAACAGTTCCGGCTGGGTTTGGAGAAAAAAGCATTCTTTGTTCTAGGTTATAAAGAACAAGGCATGCTTGTGGGATATCTTGCATATTCTACAGTACTGGATGAAATGGAAGTTCTCAATTTAGGGGTACACCCCCAGTTCAGGAGAAAGGGAATTGGCAGGGCACTTATGAACTTTCTTATTCATGAGTGTCTGGAGATGGATATGAGTAGAGGGCTGCTGGATGTTAAGGAATCCAATGCTCCCGCCATCGGACTTTACGAAAGTCTGGGCTTTAAACAGGTGGGGGTCAGGAAAAATTATTATCCGGATACAAGGGAAGACGCCCTCCTGTATGACTTGGATTTTCAGTCAGTAACCAAAACCGATTTAACCACGGAGTGATCATGCGCTTCATAGACCAACTTGACATTGCAGGTAAAAAACTGCTGATGAGAGTTGATTTCAACGTTCCTTTGGACGGAGAAACCATCACTGACGACAACCGCATCAAGGCCGCAGTCCCTACATTTAAATATGCTCTTGAAAAGGGTGCTTCGGTTATCGTCATGGCCCATCTTGGTAAACCTAAGGGCAAAAGGGTTGATTCACTGAGCCTTGCTCCAGCTGCCAAGCGCCTTGGCGAATACCTCGGCATGGATGTTCCCCTTGCTCCTGATTGTATCGGAGCCGAGGTTGAAAAAATGGCAGCCGAGCTGAAGCCCGGTCAGGTCATGATGCTTGAAAACCTGCGTTTTCATGCCGAAGAACAGGCCAAGACTCCCGAAGAGCGTGGTGATTTTGGTAAACAGCTCGCCGCCCTTGCTGATATTTATGTAAATGATGCTTTCGGTGTAGCCCACCGCGCCAATGCTTCAGTCGTTGATGTTCCTTACGCGGCAAAAGAATGCTGCGCCGGATTCCTGCTTAAATTGGAATGGGAATACCTTGGTGAAGCCCTTAAAAATGCTCGTAAGCCTTATATTGCAGTTTCCGGCGGAGCTAAAGTTTCTTCCAAACTCGGCATCCTCAATAATCTGATCGGAAAAGTCGATGACTTCATCATTGGCGGAGCAATGGCCAACACTTTTCTGCTGGCACAGGGCAAATCTGTCGGTAAATCCCTTGTAGAAGAAAGTCTCGTTGATACAGCCAAGGAAATCATGGACAAGGCTGCTTCATCGGGAACAACTCTTCATCTGCCCACCGATTTTGTATGGGGCAAAGACATTGAAACAGCGCAGGGTGTTTGCGACGGAGATTCTGTTCCCGATGACGGCATGCTGCTCGATATCGGTCCTGAGTCTGCTAAGAAATTTTGTGACGTTATCAAAAGATCTAAGACTATCGTCTGGAACGGTCCTATGGGCTTATTTGAGAAAGAGCCTTTCGCGAAAGGTTCACTACAGGTCTGCGAAGCAATGGCCAACCTCGATGATGCTACAACTATCGTAGGCGGCGGTGACACCGACGCCGTGGTACATCAGGCCAAACTTGAAGATAAATTCACCTTTATTTCTACTGGCGGCGGGTCATTCCTAGAATTTCTGGAAGGTAAAGAACTTCCCGCATTTAAAGCACTCAAGGAGAACAGCTAATGAAAAAATTAATGGCAGCTAACTGGAAAATGTATAAGACCCGTGCAGAAGCAAAAGCAACCGCAGAAGGTCTTCTTGAAAAAATTAATGGTAAACTTCCTGCTGACCGTGAAGTTGTTATCGCCGCTCCTTATACTGCTCTGGAAACCGTGGGTTCTGTTCTGGAAGGCAATGCAGATTGTCATCTTTCCGCCGAAAACCTTTATCCGAAAGCGGAAGGTGCTTTTACTGGTGAAATTTCTCCCGCAATGCTTAAGGATGTCGGTTGTGTATACTCACTGGCTGGTCATTCCGAGCGCCGCGCAATCATGGGCGAAACAGATGAATTGGTAGGCGAAAAGGTAGCTTTCGGTCTTGAAAATGGACTTTCCATGATTCTTTGCATCGGCGAAACCATTGATGAAAGAAAAGCAGGGGAAGTGCAGAAGGTTATTGACGAACAGCTTGAAGCTGGTTTAAAGAATGTAGCTTCCGACTTCGCTCCCGAAACTGTAGTTGTTGCTTATGAGCCTGTCTGGGCCATCGGTACCGGGGAAGTGGCTGGCGAAGATGAAATCGTTGAAGCTCATGGTTTTGTTAGAGAAAAGTTAAAAAAACTTTTCCCTGAAAAAGCCAGTGAAATCCGCATCTTATACGGCGGAAGCGTAAAACCTGCCAATTGTGCGCAAATCATTGCTCTTGACAATGTTGATGGTGTACTGGTAGGAGGCGCGAGCTTGGACGCGGAAAGTTTCAGCCAGATAGCACTGGCTTAAATATCTGCCTTATTCCAGGTTAAAAAATAAAGGAAAAAAAGCTTTGCAAACGCTCGTAATTACTGTACACATTATCGCCTGCGTCTTTCTGATTCTCTTCGTTCTTTTACAGAGCGGCAAAGAAGACATGGGCGTGATTTTCGGCGGAGGAAGTGGTTCTGTTTTCGGTAGCACCGGAGCAGGCGGAGTTCTCGTAAAGATCACTGCATTTCTGGCAGCAGTCTTTCTCGTAACTTCTCTTTCATACAACTACCTCTCCGGTAACAGGATTGCTGATGACTCTGTCATGCTTGAAGGTGACACAATCATCACTCCCAAAGTAGAAAAGCCTGCTGTCACTTTCGAAGAGCCCGTTAAAGCTCCTGCTGTGGAAAAATCTTCTGCAAAAGATGAAAAAGCTCCTGCAAAAGCCGAAGACGCTACCGCAAAAGCTGAAGAACCGAAAGAGACTAAATAGTAAGTTTTTAAAAACTTCCTGTAAGTTCTTTAAAATATACAGCTCGTATTTCAGAGCCGAGGTGGTGGAATTGGTAGACACGCTGTCTTGAGGGGGCAGTGGAAGAGATTCCGTGGGGGTTCGAATCCCCCCCTCGGCACCATCTGAAAAGCAGGTGCTTCTCATGAGAAAAATCCTAAAATTACGAGCGTTTATTTGCAAATAATTCTTGCAAATAAATTCAGAGAGCGTTAACAACATCCTCAACGAGACGTTCTTTGAACACCTCAAGCCGAGGTGGTGGAACTGGTAGACACGCTGTCTTGAGGGGGCAGTGGAAGAGATTCCGTGGGGGTTCGAATCCCCCCCTCGGCACCATGCAACTGAGAAAGGGTTGGAACTTATGTTCCAGCCCTTTTTGCATTTCCACATCAGTTAGTCTCGAAGTAGATATTTCATTAGGGGTTTCAGGCATAATAAAAAACCTCGACATATCAGTAATTATTTCAAAAAACATCTTGCCAAGATAATCAGATTTACGTAAACACCTCTTCAACGAGACGTTCTTACATAGAACACCTCAGGCCGAGGTGGTGGAATTGGTAGACACGCTGTCTTGAGGGGGCAGTGGAAGAGATTCCGTGGGGGTTCGAATCCCCCCCTCGGCACCATGCAACTAAGAAAGGGTTGAAGCGAAAGCTTCAACCCTTTTTGCGTTTTCACGTCAGTTAGTCTCGAAGTAGATATTTCATGAGGGGTTTCAGGCATAATAAAAAACCTCGACATTATAAGCGATTATTTTAAAAAACATCTTGCAAAGTATTAGAGATTTACGTAAACAACTTTTCACCGAGACGTTCTTACATCGAACACCTCAGGCCGAGGTGGTGGAATTGGTAGACACGCTGTCTTGAGGGGGCAGTGGAAGAGATTCCGTGGGGGTTCGAATCCCCCCCTCGGCACCATGCAACTAAGAAAGGGCTGGAACTTGTGTTCCGGCCCTTTTGCATTTAAAAGGACAATTATGCTTATTACAGATGTGAGTAAAAATGATTATGATGAATTGATCCAAGTCTGGGAAAATTCTGTGCAGGCGACCCATGAGTTCCTATCAGAAGAAGATATAAATTTTTTACGCCCTCTGATACTTGAACAATATTTTGATGCGGTAACATTGAAATGCGTGCGAAATGATTTCGGTGAGATTCTCGGATTTTGCGGTATTGCCGACGGTAATCTGGAAATGTTGTTTATTCGACCTGAGAGCAGGGGGCAAGGTATCGGTTCAACCTTATGTCGCTATGCCATTACTCAACTTGGAGTGGATAAAGTTGATGTGAATGAGCAGAATCCAAAAGCACTTGGCTTTTACGAGCATATTGGGTTCAAGGTTGTCGGAAGATCTGAATTTGACGGACAGGGGAAGCCTTTTCCTTTGCTTCATCTGGAGTTGGACGTTTAAAGCTGAACTACTATAAGGTATAATTGGCGTCTAAAATTCTAACTCTTCTTTTGTGGCTATCTTAGGTTTTTACGGCAATTGTGAGTCAGGCATCGATAAATATTGTACTCAGCGTAGGATGGCATTTTAGAGCAAATTGGTGTTTATGATAGCGCTTCGCAAGAGCATTCTCTTTCAATTATGTGAGTTATGTTACGATCAAGAAATTTGATCTTTGTCAGCTGATTATATTGGATAAATAGCGATATTTTCTTTTTAAATTATTTCAAAAAACATCTTGCAAAGCATTAAAGATTTACGTAAACACCTCTTCACAGAGACGTTCTTATATAGAACACCTCAGGCCGAGGTGGTGGAATTGGTAGACACGCTGTCTTGAGGGGGCAGTGGAAGAGATTCCGTGGGGGTTCGAATCCCCCCCTCGGCACCATGCAACTAAGAAAGGGTTGAAGCGAAAGCTTCAACCCTTTTTGCGTTTATGATCCTAATGTTAATATCTTTTATGGATTTAGCTTTTGTTGGATTTCATTTTCAAACTGTTATAGTATTCCAGTAATAGTAATTAAACTGTGAGGAATTTATGTCAGCTAAATTTTTGTGCATCCATGGCCATTTTTATCAGCCTCCTAGAGAAGATCCTTGGCTGGATATGATTTTTCCGGAAGGGAGTGCCGCCCCTTTTCGTCACTGGAATGAACGTATATGCCGCGAAAGTTATGCTCCACTGGCATGGGCCAGACGTATGGGCAGCGATGGCATATTTGATATAATCAACTGCTATGAATGGATAAGTTTTAATGTTGGGCCGACCTTATTCCGCTGGATAGAACGATCAGAACCTTTGCTGTATTCTAAAATACTGGAAGGAGATGCCCTTAGTTTAAAACGTTGGGGACATGGTAATGCCATAGCGCAGGTTTACCACCACGCAATTATGCCACTTGCTTCGGATCTTGACCGCGATGTTGAAGTTGCATGGGCCGTTGCTGATTTTGAATCACGTTTTAAACGTAAGCCAGAAGGAATGTGGCTGTCGGAGACAGCTTGTAATACTGAAACTCTCGAAACTCTTGCAGACCACGATATCACTTTTACTTTACTTGCTCCCCGGCAAGCTGCTGCTATTGCTGAGATAGGTTCAGATGACTGGCAGGAAGTTAATGAATTTTCGATCAATATTAAAGAACCCTATCTTGTTGAATTGCCCTCGGGAAAAACCATTTCCATTTTCTTTTACGATGGTAGTGTCTCACAGGCCGTCGCGTATGAAGGACTACTCAAGAACGGTGATGATTTCTGGAACAAGATTGTTAGCGTCTCCGCGGAAGGTTTGCTTTCCATCGGCACTGACGGTGAGACTTACGGTCATCACGTAACGTTTGGAGAAATGGCTTTAGCGTATGTTTTATCCCAGGGTATTGAGGAACGCAACGGGCTTTCTTTGCTGAATTATGGGGCTTACCTTGAGCAGCACCCACCAAAATATAAAGTTAAAATTCGCGAGAATTCTTCATGGAGCTGCTATCATGGCATTGAACGCTGGCGCAGTGATTGCGGTTGTTGCACTGGAGGACATCCCGGTTGGAATCAGCAGTGGAGAAAGCCATTACGTGAAGGTCTTGACGCTATAAAAAAACTTTTGGACGCACATTATTTCAATCTTGGCGACAAAATTTTTAAAAACCCCTGCGCAGCTTTAATTGATTACGGAACCCTGCTAAGCGGATCTGTTTCCGAAGAAGATTTCTTCGACAATCACTTTAAAGTTGAAGAGAGCAGCCCGGATGTTGACTTCGGCTGGAAGTTGCTTTCAATGCAAAAATGGGGACTTTCATCCTTCGCCAGTTGCGGGTGGTTTTTTGATGACCTTGCTCGTCTGGAACCTGTTAATAATATGGGTTTTGCCTTGAGAGCCATTGAATTAGCAAAAGAGACGGGCTTGATTGGTCTGGAAGAAAAATTTCTGTCCATTGTGGGAGAGGCATATTCAAATGAGGAGCGATACGGTTCGGCTATCGACATCTGGAATAATAAAATCAAACCTCAGAGCGAAACTCCCGGCAGTTTGATTGGACAGGCTTTGAGTCGTCTTTATGTTGAAGGTGTCTTGCCTCAGTCAGGAGAAGAGGGGCGTATCAGTTGGCCTGGTGTCTCTGTACATATAGAAACTAGTGATAGTTCAATGATCATGGCTCGAGGAAGCGCTGAAATAAAATGGCATTTGGAATCAGAAATAAAAAATTTCAACTGGAAATGGGATAAAGCTGAACGGATTCTTACCGGATCGGTCGAGATCAGCCATCCGGGAGGGCAGATTGAACACTTCCCGCTGAATGATATTTCGTGGAAGAAAAAACAATCAATATCTATCTCTTGGGTCCAAAGAGTAGCGCAAAGTGCTTGGCAAACACAGATTATGAACTCAGGATGTGGCCCTGTTTTATTTGGTGATTTTGAAGATTATCAGACCCGCCATACTCTTGAGCAACACTGGAAAAAAATATGGACCGGTCTGGTTTGGAGTTATATTTTTTCTGGGGACAACATTTCTGAAGAATTTTTAGAATTTGTTGTATCGATAGGCAGGGATCATCCTGATCGGGATTATTTTGTTGAACAATTGAATAGACAGATCTGCTCTATGATTCGATCTGAATTTTCGCTTCGGGAAAACCTGTGTGGAGTTCTAGAACGTGTACAACAAGTACAGCTTCCACTTGATATGTGGAAAATTCAGAATTGTTATTGGGATGAATCACTTGTTGTCAAAAATGATCCAGAATTATCTAAAATACTCGGTTTTGATTTATAAAATTAACTATACAAAAAGTCCCGCCAGCATTAGCCGGCGGGACTTTTTAGGTCTTCTGGGTAATTCTCAGCGGAACCTGATTAGAATTTATATACAGAACCAGACCCCATTTGTAACACTTTGCAGGAAACCCTTTGCCTAAGGAATTCAAGTCCCTTACTTCCGGTACAATGCCCGGCTGCAATTTCCCGCACGTTGAATTCTTCTATTACTTTTGCAGTGTTTTCAAGCTCAGATTCTCCGGTACGATAGAGATGTAGACCGCCGATAACGGCATAGACTGAATCCAAGCCTGTCAGATCACGTAGATGATAAAGTGAGTTCGCTAAACCGCTATGACAGCAACCTAGAACTACAACAGGACCGGAGTTGGTCATAAGCAGCAAAAAAGCATCATCTTTAACATGGTCAGGCTCAGTCATTTCAGGATCTAGAAACAACCCTTCAGTTGCTTCGGACAACCCTTCCCGACGAGGAATTTCTGTAATCATGAACAACCCGTCATCAAGCTCAACTTGATCACGCACGATTATAGTTCCAGGGTATTCACAGGGGAAAGAGGCTTCGCTGAAATCGCCATTACCGCGTCTGGAATATCTCTTGATGGCAAAATCATGGTGTGCATAAACAGGCCCGATAAAATCGGTGTTCATGAGTGCGTCCATACCACCGGTGTGATCCCAATGTCCATGGCTTAATGCAAGGCCCTTGGCATCATTCACTTTAATTCCCATTTTGGCAGCATTCTTCAGAAAAAGCGGGCTTGCACCGCAATCCCAGAGCCAGCATCCGTTTCCGGGCAGCTCAAGAGCCATGGAAAGCCCCCACTCACTACCGAAGTTTTCATTCAGGGGTTCATTGTCACAAAGTACGGATACCTTGCACGGTTCGGTGTACTGTCCTGTTATCTCGATGGCCATTTTTGAGGATCATCCTTGAAGAGCTTATAATTGATGGAGTCCACAAGGGCCTGCCAGCTTGCTTCAATAATGTTGTGGCTGACTCCCATGGTGGTCCACTGGTCTTTACCGTCAGTGGATTCAATAAGCAGCCGTACATTAGAACTTGTGCCGGCAGCCTGACGCACAGCTCCAGACAATACTCTTACCTTAAAGTCCTGTAAACGAACATGTTTCAGGGAAGGATAGAAGGGCTCAAGAGCCTTGCGCAACGCCTTGTCAAGAGCGTTAACCGGACCTTCACCGGAAGCAGCCGTATGATTTTCCTGACCGTGGACTTTTACAATAACAGTAGCTTCGGAAAATGGTTCCGAATCATTTTTGCGTTTAGCATCAACTACAAAAAAGTTGATGAATTCGAAATAACGTTTGGACCAGCCCATGGCTTTGAAAAAAAGCAGCTCAAAAGATGCTTCGGCCGCAGAGTATTCAAAACCAATGGATTCACGTTCCTTGATGTCTGCCAGAATGGTCTGAACCGCAGGATCATTTTTATCAAGGTCATAGCCATACTTTTGTGCCTTGTAGAGCACGTTGCTCTTACCGGAAAGGTCAGAGAGCAACACCCGGCGGTCGTTTCCGACGAGCAGGGGATCAATGTGCTCGTAGCTGGTGGAATCTTTGAGTACCGCACTTACATGAACTCCGCCTTTATGCGCGAAAGCTGCCTGACCTACAAATGGTTGTCGCAGGAAAGGGCGCAGGTTTGCTATTTCAGTTACATAGGTGGAAGTTTCCTTCAGCTTAATCAAATTGGCTTCGCCGATGGTCTCATATCCAAGCTTGATTTCAAGGTTGGGTATGATGGAGCAAAGGTTGGCGTTACCGCAACGTTCTCCATATCCGTTCATCGTTCCCTGAATCTGGATCGCACCATTATTTACAGCCGTGAGTGAGTTGGCCACTGCCAGCTCACAATCGTTGTGGGCATGGATACCTATCTGGCAGCCGGGAATCTGTTCTTTAACAGCTTTGCAGGCCTCGGCGACTTCTTCAGGCATGGAACCGCCGTTAGTGTCACAGAGGATGAGTACATCTGCCCCGGCATTATGCGCAGCTTTAAGACAGTTGATGGTAAATTCCGGATTGGATTTAAAGCCGTCAAAGAAGTGCTCGGCATCAAAGAACAGCTCTTCAACATGCGGGCGCAAGTAAGCTATGCTGTTACTAATCAATTCTATATTTCGTTCAAGGGTAACACCAAGTGCATTGGTGGCGTGGAAATCCCATGTCTTACCGAAAATAGACATGGCTTTTGCGCCTGAATCGATCAGGGCGTTCAGGTTAGGATCCTTTTCAGGAAGAAGGCGGTTCATGTGAGTTGAACCGAAAGCGGATATTTTACAGTTTTTTAGAGCGTAGTTCTGGATTTCCTGAAAGAATTCCTTGTCAGTGGCATTGGACCCGGGCCAGCCGCCCTCGACGTAATGTACGCCGAGGTCGTCCAGCTTGCGGGTGATACGCACTTTATCTTGTACGCTTAAGTTTATTTCTTCGGATTGGGTCCCGTCACGCAGTGTGGTGTCGTATATTTTTATTTGTTTCATTGCTTAGAGCGAGTTTTCGTCGGCCCCCGACTTATCGAGACCGAACGTGTTATGGAGCGTTCTTATTGCCAATTCGGTGTATTTTTCTTCAATAAGGCAGGTAATCTTAATTTCGGATGTGCTGATCATCAGAATATTGATATTTTCATCCCTAAGAGCCTGAAACGCTTTGGAAGCAACACCGGAGTGGTTACGCATACCAACACCGATAACAGAAACCTTACAAACATTCTGATCGTAAAGGATATCCTGAGCGCCCATGGAATCTTTGATGGAATCAATGATTTCGAGGGTTTTCTTCAAATCGCCTCTGGGAATGGTAAAAGTCATGTCAGTCCGGCCGTCACGACTGGGGTTCTGGACAATCATATCGACCAGAATACCTGCTTCAGCAAGAGGAGTGAACAAGGTAGCGGATACACCCGGAACGTCTTTAACCTTGGCTAGGGTTACGCGGGCCTGATCTTTGTCATATGCAATTCCGGAAACAAGAACTGATTCCATATTTTTATCCTCCTGAGTGACGTATGTCCCGATCTCATCGCTAAAAGTGGAGCGGACATGAACTTTAACATTATATTTCTTGGCAAATTCAACTGAACGAATCTGTAGTACTTTCGCGCCCATACTGGCCATTTCAAGCATTTCGTCGTAAGAGACATGATCCAGCTTGCGGGCCTGAGAACAGATATTGGGATCAGTAGTGAAGACACCCGGAACATCAGTAAAAATTTCACAGACATCAGCCTCGATAGCCGCTGCCATGGCCACTGCGGATGTATCAGAACCGCCGCGGCCAAGGGTGGTAATTCGTTTACCTTCATCACAGCCCTGAAAACCGGCCATGACCAGAATATCATTTTCTTGCAGCATTTCTTCGATTCTTTCGCGGTCAATATCAAGGATACGGGCACGTGAGTAGTGAGAATCTGTTTTAATGGGAACCTGGAAACCCAATAGAGAACGGGCTTTAATTCCACGATCTTTAAGAAGCATGGAAAACAGTGCCACGGAAACCTGTTCACCGGTGGATACCAGGGAGTCCATCTCTGCGAGGTCCGGTTCATCTGACCATTCATATGCCAGATCAATTAACCGGTTTGTTTCACCGGCCATTGCAGAAAGGACCACGATAACTTTGTTGCCTTTTTCGTAAGGCACCATGACTTTTTCCAGTACTTGCTTCATGCATTCGAGGTTCCTGACCGAGGTTCCACCGAATTTCTGTACTACGATGTTCATCTGAACATTATCTCCTTACCACATGAGTTCAACGGATCTTATTGGAATGACTTGAGAAATGAGGCAAGCTCTTCATAGAGGGAGGTCGCTGAACCATGCAGGGTCAATTCTATTGTTCTGCCGGATGCGGCAGGGGTCCAAGTGAAGAGCAATGCGCTTTCAGGCCAGAATTCAATATTCAGATACTGAATCCACTCTACAACTGTCAAAGTTTTTTTATCACTTAATAAATCAAAAAATTCATCATCAGGTGTCTGACCTTCAAGTCTGTAGAGATCAAAATGCGCAACCTGAGGTTTTGTTGGGTAAATATTAAGAATATTGAAACTTGGACTGCTTACTTCTGCGTTTTGCGCACCGGGAAAAGATTCAACCAATGCCCTGACAAATGTTGTTTTTCCTGCTCCAAGATCGCCGTTCAGAAAAATAGGAACCAGCTTTTTTGTTTCCATAAAAAAAGAAGCCAGAGTAGAGCCGAACTTTAAGGTCGCCTCTACATCCGGCAGATTGATGATCAATTTATTACTGTTCATTACTTAGCTAAAACCTTTAATACATCTTCTTTGCCGACAACTCCGACAAGCTTGCCGTTTTCAACTACCGGCAGGGTGTAGAATTTTTTCTCAACCATAAGGTCGGCAATTTTTTCAATTTCGGTATCAGGGCCAATAGTTACGGGATTAGGGGTCATAGCGTGTTCAACCTTGGTGGCTGCAATTTTGTTCACTTCACGCTCAAGTTCTTCATTAGAAGAAAAAGAGATGAAACCATCAAGAATGGTGAACAGAGACGGCATGGAAATTGACTTCTGCTGCGCCACTAAATCGCTCTGACAAAGAACACCGATAAGTTTCCCGGCCTTGTCCACAACGGGGAGTCCATTAAGGTGTTTTTCAAGCATGAGCTTGGCTGCAGTTGCAACGTCATTGTCAGGTTCGAGGGTCAGGGCGCCGGATGTCATAATGTCCTTGGCTTTCAGCATAATTCCTCCTTGAGCACTTGAGGGAGCATGTCAGCTATTTCTGTTGCTATGTTTCCTCGATATGGAAATTTTTCAGACAGATATTGTCCTGCCAGTCCATGCCAGTATACCCCGATACATGCACTTTGCATAGGATGAATTCCTCTTGCCAGCAAAGCTCCGCACATCCCGGCCAGAATATCACCTGAACCGGCTGCAGCAAGGTTGGGAGCTGAAATAGGGGAGACAGCAATTTCTCCGTTCGGGCAGCCTATAATAGTCCCGGCCCCTTTTAAAACCAGCAGGGTTTTGGTTGCTGTTGCGAATTTACGGGCTGTTCCAATGCGATCCGCTTCAACTTCGGGGATTGAGCTATGGACCATACGGGCCATCTCACCGGGATGAGGAGTCATGATTGTGTTTTCATCTATCAATTCCAAGAGATGCGGTCGTTCGGCGAAAGCAAACAGAGCGTCAGCATCAAAAACCGCTGGTGGATAACCATTTCTGACTACAGCTTCCACCAGATCAAGAGCTCCTTTGTCGCGCCCAAGACCCGGGCCGATGACAAGAGCATCATATTTATCCAGTTCGGCAAGCAGCTCTCCGATCATCTGATCATTCCATTGATCGCCGGAACCAAGCGCCATAGTCATCAATTCAGGTTTGCCGCCTTTGACTTCCGAGGCGAGTCCTTCCGGGCAGGCCATAGTCACAAGCCCTGCACCGGCACGAAGGACTGAAATCCCCGCTAGATGCAAGGCCCCGGTCAATCCTCTGGAAGCGCCAACCAGCAACACATGACCTGAATTGCCTTTATGCATGGCAGGAGATGGGGTTGGTATGTACTCCAGAGCATTTTCAGAAATCAGTTTATGTGTAGCAGGGTGTTTGTATTTGACTTCGTTGGGAATACCTATGTGGGCGACCACTAAAGTTCCTGTGTAAGCATCAGCCTGCGGCAAAGCAAGACCGATTTTAGCTTCCTCAAAAGTGACTGTCATGTGTGCCTGAACGGCAACAGGCTGGGGGTATCCGGTCAGACCGTTTAGGCCGGAAGGAATGTCCACCGAAAAAACAAAACTGTCAGTCTCATTAACCGCTTCGACAATCGCCTTGGCAAAAGGTTTCAGTTCACCGGAAAATCCTGTGCCCAGCAAAGCGTCAATAATGATATCCGCTTCCGGTAGCACTACGTTTTCGGTAGGCCGGAAAAACTTCATATTTACGCCCATACGGGCTGCGACTTTCAAATGGTATCCGGCATCGCCTTTATAATCACCTTTTGGCGCAGTATGCAGAATCAGGACCTCCGCACCAAGATCAGCAAGCATTCGGCCCATGACAAATCCATCTCCGCCGTTGTTGCCTGATCCGGCAATAATCAGAATAGTTTCACCGGAGACATCGCCATAGCCCTTAAGCAGGGTGAAAACGGCTTCACGCCCGGCATTCTCCATCAGAATTTCGCCCTTGATGCCGATTTCATTAATGGTGATTTTGTCCCAATTGGACATTTCTTTCGGAGTGGGAAGCGGTGTGAACATATGAACTCCTTTTGTCTTCCCCTGCCGCCGGGGAAATCCTAGTTTTCGAAAACAACCACAGCTGCCGCGGTGTCGCGGCCATGTGTGATTGAAATGTGCATGCTTTGGATCCCCATGGACTTGCTGTGTTCCAAGGCTTTTCCAAGCAGATTGAGCTTTGGTGCGCCGGATGCCATACGGGTTATTTCAATAGTATGAAATGTAATTCCTTCGGCAAAACCTGTACCGAGTGCTTTTACCGCTGCTTCTTTTGCAGCGAAGCGTGCAGCAACGTATGGTACGGGATTCTTTGATGGAATTAAATCTATTTCATTGTGAGTGAGGATCTTTTCCGCAAAGCGTTCGCCGTATTTGTCCAGCGAACGCTTTATACGGTCAAGTTCTGTTATATCTATTCCAAGTCCGATGATCATAAACTAATCAACAAATTTTCTAATTATTTCAACCATATCACGAACAGCGCGATCAATACCAACGTAGATAGCGCGGGACATGATGGAATGACCTATGGAATATTCACAAATTCCGGGAACATCCGCAAAGTCGAGGATGTTTACATAGTTCAGCCCATGACCGAGGTTGACTTTGAGACCGAGATCCTGAGCCATCTTGATTCCGTCGATAATGCGGGCCAGCTCTGCTTTTTGATCCGCACGGGTAACGGCATCTGCGAAATGGCCGGTGTGAATTTCAATATATTCAGCACCGATGTTTTTTGCGGCTTTTATCTGATCCGGTGCAGCATCAATAAAGAGACTTGAACCAACTCCTTTTTCATGCAGCGGGGCAAGGTATTCAGTGAGACGTTTCTCTTCGCCGATGCAGTTAAGGCCGCCTTCAGTGGTGAGTTCTTCGCGTTTTTCAGGCACGAGGCAAACAGTGGCCGGAACAATGTCCAAAGCGATTCGCTGCATTTCTTCGGTGGCAGCCATTTCGAAATGGAAATCAGTCTGAATGGTTCTGCTGATGAGGTCTATATCACGGTCCTGCACATGGCGGCGATCTTCACGCAGATGCATAATGATTCCGGCGGCTCCGGCGAGTTCACACATGGCAGCTGCCGTAATTGGATCAGGTTCGGTTCCGAGGCGGGCCTGTCTGAGAGTAGCCACGTGGTCAACGTTGACGCATAAAAGGGGCATGATTATATCCTCCAATGAATTGATTTATTTGTCTGGCAAGCCCTTTTCGGCTTGCTAACAGCACAATATAGTTAATGGACTTTGATGGCAACCGTCATATCTTTGTAACTGATTAGAGTTGACATGAAAAACATATTGACGTTATCCGCTCTAGGATCAATTAAACGTCAGCACGGCAACATATATTATGCCAGCTAATAATAAAATTTAAAACGCCATAAATTACGAGAGAGCGACAAATGAACATTTGTATTGTAGGGACCGGATATGTTGGTCTGGTCAGCGCCGCGTGTTTTGCTGAAATGGGTAACCACGTATGGTGCGTGGATGTTAATCCTGATGTTGTTGAGACCCTGAAGCAGGGTAAAGTTCATATTTTCGAACCCGGCCTTGATGTGCTTGTTAAGCGCAATTATGAAGATGAAAGACTTTTCTTTACTACCGATCTCAAAGAAGGGCTTAAAAAAGCCAAAATGGTCTTTATCTGCGTAGGCACGCCTTGCGGAGCTGACGGAAGCTGCGATCTCAGCTACGTTGAAACAGTTGCACGTCAGGTCGGACAGAATATGACCGAGCCTAAAATTATTGTTGATAAGTCCACAGTTCCTGTGGGAACTGCTGATAAGGTCCGTGCTACCATTAAAGAAGAGCTTGATAAACGCGGTCTTGATATTGCTTTTGATGTTGCATCCAACCCTGAATTTCTCAAGGAAGGGGATGCTGTAAGCGACTTCATGAAGCCGGACCGGGTTGTTGTCGGTACTGAAAACGAAGAAACCCGCAAACAATTTGAAACCCTTTACGC
Organism: Maridesulfovibrio sp.; assembly: GCF_963667685.1. Classification (NCBI taxonomy): domain Bacteria; kingdom Pseudomonadati; phylum Thermodesulfobacteriota; class Desulfovibrionia; order Desulfovibrionales; family Desulfovibrionaceae; genus Maridesulfovibrio; species Maridesulfovibrio sp. The sequence continues at coordinate 742,010 of NZ_OY763931.1, read as the reverse complement.
TCCTTATGCCCGCAGCCGTGAAAAATTGATTTTTATGGGAACCAGAAGTGCGGAAATGACCAAGTATGCTGCAAACTGCATGCTGGCAACCAAAATTTCATTTATAAATGAAATGGCCGGAATCTGCGAAAAGGTCGGCGCGAATGTACGTGAGGTTCGCCTCGGTATCGGTTCCGATCACCGCATCGGTTATTACTTTATTTACCCCGGCGTGGGTTACGGTGGATCATGTTTCCCCAAGGATGTAAAAGCCCTGATCAACACCGCTAAAGAAGTGGGAGCACAGCCGGAACTCATCGAAGCTGTTGACTCCGTGAACAACCGCCAGAAAAAAATGCTTTCCGGAAAAATTCTGGACTACTTTGCCCCGCAGGGTGGAGTTAAGGGCAAAACCCTTGCTTTGTGGGGGCTTGCCTTCAAAGCTAATACCGATGATATGCGAGAATCATCCGCACTTTCCATCATTGAAGAGCTTACTTCAGCCGGTATGAAAATTAAGGCATTCGACCCTGTTGCCCATGAAAAAGCAGCTGAAATTCTGCGTGATAATGATCTGGTGGAAATTGTCCACAATCAGTATAACGTCCTTGATGGTGCCGATGCTCTGGCTGTAGTCACCGACTGGAACCAGTTTAGAAACCCCGATTTTGACCGGGTTAAAGAAGCTTTGCAGGCTCCGCTCATTTTTGACGGTAGAAACCTGTATGACCCTGCGTTCCTCGGAAGTAACGGGTTTGCTTATTTCAGTGTAGGACGCCGTCCTGAACTGGGCGATAAGTAAAAGTAAATTACAAGAATAAAGCCCGCCTTTCGGCGGGCTTTATTCTTTAGCGATCCAAAGTTTTCATGGAAGACCTCAGCTGCAATTCCTGCAGGATCAGTCTTTCATACTCCGGGCTGTATTGAATATCTTCTTGGTTATCCTGCTCCAGCATTTTGGCTAGAAACTGGGTTTCTTCCCAAAAGTCGAGCAGTTCGTCGTTTGCTAATGATTTAATTTGATCTTCAAGTGTAATACTTTCTGTCGGGGAAAACTGAGCCATGCGAGTTCATACCCTCCTGAGCTTCGCTTTTTGCTTTCAAAAAATAGTGATAGTCATTAAAATGCGGCTAGTCAATTTCTGTTGCAAGAAAAATGTAGTTAATAATTTATAATTTCAGGATTAGCTTGCAAATGTTCCTGATGAATAATATTGTAGAATTAATTGTGAACCTTATTGTGTTCTGATAAACTAAATTTGATCAAATCTCTGGTCATCCACTGTAAAATACTCACAGGGGGATAAATATGGAAGAAGGTAAGAAAATTGCGCTCGATGCGGAATTGATTCAGCTGGTTACCTTCAGTATTGGCGAAGAGGAATTCGGTGTTGATATTCTTAAGGTTCAAGAGATTATCCGAACCATGGAGATTACCAAGGTTCCTAGAGCGCCGCAATTCGTCGAGGGCGTAATTAACCTTCGTGGTAAAGTTATTCCCATTATCGATCTGAGAAGCAAGTTCGGTCTCCAGACACGGGATCATGACCAGCATACAAGAATCATAGTTATTGAAATTAATGATATGATAGTAGGGTTCGTAGTAGATTCAGTTTCTGAAGTTCTGAGAATTCCAGCATCTACCGTTGAACCACCGCCGCCGGTTGTTTCCGGTCTTGAATCGGAGTATATCAGCGGAGTAGGTAAGCTTGAAGACAGACTGCTAATCCTGCTTGATCTCAACAGGCTCCTTTCCGGCGAAGAACAGGAACAATTGGCACAGGTATAAAAAACAGGAAATTCATAGGTCTCTTGAAGGTTCCTAGAATAATTCTGAGATACCTTGCCCGTGATGGTTGTTTTAAGACTGGACATCAGCGCAATTTCTTTGCAAAAACAAGTCGTCCTCCGCAAAAGCGGGGGGCGACTTTAATTTTGATAAATTCCCGGAGATAATTTGTCTTTACCTTCCCAGCTGTCCGCTTTTGCTTCCGGAAGCGGCGATAACATACGTATTTTTAAAAGCGGCCACGGAACACAGGCCTATACTGCACACAACCTGCATTCGCGGGGTGAATCAGTGGTGCTCGTTGCACCCGGAGCACGTGAATATTCAGAGTTGAAAGCCCTGTTAACTCTTTTCAGCCGCAATGATCTTGAACACAAAGGAAAAGTTATTCCTTCGTGGGAAAGAGATTGGGTTTTCCTGCCTCCGCATTTGAGCAAAAATCCTGTTGCAGCAGACTGGGCGGAGCGCTGGGCCGCACTGCATGCATTGACCAGAGGCGGAAGACAGTCCGTGCTGATGACTGCCGATAACCTGCTTCCGAAATGGCCTTCCCCTTCAGTTCTGGAAAATAACTATATCGTGCTTGCAAAAGGCGAGGATATGGACCCTGAACTGCTCATGGAGCAAGCTGTAACCTGGGGGTATACCAGAACAAAACTGGTTTCCGGGTATGGCGAAATGTCCATGCGCGGGGATATTTTGGATATATATGCTCCGGGGTATGATTATCCGGTACGGCTTGAATTTTTTGGAGATATTCTTGAAGAAATCCGAGTTTTTGATCCTGCAACGCAAAGATCAAAAGCAGATCTTGATGAAGTGACCCTTCTGCCTGTCGCACCGGCTATGCTGACCGGAAATTATATTGATGAAGCTGAAGAATTTTGGACCCAGCTTAAAAAGACAGGTGAAATCTCTGCGGAAGGGTATACCCGTTTAATTGAAAAAGCCGGAAACGCTGACGGCATGATCTGGCCTGGATTATTTTATCCTGAAGCCGCTGATCTCAAAGATTTTTTTCCAAATAAATCTGTTTATGTTCTCTCATCTGCTTCCAACCTTCGTTCTAAATTGCAGGATCAGGAATACAGCTGGAAATCTTTTCTCCATGACAAGGCCGCGCACAATGGCTGCAAATGGCCGATGCATGTAATCTGCTGGAATGAAGAAAAAGCCCGGTCCACATGGCGTGAAGAACGGCAAATGGTTTTTGAAGATCTGGTGATCGGCAGGGAAAAGGACGGAATTGATCTTTCAGAGCGTTCCCTCTCGGCGTTTACGGATATTTTTTGGAAGCCCGAACAGATAAAACGGCCATGGGCTGCTTTAGTTACGGCCCTTAAAGAATGGAAGACTGAACGTTTTCAAACAGTTCTCAGTTTTCGTACTGAACGATCACGCAAAAAATTCCTTTCACTTATTGAGCCGGAACAGCTGACCATTATGACGGAATACTCTCCATTAAATAAGGGTATTTACGCTCTGGTCTCTCCTTTGCGGCAAGGAATGGAGCTGGAGTGGAACCAGACTGTCATTCTTGGCGAAGAGGTTATTCAGCCGCAAGCCGCAAAGGGAACCCGCAGCAGGGATAAAGCCTTTGAGGGCATGACAAGCTATGAAGACCTGCTGCTTGATGATCTCTTGGTACACCGGGATTACGGTCTTTCCCGTTTCGGTGGATTGCATCATATGAATGTTGGTGATGTTTCCAACGATTACCTGCTGCTTTTTTTTGATTCCGAAGACAAACTTTACGTTCCCGTCGACCGTTTGAATCTTGTCCAGAAATTTAAAGGCCCGGAAGGGGCATGTCCTGTTCTTGATAAACTCGGGGGCGCACGCTGGGCCAAAACACGGGAAAAGGCGCGTAAGGCAATTGAAAAGATCGCCGGAGAGCTGGTCGAGATGTATGCCTACCGCAAAATTGCCAAAGGTTATGCTTACGGCCCGCTTGACGAGATGTACTGGGAATTTGAATCAACATTCGGTTTTGAAGAAACTCCGGATCAGGAAAAAGCCATTCAGGACGTTTTCCGTGATATGGAAAGCCCGGAACCCATGGACCGCCTTGTTTGCGGAGATGTCGGCTTCGGTAAAACAGAAGTCGCGCTGCGGGCTGCTTTCAGAGCAGTGCTGGACGGAAAGCAGGTTGTCCTGCTTTGCCCTACAACAGTTCTGGCCGAACAGCATTACCAGACCTTCGTACAGCGTATGGAAGGTTTCCCGGTCAGCGTGGGCATGCTCAGCCGTTTTGTGACTAAATCACGCCAAAAAAGGGTGCTGGAAGAAATGGCTTCCGGCAGTCTTGATATTTTGATCGGAACCCACAGGGTTCTTTCCAAAGATGTTGAAGCACCTAATCTCGGTCTGCTTATACTTGATGAAGAACAGCGTTTCGGTGTCCGCCATAAGGAGCGCATTAAAGAAATGCGCAAAAACATTGATGCGCTGACTTTAACAGCAACTCCTATTCCGCGCACGCTTCAGCTGTCCCTCTCCGGAGTTCGCAGCCTGAGCACAATTGAAACTCCTCCCATAGACCGTAAGCCGGTTGAGACTGCACTTATTGAACGGGAAGAGGCTATGCTTGCATCCATAGTCGCCCGGGAGCTAGAACGCGGCGGACAGATTTTCTGGGTTCATAACCGGGTTCAGGGTCTTGAGCGGGTTGTCGAGTTTGTTCAAAAACTTGCCCCTGATGCGAAAGTCGGCATGGCACACGGACAGATGACGGAAAAAAGTCTTGAGGAGACTATTCACAAGTTCTGGCACAAGGAACTGGATATTCTAGTGGCTACCGCAATTATTGAATCCGGTCTTGATTTCCCCAACGCGAATACTCTGATAGTCGATCAGGCCCAGATGTTCGGTCTTGGACAGCTTTACCAGTTGCGCGGAAGGGTAGGTCGAAGCACCCGTCAGGCATACGCATATTTTGTAGTTTCCTCTCTGGATTCCCTTTCCGAAAAAGCCAAGCGAAGAATGCAGATCATTCTGCAACTCGATTACCTCGGTGCCGGATTCAAAGTTGCCATGGAGGACCTGCGCCTGCGTGGGGCCGGTAATATTCTCGGGGAAGTTCAGTCAGGGCAGATGGCCAAAGTCGGACTTGATCTATTTCTTGAAATGCTGGACGAAGAAGTACGCAGAATTAAAGGTGACGACTCAAAAGTACATAGCGATCCTGAAATGAATTTTGTGTTTAAAGCCCATCTGCCGGAAGATTATGTACCTGATGCACGGGAAAGATTACGCTATTACAGGGCTCTTTCATCCGCTGATACCGAGGCCGGAATCGAAGAACTCGCAGCCGAGATCAAGGACCGTTTCGGACATTTCCCGGAAGAGGTGGAAAACTTCCTTGCTGTTCTCTATCTTAAACGGACTCTGGCCCGTTTGGGTGTTGTGCGGGCAGATCTTTTCCCGACACGGGTAATCCTGACATGGCATGAAAATAACAATCCGGTTGATCCTGCAAAGCTCATATCCTGGATTGGCGAACAGGGTGAGAAAGCCAAACTTAAGCCGCCTTCTGCCCTTGAAATACGGTTTGACCAAGATATTCCTGTTTCACAAGGTCTTGATTCTGTATGTAAAAAGCTTGAACCACTACTTTAACTTTGTGATCTAACTATTCATTCGGGATTTTTATGAAAAAAAAAATTGTTTCACTACTACTAGCGGGTTTGCTTTTAAGCGGATGCCAGACTGAAAGTGAAGATCCGGGAGTTGTTGCCCGTGTTAACGGGACCCCGATATACCTCACTCAGCTTGAATACAAATACGACCTGACCCACGAAGGCAACGGAGGTTTTGTTCCTTCCGTTGAACAGGTCCGTGACGAATACGGTCAAATCCTTGGTGACCTTATTGTACAAGAACTTGTCTCGCAGGAATTAGGACAGAGGGGTATTTCCGTCACTGATAAAGAATTGAAGGAAGCGGAAAATGAAGTCCGTTCCGATTACCCTGATGATTCTTTTGAACAAATTCTTATTGAGGAATACATAGATATTAATGCATGGCGTTCGCAACTTAAATATCAGCTCGCCATGAATAAATTTTACAGTGATATTCTGCGCCCGGAAATTAAAATTGATTACAAGGAAGCGGAGCAGTATTACCGCACCCATCTTTCAGATTTCTATATGCCCGCAGGATATCGTTTTGTAATGGTTAAAGGATTAAGCAAGGATCTGGTTCTGAAAGGTGTTGAACTTTTCCGCGAAGGTCTTACTCCGGCAGAGATCTCTGCTAAATTGCGTCAAGTTTCCGTTCAGGAAATCTGGATCAGGAGCGGACAGGTTCCGGCAGGCTGGAAACCGTTTGTGGAAAATTTGCAGATTGGTGAAGCCAGTTCTGTAATCACTCAGCAAAAAGAAGTTTTTTGCCTGATTATTAAGGATAAGAAACAAGCAACCCTGCTGACTCCGTTGCAGGCTTATCCAATGGTGGAAAAAGTGCTTCTGGAGAAAAAACTGCAAGAGAAATTTGAAGCATGGCTGCAAAAAAAAATGGCAACTTCAAATATTAAGATAAGCAAGGACCTGCTCCCTGAAGCGGAGAAAACTGAGCAGACTGACAAGTACGCGGAAGACGTAAAAGCTGAATAGTTGCATAGTTCTGTGAAAGAGTTTAGTTAGTCGTAGGAATATATGAAGTTCGCCTGATTTCGGCGAAAACAAACTTATATGAAGATAAAGTCGGTTTGCTCCGGCTGTTTATATTTCAGGAGATATTGAATTGAAACGCTTTATTGCCGGTATTCTGATCAGCATGACCATTTGCACTGCATCCATTTCCAATGCTGAAGAAAAAGTAGTTGATGGGATTGTTGCTGTAGTTAACGGTGAAATTGTGACTATGTACGAGCTTAACTCCAAGATGGCTCCTATCTTGAAGCAGTTTAGCGGTGAGAACTTGTCGGCTGTTGAAGTTGAACGGTTGAAAAAAATACGCCAACAGATTCTTGATCGTATGGTAACTGAAATTATTATTGATCAGGAAAGTAAAAGAATGAAAGTTGACGTTACCGATCAGGAAGTTGAAGGTGAAGTCAACGCTATTAAAGAGAAAAGTAACCTGAGCGACGCAGAATTTGAACGTCAGCTAGAATTACAAAAGACATCATTAGATGAGTTTAAAGATAAGATACGTAAGGATATACGCAAACATCGTCTTCTTTCATATAAAGTAAAAAATAAAGTTGTTGTTACTGACGAAGAAATTAAAGCGGCCTGGAACAGCACTAAAACAGAACAGGGTAACATTGCCCAAAACGTACACCTTAAACTTATTCTTTTTCCGCCTACGACTTCTGCAGAAGAGGTCCGCAAGGATATAATAGCAGGCAATATAACCTTCGAAGATGCTGCAGATAAATACACCACCGGTCCCGGAATGGGCAACGGCGGCGATTTAGGCGTTCTGAAGTGGAAAGACCTTGCCCAGACATGGCATGATGCTCTTGATGGACTCAAGCCAGGCGATATAAGCGAGCCGTTTGAAGTTCAGGAGTCGAAAGCTCTGCTCAAACTGGATTCATACGAAAAGACAGAAAAAGTTTCATTCGAAGACAGTAAAGAAAAATTATATGATAAACTTTATCAAAAAAAACAGGATAAGCTTTTTTCCGACTTTATTAAAAAGCTGAAGGAAAAAGCTGTAATTGAGTATAAATAATTCGGGGAGAACTGTAGCGGGTAGGCCGCTGTTTACGCGGTCTTTGAGAACAAAAAAACTACTGCCAGATGGTACCGTGAGGATCGTATGGATTTGAAAGAGCTTGGTTCCCTGTTAAAAGAAGAGCGTGAAAGGCAAGGATTGACTGTTGAACAGATTATGGAAATCACAAAAGTCAGTCGAGTCAATATTATAGCTATTGAAAACGGTGACAGGGATGAATTTCCGCATGAAGTTTATGCCAAGGGATTCATTAAAAATTATGCCAAGTCACTTGGACTTGATTCAGAAGAAATAGGCAAAAATTTTTCTCAAATTATGGCCTCTGGAATTACTGAGAGCCCCAGAGAAAAAGAAGAAATAAGCCAGCCTGATTACAGTGTTACTCCCAAAAAAGGTTACGGGGTCACAATTTTTCTGGTTTTGATTCTGGTCGCTGTTGTCGGGGGACTAGTTTACTATCTCCACGATAATTCTTATTTCTCGGGAAATAAGGCTGCAAATACCGAAGTCGCTGCTGTTGAAGAAGTGGTGGAAGAAGCTCCGGCTCCGGTTGTAGAAGAAAAATCCGAAGAAGTTGAAAGCGAACCAGTTGCCGTTGATCAAGAGGGCAAAGTTGCAGAAGAAGCTGAAGTAAAGGTTGAAGAAACAGCTGAACCTGAAACAGAACCTCAGGTAGAAACTGTTACTGCCGCCCCGGTCAAGAATATTGTTGTTATTACCGTCAAGCCTGGTGAAGCCTGCTGGCTCGAAGCTGTGGTTGACGGTGAAGCCAGAGAATTTGTCCTTCAGGAAGGAGATTCCCTTTCTCTTCCTTATAAAGAAAGTTTGAAGGTTAAGCTCGGCAATGGCGGTGGTGTAGAAGTCGCCTCTGACGGTAAACCTTTTAAATTTGAAGCAACCAAAGGAAAAGTTCAGAATCTGGAATTTCCTGCAGTGCAGTAAGAGTTGTTTCCAAGTACTGATGGAACTGACTGAAAAAGTAATTATACTTAAAACCGGACGATTTAAAGAAAACGATCTATGGGTACGCTTTCTTTCATCCACTAGAGGGGTACAGAACGCGTTCGCCTTTGGTGGAAGCAGAAGCAGAAAACGTTTCGGCGGTTGTCTGGAACCTTTTTCACAAGTTCTTTTTAAAACCGGGACCAACAAAACCGGAACTTATCAGGTGTTACAGGAAGGAAGCCTCATTAAAGGTTATCCTGGGATACGTTCTAATCTCCGTAAAATGGGGCTTGCTGCAAATTGTTTTAAATTTATTGAATCTGCTGTATTGGAGCGGGATGGCAACCGCGCTGTTTTTGATTTGTTGAGCGAAACACTTGATGTTATCGAAGAAGCTGAGCCGGATGATTTCTTTCCGCTTTTCTTCAGGGCCAAGATTGCATTTGAGCAAGGGTACAATCCTGACTTTACAATTTGCGCACAATGCGGCAAACCTTTGTTTGGCTCCCGTCCCGTAGTCTTCAATGTTGAAAAAGGGCAGATCAGATGTCTGGACTGTGTTGATGGGCGGGAAGGGGAAACAATCAGTGCCGGAACAGTCAGGACGCTGGCTTGGATTCAGGACACTGGGCCTGCGAATTGGGTAACTTTGAAGCTGCCGGCGGAGATTCGGCAGGAATGCTTTTCCGTTATGGACCGCTTTCTGGCCTACCACATGGGGGTCATATGGGAAGGACACTCTTACCGGAAGATATAAATTTCATTCGTCCGGCAGGACGGAGTCGTGTTCAGGATATATATAAATTTATCCTGTATTTTTGTTTGTAAACCGGACATTTTTCTTTGTTCGCCTTGAAGAGCTGAGCGGGAAGAATGAATCAATACAAATGTTTGTTTGCTAGATGAGAGGAATTTGATGAATTTTCAAGATGTTATACTTAAACTTCAGGACTTCTGGGCTGATTACGGATGCTGCATTGTCCAGCCTCTGGACATTGAAGTCGGCGCGGGTACTTTCAACCCTTCAACTTTTTTCCGCGTAATCGGTCCTGAGCCGTGGAACACCGCTTATGTTGAACCTTCCCGCCGTCCCACTGATGGACGCTATGGTGAAAACCCCAACAGGCTCCAGCACTACTTCCAGTTTCAGGTTATCCTGAAACCTTCTCCTGACGATGTTCAGGATCTCTACCTTAAGAGTCTCGAAGTTCTCGGCATTGATGCTGCCGAACATGACATCCGTTTTGTCGAAGACGACTGGGAATCGCCTACACTTGGTGCATGGGGACTTGGCTGGGAAGTGTGGCTCAATGGCATGGAAGTAACTCAGTTCACCTACTTCCAGCAGGTTGGCGGTATTGACCTCAAACCTGTTTCAGTTGAACTGACTTACGGCCTTGAGCGCATCTGTATGTACCTGCAGGGCGTTGAGTCCGTATATGATCTCAAGTGGAATGACAAAGTTACCTACGGCCAGATTTTTCACCAGAATGAAGTGGAGCAGTCCAAGTATAACTTTGAGCACAGTGATGCATCAATGCTTCTGGATCTTTTTGATAAATATGAAGCTGAAAGTAAAAAACTTTGTGAAGCAGGTCTGACCCGTCCGGCATACGAATACTGCCTGAAGTGTTCCCATACCTTCAATATGCTCGATGCCAGAGGTGCTATATCCATTACTGAAAGGGCAACCTACATCGGCAGAGTGCGTAATCTGGCTTCTGCGGCCGCTCGACTTTATGCGGAAGAGCGTGAGAATATGGATTACCCCATGCTTAAAAACGATTAAAAAATACGGAAACTAAGATGGCCGATTTTATACTTGAGATTGGAATTGAGGAGATGCCCGCCCGTTTTGTTCCCCGGCTGGGTCTCGATATTAAAGATATTTTCCGCACTCTTCTTGAAGAGAGCATGATTGATAACGCCAGCGTTGAAACTTTCGCCACTCCGCGCAGACTGACTATCTTTGTTAAAGATATGGCTGATATGCAGAGAAAGGTTGAAGAAGAAGTTTCAGGACCTCCGGCACGTATAGCTTATGATGCAGACGGTAATCCCACAAAGGCTCTAGAAGGCTTTGTTAAGTCTCAGGGCATAGCTCTCGAAGATGTTTACACTCTTGAAACTGAAAAGGGAGATTACCTCGCAGCTAAAAAAATCGTGGGCGGCGGTAAAACCATCTCTATCCTGCCTGAGATTTGCGTGACTGCAATTAAAAAGCTGTCTTTCCCCAAAAAGATGAAATGGGGCAATCTTGATTTTGCTTTCGGCCGTCCGCTGCGCTGGCTGCTTTGTCTGTTCGGGACCGATGTCGTTGAATTTGAAATGGCCGGTATGCCTTCCGGACGCAAAACCTATGGGCATCGCGTCATGGGTGCAGGTCCTTGGGAAGTTGCCTGCGCCGGTGATTACTTCGATGTGATCAAAGACAAAAGCTCCGTAATTATTTCCCCTGAAGCGAGGGGAGAGCAAGTACGCAAGGAAGGCGATAAACTTGCTGCCGGCCTGAACGGGTCCGTAGTATGGAAAGACTCCCTGCTTGAAGAAGTCAGCAACCTTGTTGAACTCCCTGTACCCATCATAGGTAACTTTGATGAATCTTTCCTAGAACTTCCTAAAGAAGTTCTGCTTACAAGCATGGAAAGCCATCAGAAATGTTTTGGTATTCAGAAAGAAGACGGAGAACTGCTGCCGCACTTCCTGTGTACTTTGAACCTCGTTCCCAAAGACGTGGAACTGGTTCGCAAAGGATGGGAAAAAGTCCTTCGTGCAAGACTCGAAGACGGACGCTTCTTCTGGAAGAACGATCTTAAAACAGATTTCGACACATGGCTTGCCAAGCTGGATAACGTTGTTTTCCTCGGTCCCTTGGGTTCCATGGGTGACAAGTCCCGCCGCATGGAACGCCTTGCAGCTCTTATCGCCGGTAAGGTTGATGCAAGCCTCCAGACGGAAATGGCTCGTGCCGGACGTCTTGCCAAGGCCGACCTCGTTTCCGAAATGGTAAACGAATTTGATAAACTTCAGGGTATAATGGGCGGAATCTACGCTTCCAAATGTGGAGAAGACGATGTAGTCTGCAAAGCCCTGTATGAACAATATCTGCCTGCCGGACCGGAAAGTCCTGTACCTTCCACTCTCGGTGGTGTTATTGTTTCCATGTCCGATAAAGCCGACACTCTGGTCGGTTGTTTCGGACTGAATAAAATCCCCACTGGCGCAAATGATACCTACGCGCTGCGGCGCGCTGCTCTTGGTATCGTGCGCATGATTATAAAATATGACCTTCGGGTGGACATCCTTGAGATCATGGACATGGCTTTTGAAGGCTACTCCAAAGAAATCAAATGGAAACTCGATAAGTCTAAGCTCCTCGAAAAACTGGGTGAGTTCATTTCCAACAGACTCCGTGCCTACTTCACAGGCAAGGGCTACGAAACAAGAGTTGTTGATGCAGCTCTCGGCGCCGGATACCGTGATGTTACTGCTCTCAAGGCGCGAGTTGAAGCTCTGGCACAGTTCGCTAAAGCTGATGGATTTGAACAGGCGGTTCTCACTTTCAAACGTGCAGCAAACATCATCAAGAAGCAGGGCAGTGAGCAAGGTGTGTCGCTCACCGGCGGCTTCGAAGTTGATAAACTTGTAGAAGCACAAGAAAAAGAACTTGCCAACAAGCTTGATGAAACAGCAGCCCGTTTTGAGGAACTCTGGGAAAATGACGAGTTCAGTAAGCTGTTCGCAATCCTCGGCGAACTGCGTCCCTTTGTTGACGCTTTCTTTGATAACGTAATGGTTATTTGCGAAGACAAGGGACTAAGAATGAATCGTCTGAATCTGCTTAAAGCTCTGGTTAACAGGCTCAGCAGACTGGCTGATTTCGAAGCTTTGCAGGTTTAATTCTGCTGGGCCCGGTAGTGAGAGTTACGAGATCATCTTTTCTAGACTTTTTCTGCAAGAAAAATGATCTCTTGTCTTGACAGTTCATGCTGTTACTGGTTAAAGACGACTCTTCGTTTGAACCTAATCCCCGGCTAGCCGGGTTAAAAAATAGAAATTTAATTTAAGGAGAATACCTTGGCGAACCATAAATCCGCACTCAAAAGACACCGTCAGAGCGTAAAGCGTAACCTGCGTAACAACATGGTACGTACCCGTATCAAAAACGTAGTAAAAGAAGTTCGTGCAGCTGTTGAAGCTAACGACGCTGAACTCGCAGCAACTTCCCTGCGCAAAGCTACTTCTGTCCTTGACAAAGCAGCGACTAAAAAAGTTATCCACGCGCGCACCGCAGCACGCAGGATTTCCCGCCTCTGTGCAGCCGTTAACAAAATGGCTTAGTGTCTTAAAAGATTTATCTTCTTTACAAGACAAATTCAGCCCGTCGCCCAGTGCGGCGGGCTTTTTACGTTTTTAGCACTTCAAAAAAAAGTAGTTGTTGCTGAATTACAGCTATCAAGTTATAAGCAACTTTTGATTTCAACAGTACTTTTCTGTTTATTCCAGATGTAATGTGCAAGGAGTAACTTTTGAGAGTCATCATAGTAGGAGCCGGAGAAGTCGGCTTTAATGTAGCCAGACGCCTTTCCGGTGAGAACAAGGATGTTGTCGTTATCGACATGAATTCCAAAGCTCTTAGCAAGGTATCCGATTCTCTGGATGTCCAGACAATTCAAGGCTCCGGCGCCAGTCCCGAGATACTGGAAGAAGCGGGGGTAAGTGAAGCTGATATTTTACTGGCAGTGACGGACAAAGATGAAATTAATCTTATCGCCACTTTTTTTGCCAACAGACTCCAGCCCAATATTATCAAATTAGCCCGAATCAGAAATGAGGATTACACAAAGTATTCCGATATGTTCAAAGAAGGTGATTTGCGTATTGATACTATCATCAATCCGGATGAAGAGGTTGTTGATTCCATTCTGAGAATTATGAGTGTGCCCGGCGCAGTAGAAATCAACGATTTCGTTGGCGGAAAAGTGCGTCTCATCGGGGTTAAGCTTCCTGACAAAAGTCCGCTTGTAGGGGTGCAGCTGCTGAAGGTGCGTGAAACACTCGGTGAAGATATAGATGTTGTTATCGCGGCATTGGTCAGGAATGACGAGCTGATCATCCCCGGCGGTCTGGATAGCATTGAGCAGGGCGATATCGTATATTTCACCTGTTTGCGAGACCAACAGAATGAACTCCTGAAACGGGCCGGGATACTTTCCGACCCCATCAAGAAAGTTATGATTGTCGGTGGCGGTAATGTAGGTTCGTTACTTGCGCAGGCTCTGGACAACAAAAAATATCACACCAGATTGATTGACAGTGACCCAGAACGCTGTGCCGCTCTTTCAGAAACCTTGGACCGGGTTATTGTTCTTAACGGTGACGGCACGGATCAGGATTTGCTCAACGAAGAGAATGTTGGTGATCTTGATATGGTCATATCTGTGACAGGAGATGAGGAAATGAATATCCTTTCCTGTCTGCTGGCCAAAAATCTCGGTGCACGCAAGACCATTACACGCATCAATAAATTTGCTTATATTCCACTGATTGAGCCGATCGGCATCGACCATCTGGTCTGTCCGCGTCTTTCCGCAATCAATTCTATTTTACATTTTGTTCGTCAGGGAAAAGTTATTTCCGCTGTATCCATCAAGGGAGAGGAAGCGGAAGCTCTTGAAGCTATTGCGCAGGAAGAATCCGGGATCGTCGGGAAGCCGATCATGGAATTAAATCTTCCAACAGGAACCCTTATCTTATGTTTTCAGCGTGGCGATGATGTTATTATCCCCACTGGTCTGACAGTGATTGAGCCTAATGACCGTCTGCTGATTATCTCTACCCACAAAAATATTCCTAAAATTGAAAAGGCTCTCACTACTAAGCTGGAGCTTTATTAATGCGCTGGAAAATTGTTCTGCATATAATTGGAGCCTTGACTCTCTGCGTCGGGCTGACCATGCTGTTTCCGCTGGGATTTTCCCTTTATTATCAAGATTCCGGTATTGTACCCTTGTTAAAATCTCTTGCGCTGACCTGCACTGGCGGTATGGCCATGTTTATTTTTTTCAAGGATCGAGAAGAAAAAAGAGGACTCAGCCATCGAGAAGGTATGGCTATCGTAGCCTTGGGTTGGATATTTGCCGGTTTTTTCGGAAGCCTGCCTTTTTATTTTGGTGATGTTTTCACCAGCTATGTGGATTGTTTTTTTGAATCCCTTTCGGGATTCACCACCACCGGTGCCTCAGTGATGATTGATATAGAAAAGAATGCCAAAGGAATTCTTTTCTGGCGTAGCTTAACGCACTGGCTCGGCGGCATGGGAATCATTGTGCTTTCACTGGCTATCCTGCCTTTCCTTGGAGTAGGGGGGATGCAGCTCTACAAGGCGGAGGTTCCGGGACCGGTTCCGGATAAACTCAAGCCGCGCATCAAAGATACTGCTTTGGTTCTTTGGAAAGTATACCTTCTTTTCTCCGCAATCGAGGCAGTATTACTCATGTTTGGCGGTATGGATTTTTTCGATTCCCTCTGCCATACCTTCGGCACACTTGCTACAGGAGGTTTTTCCACCAAAAACTCCTCAGTTGCATATTTTGACAGTGCCTATATTGATTATGTAATTACATTTTTCATGCTCGTGGCAGCGGTTAATTTTAGTCTGCATTACCAGATGATAAAAGGCCGTCCACTACTGCTCTGGAGAGACCCGGAATTCAAATTCTTCGGCGTGATAACCCTTGTAATCATGGCAGTCATTACTATCGCCGTATATTCTGCCACTAACTATGATTCCATTGCAGATTCATTCCGCTATACCTCTTTTCAGGTAGCATCGATCATCAGCACCACCGGATTTGCCACTGCAGACTATGAAATATGGCCGGCAGTAGCTCAGGGATTATTGCTTTTCTGCATGTTTCTAGGTGGTTGTGCTGGATCTACTAGTGGTGGAATGAAACATCTGCGTATCATGCTGCTCATGAAGCAGGCATATCAGGAAGTCTTCCGTATAATCCATCCCCGCTCAGTTAACCGAGTTAAACTCGGCAAGACAGTAGTCAAGCCGGAAACCATGAACGATATTCTCGGATTTTGCGTACTTTGGCTCCTGCTGTTTGTGTTATGCGGATTGGTTGTCGCCGCAACTGGTGTAGATGTTGTCTCATCATTTGCAGCTTCTTTAGCATGTATTGGTAATATCGGTCCCGGTATCGGGAGCGTTGGTCCCACTGATAACTATGCCCACATACCAGAGCTTGGGAAATGGGCACTTATCTTCAGCATGCTGCTGGGACGTCTTGAAATATACACCGTTATCGTTCTTTGCGTTCCTGAGTTCTGGCGAAAGTAAATATTTTTTGTAAGTTCATTACAAATTAAAAAGGGTTGAAGTAATAAAACTTCAACCCTTTTCTTATAGCTTACAGAAGTTGGTCTACCATAAAATAAATAGCAGTAAGAGGGGCTACAATAATTTCCCAAGGTTCTTCAATGCTTCACGTTTGCTTAGCCCCGAAAGTCGTTCCGCATTGGCTTCGACGTAATCTTTAACCTGCAGCGGATTTGTCCAAGCGTAATCACGTAAAGCCCAACCGATAGCTTTGCGCAAAAAAAATTCTTTGGAATCAATATTCGGTTCGATACATTTTTGCAGAAGTTCAAAATCCAGATCATCTTTGAAAAGTAACTGACAGAGAATAGATGAACGCCGTTTCCACATCTGCCCGTCTGTGGACCATTCCAGCATCAATTCTCGCATACGTACCGGCTCAGCGCGTAGAATATTCCCCAGTGGTTTTGCCAGGTGGTCACAATAGTCCCACCATGCTCCGCCAGTGATCATTTCTTCCAGCATCGGGACTGCTTCCCATGTTTGAAAATTTTCGCATGGCTTCCAGCAAACGAGGTCAATTGCGCAATAGCGTTCTTCTCGAAATTCTGCCTCACGCCAAAGTTCAAATATAATTTCCTGCCATTTCTCAAAGTCCCATGGGCCTGACTCTTTGAAAGTTTTGTTAAAAATCTTCCGGCGCAGGGGAGTGCGAAATCCGTAGTAATCCATTTCAGATTTCATATATCTCTTCATACCAGCCGCACATTCCGGATCGGCATGGGCTTGAAGTTCCTGCCGGATTACAGTGAAAATATTATTCATTTATCCTCATCCTTAAAAAACTTCACATACTTGCGGTCAGTGGTATTGATGTGGTTGATTATCCAGTCCTGCAAAAATGAATCAATGCTGTCCGGGAAAATGTATTTCTTGTCACGGTTCAGCTCCATTACTTCACGGGTAATGCGGCGGTGTTCTTTCATATGTTTTTCTATTTCGGGAAAACCGCGTTTTTGCATAAAAGCCTCTTCGCGGGCGAAATGGCTTGAAGTGTATTCCAGCAGACGGTCAAAAAGTCTGGCCACGGCTTCGTGGTCCTGTCCTTCACGCAGGGCTGTCTGGAAATCTTCGGCATAGCGTACCAGAACCCGATGCTCAGCATCAATGAATGGAATTCCGAGAATCAAATCTTTAGACCACTTGATGTCGTTCTTCAGTTCGCAGCCCGCCCCGTCATTTTTCACCAGTTCAAGCACGGAATCACCATAACTCAGCTCCATATCATCCGCAGGATTTTCAATATCTGTCCCGTCTTCCCGGTGCAGCACCAGCGCGTTAACTGCCCCAGTCCTGACTTTAACTTCACCAACTGTGGTCGGTGTGTTGTCATAATAAGGAAAAATACGCAGACTGTATCCCATCACCTCATGAGCAGTTGGACCGGCTTCTTCATTCTCTGCAACTCCGGCGTGTCGGGCAAGAATATGACCGATTTGTTCCCCTCCGAGATCAAGAGGGTAGACCACTGTGTTGGCACCAGCACGCAGCATTCTATATTCAATGGATGGATCTGTTCCGCGGACAACAATAAAAATATCAGAATTCAGCTCCCGGGCTGCCAGTGAAATATTAATGTTGCAGGCATCATCATTAATACAAAGAACAATGAAATCAGCACGACGAATTCCAGCGGAAAGCAGCACCCCGTCAACAGCTCCGTCACCATGTAAAACTTTGTAGCCTCGTTGTTCCGCTTCGGCGAGCCGTTCCTGATTTTGATCCAGAACAACAAAATCAAGTCCAAGTTCATAAAGTTTCAAGGATATTGCACGACCTATTTTACCGTATCCGCAGACAATTGTGTGTTGTTTTAATTTGTTGATTTTGTCGTACATTTTCTTTTTCTCGTAAAGGTTTCTGATTCCTGATTGAATAATGACTTTAGTGACCTGAGCCACGAAAACAGCGGCAAGACCAAGCCCGACAAAGATCAAAATGATGGTAAATATTCGTCCTGCAGGTGAAAGGTCATGTATTTCCCCGTATCCGATAGTGGTGATTGTTATCACGGTCATGTAAAGGGCATCCAGCACTGACCATCCTTTTTCCAAATAAAGATAACCTGCCGTTCCTCCAAAAAGGACCAGAAAGAAAGCAACTATCAATTGAATATTCTGACGTATTTGAGATGACATCTTGCGGCTTATTTTCCAATATGTTTATATACATGGTGATTCATTTGGACTTAATATGGTAACTTTACTTGTTTATCAACAAACAATGACAACTGACAAGCTAACGGGGTAAGCCATGCTTCATCATGTAAAAAAAGATAAAAAGGATTCTGAAAACCGCAGAAATTACATCATGCCTGTTTACGGTTCCCGTGATCTTGAAGATCCAATTCCTAAATATTCCATGCCCGAAGGCAGCATTGATCCACGCCATGCTTATTCTCTGGTGCGCGATGAGCTGATGCTTGACGGCAACTCCCGATTGAATCTTGCCACTTTTGTTACCACGTGGATGGAAGATGAAGCCAGGCAGTTGATGACCGAGACCTTTGATAAAAATATGATCGACAAGGATGAGTATCCGCAAACCGCAGAACTTGAAGACCGCTGCGTACATATCCTTTCCGATCTTTATAATTCCCCGGATGGGGAACACGCCTGCGGCTGTTCAACCACCGGATCAAGTGAAGCGGCCATGCTTTGCGGGATGGCTCTGAAATGGAAATGGCGCGACCGCATGAAGGCCAAAGGAAAACATACAGATAAACCGAACATGATTATCAGCGCCAGCGTTCAGGTCTGCTGGGAAAAGTTTTGCCGCTACTGGGAAGTTGAACCGCGCCTGATCCCTATTTCTGAAGGCAATTACAGCATGAAGACCGAAGATATTCTGGCTGCCTGTGATGAAAATACCATTGGAGTCGTAGCCATTCTGGGTACTACTCATACCGGAGATTTCGAGCCGGTCAAAGAATACAACGATGCTCTTGAAAAATTTAATGCTAAAACCGGATATGAAATTCCTCTGCACGTGGATGCAGCCAGTGGCGGTTTCATCGCACCTTTTCTGCAACCTGATCTTGAATGGGATTTCCGCTTGAAATGGGTCAAGTCTATCAATGTTTCCGGTCATAAATTCGGCCTTGTTTACCCAGGTGTGGGCTGGGCAATCTGGCGTACACCAGAAGAACTGCCTGAAGATCTTGTTTTCCGGGTCAACTACCTTGGTGGCGAAATGCCTACCTTTGCCCTCAATTTCTCACGTCCTGGTAATCAGGTTGTAGCCCAATACTACAACTTCATACGTCTGGGCCGAGAAGGGTATACACGCATTATGCAATCTTGCATGGATGTCGCCGAATTTATTAAAGTAGAGCTTGAAGAAACCGGAGTTTTTCAAAGTCTGCTTCCAGAACTGCATATGCCGCTGATTACTTTCAGAATTCGCAGGGATGTGAATGTCGATTTTGATGTTTACAAGGTTTCAGAAATGCTGCGCCACCGAGGTTGGCTTGTTCCGGCATACAGCATGTGTGAGAACTGTGAAGATGATAATGTGTTGCGAATTGTTGTTAAGGAAGGGATGTCCATGGATATGGCGCATCTGCTTATGGATGACATCAGACGTATCATTAAATTTTTTAATACCGAAACCGAAGAGAAACCAAGTACCAACTCTAAGTTCAAGCACTGCTAATCATTTTCATAGACATCTGTGTTTGCAGGCAATATGATCCAAGTTGCCTGTGAACACAGAATTTTATCTATTAGGAGTTTCATAGATGAGTGATGTAAAAAAAAGTGTGGACTATATTTTCCATGGACTTGACGCCCTTGACATGCTGCTTTGTTCAAAGGAAGCAGAAAACCTCAATGTACGTAATATTGTAGGTCTTCTGCATCCTGTTTTGGATGATGCAAAGCGCAGGGCACATACCGAAATGTCTGCCAGAAGCAGCAATAAAGAAAAAGAATAACCTTTCATCTGGAGTCCATATGGACCTGAAAGCACATGTTTTTGCGGAACTTGGCGATCTGATCAATGTATATAAGCAATTGCATGCCAACCCGGAACTTTCCGGTCAGGAAGCCATGTCTTCGAAGCTGGTTGCCGACCAGCTTGAAGCATGTGGAATAGTTGTAAATCGTAATTTCGGTGGACATGGAGTTGTCGGTGTTCTGGAGAATGGTGACGGTCCGACAGTTATGGTCCGTGGTGATATGGACGCTTTGCCCATAACCGAAGAGACCGGAGTTGATTATGCCAGCTCATCCAGAGTAACTGATAATTCCGGCAATGAAGTCGGCATTATGCATGCCTGTGGTCATGATATTCATATGACAACTTTGGTTGGAACCGCCCGTGTGCTTTCAAAGTGTAAAGATCACTGGAACGGGAAAGTTATTTTTGTGGGCCAGCCAGCTGAAGAAGTAGGGGCCGGGGCAAAAGGTATGATTGAAAGTGGGCTTTTCAATAAATTCGGCTGTCCGGATTACTGCCTCACCACCCATGTAATCCCGCATGTTGAAGCCGGGCGGATTACTATTAAGTCCGGTCCGATCATGGCAGGAATCTTCCAGCTGAAAATTATCGTTCGTGGAGTAGGGGGGCATGGCGCAATTCCGCATGAGAGCAAAGACCCTATCGTACTTGCGGCACGCATTGTGACCTCTCTACAGACGATCATCAGTCGTGAAATAAGCCCGCTGACCCCAGCAGTAATTACCATTGGCTCCATACATGGCGGAACCCGTGCGAACATTATTCCTGCTGAAGTAGTTATGGAGGCGACTGTTAGATTTTCCGATCAAGATACTGAAAAGCAAATTCTTGAAGCTATCGAAAGGACTTGCAGGTTTGAGGCCTTATCCATGGGAATCCGGGAAAATAATCTGCCTATTATTGAATTTGACGAAACCATGCACCTTCCAGCCACTATCAATGATAGTGATTTGGTGGATATCGTGCGTGAATCAGCCAACGAGAATATTGGTCATGAGAATGTTATGGAAGCTGAAATGCTCATGGTCAGTGAAGATTTTTCCCTGTTCCGTTCTGCTGGCGGCCCAAAGATATCCTCATGCATGTTCTTCACCGGAGCAGTTGCGAAGGAAGAACTAAATTTATGCCGGGCGCAAAATACAAAGCCACCGTCCTTACACAACAGCAGATTCTGCCCGCCCCCAGAACCGACAATTAAGACTGCGGTGACAGTCATGGCTGGAAGTGTGCTAAAAATATTGCAATAGCGCTAAACAGCATGATTTTATCCGGAAGTCATGAGCAACTAAAAAACTCACAATAACTTTTTAGTTATTGTGAGTTTTTTAGTATTGTTGATTCAAAAATGTTCTTCAATTACAGAGAGAAAATCTCCGGAACCACCTAAAAAGGAAAGCTGACTTCCTTACCCGCACCGACTTTGGCTAACTTACCATCGATAGCATCTAGCCGGGACTGCGCAGCCTCTTTTTGAGATTTGCGGTCAGCACGTTTGATCACGGTTTTTAGAAAACGCTTGGCAGTTTCAAACTGGCCTTTGCGTTCATAGATCATGGACGCACGGTACATAGCGGTTACGGCCCAGATATTTTGTTCTGGAAATTCCCATGCAAGTTCAAGATAATACTTTAAAGCTTTTTCCTTATTACCCATGGCGTGCTCACCTTCAGCAATCCAGAATAAAACTTCCGCGCGCAGCTCATCATTTTCAAGCTGATCGCGTCCGGACCATATTCTTTCAAGTATTGCTTGAGCTTTTTTGAGGTCGCCTTTCTGCTGAATCATAAGTGCCAACTTAAGTTCTTTGTCCGCAGGAAGAATTCCGCCGGAATCACGAATTTCATTGTAAGCCTTCATAGCCTTAGCATCATTTCCGATCGCAAGATCGTATTCCACTGCGGCTGTCAGCCATTTTAAGCGTAATTCCGGGCCGAATTTATCTTGATCTACGCGTTTAAGATAATATGCCGAAAGCGCAAAATCCCTATTCGTGGCTGCCTGGTCTGCAAGGTAAATGAAACTTTCAGAACCGGCTTTTGATTGAGGGAAAAGAAAAGCACAACGCCGAGCAATTTTAGAATTCTGATTTGTTTCTAGCTGCTTTGCAAGATCGGCAAATATAAGCAGTCTGTCCAAGGGATTGGTATTAATGGTCTGATTAAAATTTTTGGGGGAAATGCTTTCCCAGAAGGGAGCATCAATATCACTAAAATAGTTCAATCCAGCCGCTTCACATAAACCTGAAATAATGTATAAATTTTCATTTTTCCCGTAATCGGCTGTACTGAGCACACGCGACAAGGGAAGCTTAAAAGCTATTGCGCTGGCAATTCTAAGACTTAGGGGAAGCGTATCCTTATCCAAGCGCTTTAAGGTTTTTTGTGCAAAATCCATATCCCCGGTCAGAAATGCGAATGCCAAACGGTAATTTTGCAAGGCAGTGACCAAATCGCTTGAAAGCAGCAACGATCCTGTCTCGCGATCGATAGTTTCAAGGGCTTCCTTAGGATTCATTTCTATCAATTTTTTTCTAAATGCATTCCATGCAGCTGAAGAAGGTGCTCCAAGCTGCCAAAGAGTAGGGGAGAGAACTGCCGGTTCAAGTACTCCCGCTTTAACAAATGATTCTGGACGAATTAAACTTTCTTTCTCATATAATGAAGCATCAGGTGCTTTACCGGTCTCAAGATACTGATTGACGGATTTCCAGAAAGTCTGAACCGTTGAATTGGAAACAGCACCAAGAGCACGATTGGACTTATCCCATTCACCAATACTTGAAGCAGCAAGGGATTGAACAAGAATCATGCGATCATTATCATTAATTATAGTTGAATTACTTAGTTCCGGGAGGATATCAGAAGTTGAGTTAAGTACATTCAATTTAGATTTGCTGTTAAGAATAAAGTAAGTGCTGGGCCAGACCTGCTCTGCTTGGGAAAAAGTCTGCTCAAGCAACATCTTACGTGATTCACGTGCAGATTCAGGAATGACCCTGTATCCCCAGTAAAGAGACCGCCAAACGTCAAACCATACACTCTTAAGATAAGAATTATCTTTGAACTTCTCAGCCATATCCTTTCGATCCATCAAACGTGCAGCCTGACTGAACCAGATTACAGCTTTGACAGGATCACCAAGCGCGCGCTGACATTTTCCACCTAGCCAGAGACGAATAATTTCCTGATTTTTATCTTCAAAAGCAGGAGTAGATTGCAATGTTTCAAGACAAGCCGAATATCGCCCAAGATTAAAAGCAGTCTCAGCTCGTTTTAAAAGCAATTCCGGCGTGTCACTTGTCTGGGAATAGTTTTGCTCCAGAATGTCCCATGCACCATATTTCTCGAGCCAAGAATCAAATGACTCTTTTTCTGAGGACGAAGCAGCAAACACATTCCCTCCAACGCCGAACAAAACAGCCGCAGCCAAAAGGGAAGGTATGATCTTTTTTTTAAGTAACAAACTCATGAAAACCTCATGGATTTAAATTTCAGGTCAACGTGAAAGGTTCTCCAAGTGAATAAAGAAAACCTGCTCAAGAGGCAAATTTTATCCTTAACTAATACTAAAAGTCTAAAAGATTCATTTTTAGCCACCTAAAATGACAGTATTCCAAAAATCAAACAGAAAACAAGCAATGCTGTAAAACCGTCAACTCATAATATGCTATATTTTAATACTAAAACACAAAAACCATTACCGATATGAGAAGTGGTTTGCTTCAATAGAGAGTAGAAACTAGGGAACTAGTATAGTAAAGTTTACATAATTTACATTATGAGACAATCATACAAAGTAAATTAAATAAGTATGTTAGAAGACATGATATAAAAATTGGAAATATATTTGAATTTATCGACCTCAACTGGGTCAACTAGTCTTTGGAATGGTCTTGGAGATTGTTTTTCTGCTTTGAGGCTGTTTGAGCTAATTTAAAAGATTGGATGAATGGGATATGCAATTACCTTGTAAAACTCGTCAGGAGCTAAATTTGGAGCACCTGTTTCTGGACATAAAAAAGAGCTCTTTCGATCAAGTCAAAAGAGCTCGCAAAAATAAATATACTGGAGACTATTCGCCGTTGTCGGCCTCAAGACTTTTTATGTATTTGTCGCGACATTCGTAGGAACAAAAGCACTCAACTTTTTCCCCGTTGCGTACCCGGATGTCTCCATTTTTAGGAACATAGGCACCGCAAATCGGGTCCTTGACCATTTCTCCGGTTTTAACTTTCTTATTGAAGTCCTTACCGGCTTGCTCCTGTTTCTTCTTCTGATCGCCGCTGAAAAGCTTCCACATGACAAAAGCGGCTATGGCGATAACAACAAATTTTAACATAACTGATTTCACCTCAAAAAAAGGCCGCACCTGTATAGCAGATGCGGCCCAAGAATTAATCCTGATAAATCTTATTACCTTCCAGTCGGTAATCGATTTTCTTCAGAGCCTCGGCAACGGTTGTTCCATCAGGAAACATTGCTGCTGGGTCAATGTCGGCCATAGGAATAAGCACAAATGCCCTTTCCATCGCACGAGGATGCGGAACAGTAAGATACGCACCGCTATCAATTACCCGATCACCGAAGAGAATGATATCCAGATCAATGATTCTGGGACCGTTTTTAACGTCCCTAACCCTGTCCATCTGCCCTTCTACCGCCTGCAGCGTGGAAAGGAATCCTTCTGCTGACCAAAGTTCGGGGTCGACATCAAAGCGGACTACCTGGTTTGTAAACCATTGTTGATCTTTCAATCCCTGAGGTTCGGTCAGATAAGTTTCGGACCAGACTTCAGGATCAATACCTTCATATTTTTCCAGCCTAGCGACAGCCTGATTCAAATGGTCTTCTGTATCTCCAATATTTGAACCAAGACTAACGTAGACTTTTACAGTTTGGATATCCGTGATACTGCCTCCTTGAGCCTTTCGGTATCGACAGTCAGCGAAATTCTGAAATACCCTTCACCGGATTCGCCGAAGCCGTTACCGGGAGTAACAACAACACCGGTTTCCTTCAGGAGCTTGGATACGAACTCGGAAGAAGTGTAGCCTTCTGGAGTTTTAGCCCATACGAAGATGGATGCATCAGGCACCTTGCAGGAAATGTTGATCTTTTCGAGAGCTTCGATAACGCAGTCACGACGCTCTTTGTAGATCTTGCGGAATTCCTTAACGTAAGGTTCGCCCTCTTTTAGTGCAACAATTCCGGCCTCCTGTACAGCCTGAAAGATGCCGGAATCGACATTTTCTTTAATTTTTCCGAGACCTGCGACAAGCGAGGCATTACCCACAGCCATACCGCAACGCCATCCGGTCATGTTGTAAGTCTTGGAAAGTGAGTGGAATTCAATTGCTACATCTTTGGCGCCGGGAGTTTCCAGAATAGAAATAGGTTTATTGTTATCATCGTAGTAAACTTCGGTATAAGCGGCGTCAGCAGCGATAATCACATTATGCTTCTTGGCCTTGGCAACCAAATCTGCATAGAACTCGGGAGTCGCAGTAGCTGATGTGGGGTTGTTGGGATAGTTAACAAACATAATTTTGCACTTGTCCCACTTTGCGTCATCAATTGCATCAAGGTCGGGTAGAAAGTCATTTTCTTCCAGCAGCGGAATAATTTCAACTTCACCGCCGGCAAAACCGGAAGCAACCGGATATACCGGATAGTTGGGAGATGCTACAAAGACCAGATCGCCCGGGTTTACGAAAGCAAGGGGAAAATGAGCGATACCTTCCTTGGAACCGATCAGGGATACAACTTCTTTAGTTGCATCCAATTCAACGTTAAATCTTTCCTTGTACCAGTCTGCAACAGCCTGACGGAAAGTCAGCAGACCGACATAGGAAGGATACTGGTGGTTGACCGGATTCTGCGCTGCTTTGTGCAGTGCTTCAATAATAAAGTCGGGAGTCGGAAGGTCGGGATCACCTATGCCAAGGCTGATGATATCTACACCCTGAGCTGCAACTTCAGCTTTAAGTCTATCGATTTCTGCAAAGAGGTACGGGGGAAGTGTTGCGAGCCTGTCGGCAAGTTTAAATTCCGGCATTTCGAGATGCTCCTGTTATTTTTTTGGTTAAATTATTATCAAAACTGTTTAAATGTGCTTGTTTGCTCTGTCAATCATCTTGAGCAGTCGCACCCATATGTGTAATGAATATGGGATATGACCGAGAACGAAAACATACCCTGTAAACACCAATGGATCGACCGTTATCTGGAATACCTGCTCATAGAGCGTGGTCTCTCGGAAAACAGTCTGGACAGCTATCTGAGTGATTTGGAGTCTTTTCGGAATTTTCTGGAGGAAAGGTCCGCGAAAATAGAAGACGCCACAAGTCAGACACTTATGCTTTACCTTACATACCTAAGGTCAAAAGCACTGAAATCAACCTCGTTAGCGAGGCATCTTTCATCTTTGCGGGGATTCTTCGCGTTCTGCACGTCGAGAGGGTTCATTAAAGAAGACCCTTCAATACTGCTGGAAAACCCGAAACTCCCCAGAAAAATACCGGAGTTCCTTTCACCTGAGGAAATCGGCCGCATTCTAGCCCTGCCCAAGCTGACCGAAAAACTAGGTTTTCGCGATCGTGCAATGCTTGAGCTGCTTTATGCTGCCGGTATGAGAGTCTCTGAGCTGATCAATCTTACCATCGAAGATTTTGACCCTCAAACAGGAGTTCTCATTATTTTCGGCAAAGGTTCCAAGGAACGGCTGGTACCGATTCATTATGTGGCGCAAAATTTCTTAAACCAATACATTAAAGATTGGCGTCCTGCTTTTAATCCCAAAGTTAAGAATATCTTCTTAAACAGATCCGGGAAAGGACTATCCAGACAGGGTGTCTGGAAGCTGATCAAGAAGTTCACACTGGAAGCAGGGATAAAACGTTCAATATCTCCGCACACTTTTAGACATTCGTTTGCCACCCACTTGCTGGATGGCGGTGCGGATCTGCGTACAGTCCAGTTGCTTCTCGGTCATTCAGACATTAATGCTACCGAAATATACACACATATTCAAGCCGGAAGATTGGTCCAGCTCCACAAACGTTTTCACCCCCGTTCTTTAATGTGAGATTTTAAGAATGTCAAAAAATGATGATCTGATAAAAGCGGAAACAATAATTACCGGTCATGTAAATGCTGATTTCGACTGTCTGGCAGCAATTGTCGCAGCTGGAAAGCTTTATCCCGGCGCTACCCTGATCTTTCCGGGAAGCCAGGAAAAGAACCTGCGTAATTTTTACATGGAAAGCGCAACCTATTTTTTTAATTTCAAGCACTTAAAAGAAATAGACAAAAGCACGGTCAAGCTGTTGGTTGTGGTTGACACTTCCCGGCGCAAACGTATTGTGCATATTGACCCAGTTCTACAAAATCCGGACTTGAAAATCCATATCTACGACCATCATATGAAGTCCGAGTGCGACCTGAACCCTGAGTTAATAATAAAAAAACCGTGGGGATCAAGTGTTGCGATCCTCTCCCATGAGATACGGCAGCGCGGCATTGAAATAAATCAGGAAGAAGCAACCATAATGGGGCTTGGTCTATACGAAGACACCGGGTCTTTCACTTTCAATTCCACTACCGAATATGATTTTGAGGCCGGCAAATGGCTTTTGAAAAACGGAATGGAACTGGATGTAATCACAGACCTGCTCAACCGGGATCTTTCCGCTCAGCAGATCACCCTGCTCGGCAGGCTGCTTGAAGGAGCGACCACACATACAATCAACGACCTCGATGTGGTTATCTCCGAAATAAGCACGCCTGATTACATTGTCGACTTCGCCGTGCTGGTGCATAAATTTATGGACATTGAAAACATAAAAGTCCTTTTCGCTTTAGGACGCATGAATGATCGAATCCATCTGGTTGCGCGTTCAAGGACTCCGGATATCGACGTCGGCGCAATCTGTACCAGCTTTGGAGGTGGCGGCCATGTTTATGCAGCATCTGCAACAATTAAAGACCGGACCCTTGCGGAAGTCCGCGATGAACTTTTCGCTATTCTTTATTCTAAAGTTACCCCGCGCTTAAACATTGAAGCCATTATGTCCAAACAGCCCGTGGCCATTCCTAGAGATATGACCATCAAACAAGCTGTAGACCGTATGACCCACTACAGCCTCAAGGGTGTTCCGGTTGTGGACAATATGGAAAATATGCGCGTAGTCGGCCTGCTTGAACACAAAACAGCTGACAAAGCTTTATCCCATGATCTTGGTGGTTTAGAAGTTGAGATTTATATGCAACACCCCTTCTCTACCATAAAAACCGATTCCGGTATGCACCGGGTCATGGAAATCATTTTAGGCCAGAAACAGCGACTTGTTCCGGTTGTTGA
The DNA here is from genome assembly GCF_963667685.1 of Maridesulfovibrio sp. NCBI lineage: Bacteria > Pseudomonadati > Thermodesulfobacteriota > Desulfovibrionia > Desulfovibrionales > Desulfovibrionaceae > Maridesulfovibrio > Maridesulfovibrio sp. The sequence continues at coordinate 713,904 of NZ_OY763931.1, read as the reverse complement.
AAATGACCGGGTCATTGCTGTTGTCACCCGTACAGACCTGATCAATATGCTGGTGCAGGACCCGGCACGGATCCCGGAATCTTTGTTCCCCGAAAAGAAGCAGGAACGAAATATCCGCAATATCATGCGTAACCGGTTGCCTAACAAAATTCTGAACATACTTGAAACAGCCGGAGAAATGGCTGCCGAAATAGGAACCGAGGCATATGTGGTCGGTGGATTTGTGCGAGATGTGCTGCTGACTAAAAGCAACTACGACCTAGATCTGGTTGTAGAAGGCGACGGTATCTCATTTGCAAAAAAACTGGCTAAGAAAATGGACGGACGTGCCAAATATCACCGCAAATTCAAAACTGCAGTGGTAATCCTGCCGGATGGACAGCGTGTGGATGTGGCAACTGCCCGGCTTGAGTATTATGAATATCCGGCCGCCATGCCCACTGTTGAACTCTCATCGATAAAGATGGACCTGTACCGCAGAGATTTTACCATCAACGCACTGGCAGTCCATATCAATCCCTCAAATTTCGGCAAGCTGGTGGACTTCTTCGGCGCACAGCGGGACTTAAAAGACAAGACAATCCGTGTTCTGCATGCACTCAGCTTTGTTGAAGACCCTACCCGTATCATGAGAGCTATACGGTTTGAACAACGTTTCGATTTCAAGATCGGCGGACAGACCCTGAATCTGATCAAGAACGCCCTAAAATTGAACCTGATCAACAGACTTTCTGGCTACCGTCTAATGCATGAACTACGCATTATTCTTAATGAGCAGAATGTACTGCGCAGCATTGAACGAATGAATGAGCTGGGATTACTTGAAGCGATTCATCCTTTAATTGAGCTGAATCAGGCCCGCTCACAGGTTATCGGAGAACTTGAAAAATTAATGAGCTGGTACAGTCTCTTATATCTTGAACCACAAATTTCAGTCTGGAAGACCTATTTTCTGGCTATGTGTATGGGTGTATCCAAGGCCAAAATGGAACAGATTTATGACCGCTTCAACTTTTCACCCACGGAACGCAGAGAATTTGTACATCTTCGAGATACTGTTTTCTGGGCAGCAGGGAATATCATGAATATTAAACAGGAAATGAAACCCAGCGAAATTTATGAAACCCTAACCCCTGTCCCTCTTGAGGGCGTATTATTCATCATGGCCAGAACCAAGCGCGACATGATAAAAAAATACATATCCAAATATCTTACGAGTATACGCTTGCAGAAAATAGATGTTAATGGCGAGGATCTTAAAAAAATGGGCCTTGAGCCGGGGCCTTTGTATTCCGAACTCCTCAAAGATGTAAAATTGGCTCATTTGGATGGAAAATTGAAAGGACGTGAAGATCAGCTCAATTTCTTAAAGAATAAGATTAAGAAAATTAAAAGCCGATCATAAAAAACACACCAAACTCTCTTTAGAAAGTATATCAGTCGTTGTTGCACAGGGTTTCCCTTGCTCTTGAACAATAACCTGTGTAGAACATGCGAACTTTTTTCTTCTGGAGTTGGAATTGGTCTATTTCAGCTTTTTTTCAAGAATAAGCTGTTTTTTTCATATTTATTGTTGATAATTAGCTGGTATTTAATTACTGGAATTTAATATTGTTTGGTAAAAACAATATGAACCGTTCTTGCTAAAATTTAGCAGGACAACAGCATGGCAATTTAACTGCTATGTAAAGTTATTGTAAAGGTTGTTTTACAGATGGACGTATTATGGGCACCTTGGCGGATGGACTACATTCTAGGTCCTAAGCCGGATGAATGTGTTTTCTGTATCCCCGAAAGCACTGAAGAGGATGAGGAGAGATTAATTCTGCACAGGGCTGATCACTGCTTTGTTATTATGAATAAATTTCCTTACAATAACTGTCATTTGATGGTTACGCCTTACCGTCATGTCAGTAAACTCACTGATCTTGATGAATTCGAAGCGTCAGAGATCATGAAATATATAACCATAAGCTGCGATATTCTGGAAAAGGCCTGCAATCCCCAAGGGATTAATGTCGGCCTAAATATCGGGGAAGCAGCAGGAGCTGGGATCGCCGCCCATCTCCATTTTCAGTTAGTACCCCGTTGGAACGGGGATGCTTCATTTATGGCGGTGTTCGGAGAGACAAATGTTATACCCGACCACCTGTCCACAACTTATAAAAGGCTCAAGCCGTTATTTGACAGCTGCTGTCGCTAAGTAACACTAAGGAGGGTTTCATGCGTTACTTGAAGGTTTTGGCTCTGGTAGTTCTCTTTTTTCTTTCAATGGTATTCTTTATCCAGAATACTCCTGAACTTTCCAAGGAAGTAACTCTGTCCATCGAACTGTTTAGCTATAAGTTCATGAGCCAGCCGCTTCCGTACTACCTGTTGATCCTGATTGCGTTTGCCGCAGGTTCCGTACTCTGTCTGCTCTATTTCATGGCTGACAAAATACGTCTTTCCGGTCAGCTCCGCACCTGCCGTACAAGAATGGCAAACCTCGAGCAGGAAGTTAATTCTCTGCGCAATCTGCCCCTCGATGAGGGGAACTATCCCTCCGCCGAAGAAAGCGAAGAGAAAACTTCTGAATAAATAAGCGCATATACAAGGAGTATACGTGTCCTTTTTAAGCGTGTTTAAAAAGAAGAAAATGACGGCGTCCGAAAATCGGGCGCCGTCTTATTTGTCCGGGGCCGGAAAAGGCCGTTCAGGACTGGCTGACACCCGTGCAGCAATTGACGAACTCAGCAAAGTTGTAAAAGACACACCTGAAGCTGTAGAAATTTACCTCGCGCTGGGAAACCTTTACCGTTCCCAGGGCGAAATAGAACGTGCCGCCCAGATCAGAAACAGCCTGATTGTTCGCCCCGGTCTGGACCCGGCCATCAAATCCCGCGCCCTCTATGAGCTTGGCCGGGATTTCAGTCGCGGAGGTTTTCTTGACCGCGCGGTAAATGCCTTTGAAAAGGCCCGTGAAATAGTAGGAGACTCTCCTGAAATTCTTACCGAGCTGGCTGAGCTTGCTGCCGGCAGCAGAGAATTCGAAAAAGCCGCCATATTCTATTCCAAATTGAACCAGCCATTACAGGAAGCACATTATCTGGCCCGTCTTGCTGAAGATTACAGTTCCGCCGGAGAGGACAGTCTGGCTCAGCGAACTCTGAAAAAAGCCCTAAGAATTTCATCACATTCCGTCGAATCCTGGCTGCTGGTTTTGACCAGATTGAAGCAGGAAGGATCGCTGGAAAAATTTAAAAAAGAATTTCAAACCGCCCTTTCACAGGTTCCAAAACATTTAATTTTTGTCCTTGTTGAAGGCATTCTGGCTGAATCTCTCGTATTTGGAGACACCCCCGTCACTACCAAAGATCAGGGCAACAATCGCAATTACCCGTACTATCAAGTGATGGTTGAAGAAATTTCCCAATCAGACCCTGATGTGATCATGCATTATTACGGAGCAAGACTCCTGCAACTTTGCGGAAAACAAGACGAAGCCGAGGTCTGGCTTGAAAAGACCCTGATGCTTAACCAGAATTTCTGGCTGGCACGGCTTGAACTTTTCAATCTTGCCCAGAAACAGCAGGAACTGACCCCTTCCTTTAAAAACCAGCTGGACTTTTTCGTGAATGTTGCGAGAAAGGTTCAAAGATTTACTTGTTCCAGTTGCGGTCTCAAGCGGGATAGAATATTTTTCAATTGCCCAAGATGCCGCAGTTGGCATTCAATTTCGTTCCGTAAAGAACTGAACCAGTAAGCCCCCTATTATTATTTTGAGCAAACCAAAACTTACCCCCATGTTCGAGCAGTATTTGCAGATCAAGGCAGAGCACCCTGATTCTCTACTTTTTTATCGAATGGGAGATTTTTACGAACTATTCTTTGAGGACGCTGAGGTCGCAGCGCGTGAATTGCAGATCGCTTTGACCTGCCGAAATCCTAACTCTAAGGATAAAATTCCAATGTGCGGAGTGCCGCACCATGCCTCGCGCGCTTATCTTGCGCAGCTGATTGAAAAGGGCTACACGGTCGCGCTTTGTGATCAGATAGAAGACCCAAAACAGGCAAAAGGGCTGGTCAAGCGAGCGGTTACCAGAGTATTTACTCCCGGTACCGTTGTCGAGGACGACACTCTTTCAGCAAAGGCCAGCAACTATCTTGGAGCCTTAATCTGGGATGAGACTAAGTCTGCTGGCGGGTTGGCCTGGATGGATTTTTCCACCGGACAATGGAGCGGAATCCAGAGCAAAAATGAAAATGATCTCTGGCAATGGGCGTTGAAAGTAAATCCCCGGGAGCTAATTCTCCCGCATGGTAAATCTGTTCCCGGGCAGTATGCTGAAATTGATGCCCGCATTGCCCCGGCTCCGTCAGCCGGATATTTCAACTACAAATCTGCTAAAGATAATGTTTTAGAGGCACAGAACGTAGCCGACCTTGATTCGCTGGACCTTGAGGACAAACCACAACTGACTCAGGCATGCGGAGCGCTTATCGCTTACCTGCGTCAAACTCAGCTGCAGGATTTTAACCACCTCGGTGAATTTACTCCACTCAATGTCAGCAAATTCATGATTCTGGATGAAGTCACCGAACGCAACCTTGAGTTATTTAAAAGACTTGACGGCAGAAAAGGCAAGGGAACCCTACTCAATGTGCTGGACAAGACTATCACCCCCATGGGCGGGCGCTTGCTGTCAGTACGGCTTAAACAGCCATGGCGTGAAATCTCGCCGATAGAACAAAACCAGCGCGCGGTCACATTTTTTCACGATGATGATTCCTTACGTGCAAAAGTCCGCGAACAGCTGGACACAGTCTACGACCTTGAACGTCTTTCCACCCGAGTCGTGCTCGGCCGGGCAACTCCCAAAGATTTTATCAGTCTGCGTCAGAGTTTGAAAACCCTGCCCCCGGTACATCAGCTTCTCCAAGAAGCTGTTTCCAATATGGACGAGGAAACACAGATTACTCCGGCCCTGAAAAGCATAGTGACAAAATGGGATTCCATGTCCGATGTGGCCGATCTGCTGGAAGGCGCCCTTGTGGACTCCCCGCCCCCGGTGATTACCGAAGGGGGGCTGTTCAAAAGCGGATTTAACCCGGATCTTGATGAACTGATAGAGCTGACCGAACACGGCGAATCCACCCTTTCCGGTTTGCTGGAAAATGAAAAAGCAGCCAACGATCTGCCCAAGCTCAAATTGGGATTCAATAAAGTCTTCGGCTACTATTTCGAAATTTCCAAAGCGTTTAAGGGACAAGTTCCGGATTATTTTGAACGTCGCCAGACTCTTGTAAACAGTGAACGGTACATAACCCCGGAACTTAAGGAGCTGGAAGAAAAGATCCTTTCTGCTTCCGAAAAGCGTAAGACCCTTGAGTATAACCTTTTTCAAAAAGTTCGCGCGGAAGTTGCCCAAAACCGTGGACGTTTCATGTTCATGGCCGATGCCATTGCTGCGATTGACTTTTGGCAGGGACTGGCTGAAGCCGCGCGCGCAAACCGTTGGTCATGCCCTGAGATCCATTCCGGCATGGAAGTGGTAATCGAAGAAGGACGGCATCCGGTAGTTGAAGCGGTTCAGGGGACAGCCAACTACATCCCCAACAGCCTGACAATTGATGAAAAGCGGCGGATACTGCTGATTACCGGTCCTAACATGGCTGGTAAATCCACCGTACTGCGGCAGGTGGCCCTCATGGGTATCATGGCTCAGATAGGTTCATACATTCCTGCCAGCAGCGGACGTATCGGGCTCATGGACCGAGTCTTTTCCCGTGTAGGCGCATCTGATAACCTTGCGCAGGGCCAGTCCACTTTCATGGTCGAAATGATGGAGACAGCCCGGATTCTCAGACAGGCGTCAAAACGTAGCCTTGTCATTCTGGATGAAATCGGGCGAGGAACCTCTACTTTCGATGGTCTTGCTCTGGCCTGGGCGGTAGTAGAAGAACTGTCAAAACGTGCACGGGGGGGCATCCGTACCCTTTTCGCCACCCATTACCATGAGCTGACCTCGCTTGAAGGTGTAATTGACGGATTACGCAATTTTAATATTGCTGTCCGTGAATGGAAAGGAGATATTCTTTTTCTACGCAGACTAGTTCCCGGTCCGGCTGATAAAAGCTATGGAATTGAAGTGGCGAAGCTTGCCGGGGTTCCCAAGCCTGTAGTAGTAAGAGCAAGGGAAATTCTTGCGAATCTTGAAGAAAAATCGCAGGATATGGACGGACATACGGTGAACCATACTACGTCTGTGCAATCGATTCTGCCTGGAATGATCTGCACTGGAACTGAAAAGGAAAACGCAGCCCCACCCGAAGATCACGCAATTATAAAAGAGTTGCGTAATCTGGATGTCAACGGACTTTCACCAATAGAAGCCCTTACCCTTATGAATCAGTGGAAAAAATCACTTGGAGATAAGTAATGAAATTTCATAGATTAAAGAAACAGATACTACTGCCCGTCCTTACTCTTATGCTTCTGGCCAGCGCCGGATGCGGCGTAAAGATGTGGCCGGCTCCTTCTAAAAGTGAAGATTCTTTCACCCTGTCCTCAGTAGAAGGCCGCCGCGTCGGTGAATGTCTTAAAGTAATAGTAAAGGTTGACGGAGCTTATAAAAATGTAGACAATTTAAGTCTTCAATTTCAAGCCGAAGGTTCCGGTCCGGGAGAAGGCTGTCCCACATGTCCTTTCTTTCCGGCTATAAGGAAAGAGTTCACCCCCGGTTCCGAAGGTATTCAATCTGACGGCTCCACTTTCGTATTCAGCGAATGTGGACTTGATCCCGCTAAAAGCTATCGTTGGAGAGTCGTAGGACGCAATGTTTACGACGCACTAGGAGTAGTAGTTTCCGACGTATACACAGCTGCACCCTAATCTTTATAATGGAGTCCTTCCACAATGCATCATTTTGAAATTAAAAATAACGAATTACATGCTGAAAATATCAGCATTACAGAACTGGCCAAAGAATACGGAACCCCTCTTTACATTTATTCCGCAGCCACTCTGCGCAGACATTTCGAAGCTTTCGATTCCGCTTTTACAGGACTCGATCACATGACCTGCTACTCCGTTAAAGCCAATTCCAACCTGAGCGTGCTCAAATTGCTGGCTGAAATGGGCGCAGGTATGGATATCGTTTCCGGGGGCGAACTTTACCGTGCTCTTAAAGCCGGTGTTCCGGCTAATAAAATAGTATTTTCAGGCGTGGGTAAAAAAGCATACGAAATTGCAGAAGCTCTCAAAGCCGACATCCTCATGTTCAACGTTGAATCCGTTGGCGAATTGCACCGCATCAACGAAGTGGCCGAGTCCATGAACAAAGTTGCGCGCATCAGCTTCCGCATCAACCCCGATGTTGACCCCAAGACCCACCCCTATATTTCAACAGGGATGAAGAAAAACAAGTTCGGTCTTGATATGGAAACCGCCAAGGAAGCTTACAAAATAGCAAAAGAGCTTACCAATGTTTCACCCATCGGTATGGATTGTCATATCGGGTCTCAGCTGACCACCATCGAGCCTTTCCTCGAAGCTTTAGACAAGCTTCTAACTTTCCGCGATGAGCTTGCAACCATTGGTATCGAAATAGAACATCTCGACCTCGGCGGAGGACTTGGCATCACTTACGATGAAGAAGAGCCGCCCCATCCGAAGGAATTCGGTGAGGCATTGAGCAAAGCTCTGGCCGGCAAAGGACTTAAAGTAATACTTGAACCTGGCCGTGTTATCGCTGGTAACTCCGGTATTCTCATTGGTGAAGTCATCTACACCAAGAAAACACCGACCAAGGATTTCCTCATCGTTGATGCTGCTATGAACGATCTTATCCGTCCTTCACTTTATCAGTCCTACCACCGAATTTCTGAAGTTGTTCAGAACAAACGTGCGGAAATCGACTATGATGTAGTTGGTCCTATCTGCGAATCCGGTGACTTTCTCGCAAAAGACCGCATGCTGCCAGAAATGAAACAGGGTGAGCTTCTTGCTGTTTATTCTGCCGGAGCATACGGTTTCACCATGTCTTCCAACTATAACTCCCGCCTACGCGCAGCTGAAATCATCGTTGATGGTGATGACGTAATAGTCGCCCGCAGAAGGGAATCCTACGAAGACCTGATTAAACTGGAATCTTAAGAAAAAAAGGCCTCCGGCGAACCTGCCGGGGGCCTTACCCCTTTTGGGAAAAGGGGTAAGAATCCCAAGACCTTTTATTAAGGCTTCACCGACTTGTATTATGAGCATTGCAGCTTATAATTGTTGAGACAAAAATCCCATTGATGGGATTTTCTTTTTTGGGACTTTTAATAAAATAAGACATGGCTAGACTAAATTCTTTTTATCTTTCTCCGGAAAACTGGAACTCCCCTTTCATGCTTGAAGGCGGAGAAGCCAAACATCTAGGCAAGGTTCTGAGAACCCGTGTAGGTGATACCGTTCGTCTTTTTGACGGATGCGGCCGCGAGGGATTGTTTACTGTTACCGAGATAACGAAAAGTACAGTTCAACTGGATTTGACCGAAGAAAAAACAATCCAGGACACGCGCAATATAACCCTCGCCATCGGGTGGAACAAAAGCTCTCGCCGGAATTGGATTCTTGAAAAATCAGTTGAGCTGCAAACTCGTGGACTTATCTTCTTTCAAAGTGAATTCAGCCAGGGCAAAGTCCCTGCTGAAATAAAAGAAAGCTGGACTGAAAAACTCGTCGCCGCTTCAAAGCAATGTGGAAATCAATGGCTGCCTGAACTTTCGACGATCTCAGGATCATTGGAAAAATTTATTGAACACTCTGCCCAGTACAAAAATAAACTTTTCTTGTGGGAAAAAGCGGATAACGATAATGTTCCTGAAAATTCAGTATTTGCTGCTGAGTCAACACTGGCAGTAATCGGTCCTGAAGGTGGATTCAGCCTGCGTGAGGCTGAATTGTTAATTAAGAATGGTTTCACCCCCCTCAGTCTTGGGCAGTCCATACTGCGATGGGAAACCGCCGCCCTGCTCTGCATGGGAGCTGCATATTTAGAAAAACAAAAAGCTTGATGCTCTAGCTTTTTGTTAAATAGATCTTGCCCCCGGCGGCTCTACCTCTGGTTGCTGCGGGGCAGAGAAACTTTTCTTATGGCTTCAGCGCTATTAAATTTTTTTACCTAAACTTAATCAACGCGTTTTGGGAAAATTCTTTTGGACGTTAGCAAAAGTTTTTCCCTCTCCTCTGGTCCCAGAAAGGTCGCTGGAGGCACATACTTATGAAATTAGAACTTACAGATAATCAGCCCTTAGCTGATCGTATTCGCCCTAAAAATATTGGCGATTTTTTTGGTCAGAACCACATCCGTGAACGGATCGAAGCTTTTGAACGTTCCAAGCGATTGCCGAGTCTCTTGCTTTTCGGCCCTCCTGGCTGCGGAAAATCAACACTTGCCATGCTCCTGGCCAAATCTACAGGCCGTCATTTCGTGCGCATCAGTGCACCGGAATCAGGCATTGCCGCTTTACGTAAGCAGCTGGCAGGAATGGACATTCTTATTCTTGATGAGTTACACCGCTTTTCCAAAGCACAGCAGGATTTCTTTTTGCCGATTCTTGAATCCGGAGAAATTACCCTGCTTGCTACTACCACGGAGAACCCCTCTTTCAGCGTAACCCGCCAGTTGCTTTCCCGTTTGCATGTTTTGAGACTGCGTTCACTAAGTAAAGTTGACCTTCTGGCAATCTGCAAACGCGCCTGCGAAGAACTTGAGATTGAACTTAGTGCCGATAGTTTAACTCTGATTACTTCCATGGCCGGTGGTGACGGCCGCAGTCTGCTCAACTTGTTGGAATACACATCCCAATTGCCTGAAGAAAAACGTGAGGCTGAGAATCTGCGTAAAATTTTACCGGAAACCGTAATTCGCGGTGATCGGGACGGAGATTCCCATTATGAACTCGCATCTGCTTTGATCAAATCCATTCGTGGTAGTGATCCGGACGCAGCCCTATACTATCTCGGGTGCCTGATTGAAAGTGGGGAAGATCCGAAGTTCATTACCCGCAGGTTGATTATTTCAGCTGGAGAAGATGTGGGGCTTGCCGATCCTCACGCCATGACCATGGCTGTTTCCTGTCAACAGGCAGTTGAATTTATCGGCATGCCTGAAGGGTTTATACCTCTTTCCGAGGCCGTGGTATATCTGGCTCTTGCACCCAAAAGTAATAGCACTTATGCAGCTTACTATAATGTAAAACAGGAAATCAGGCAAAACGGAATGCTTCCTGTTCCACTACATCTGCGCAACGCCACCACCAACCTGCAAAAAGAATGGGGCTATGGGCGTAACTACCTGTATCCACACTCCTATCCCAATTCTTATGTCGAGCAGGAATACCTGCCGCCAGAAATTTCTGATCGAATGTTTTATGATCCCAAGGATCAGGGGGAAGAGCCACGCCTTAATGCTTGGCTGAAAGGTCAGCGCAGATCTCGCCCACCAAGGAAAAGACCGGAACCTAAAAAATGGGGCAAGTGAGTAATTCAATAAGCTATTTTGTTGCCTGTGTTCTTATAGGAGTGTATACTTAGCTCAAACTCCCGTAAGGAGACAGGAATGCCATCATTTAATTCCATAATTGTTGAAAATATTGTTGAAAGTATCGATGTTGGAATTATGGTTATTTCCCGCGAAGGGGAAATTGAGTTCCTGAATTCAGCAGCCTGCAAAATCCTCAAACTGGATATTACAAAACATATAGGTCTTGGCTGGGGAGAAATTTTTATTACCGATGCTACATTCAATACTGAATTTAATCAGGTAATTCTTGATGTTATAAGTGAACAGAAGGCCGGACTAAAACATATAGTCCCATACACGATCAAAGGCCGTGAATGCCCACAGAAGCTGTCCATCACTTCTTCATATCTGACAGAGAACGAAGAAATCCTAGGTCTAGTTTTTCTATTTGAAGATATTACAGATATTTATAATGCCGAACAACGTGAGAAGAAAATCCTTTCCCGCAATGCCGAACTGCAAAAAGAAAGGATCGAAAGTCTGAACTCTATGTCACAGGCAGTTGCTCATCAGGTCCTAAATCCCACGACTGTTATCGGCGGTATGACCAATCTCCTTTCCCGCAAATTAGATAAAGAAGATCCAGTTCAACGTGAGCTGAAAATTATTTCCGAAGAAGCCATGAAGCTAGAAGGATTGGTTGCGGCAGTCAAAACTTACTCCAATATTCCAAAGCCATACCCGTCAGAAATAAGTTGTGAGGAATTATTCCGCAACGCGCTCAGCAATGTGAACTCAATACTTGAGCGAAGTGGCGAGCATATTGAAATGGAACTCAATTGCGAAGTAGAAAAAATTACTGTCGGCAAAGAAATGTTTGAAGACGCAATAGTTGAAATTTTGCTCAATGCCAGTAATTTTACGCTGAAAAATGTTGCTTTAGTGACTATCGAGATCAAAAAAAAGAATAATACAATCCAGATTAGAATCATGGATCAGGGCATGGGTATCGAACCTCAAATCATGCACCATGTATTGGACCCGTTTTTCTCTACCAAGGCAAAAGGAGTAGGTATGGGATTGCCTCGGGTCAAAAAAATAATATTTGAGCATCAGGGAACATTGGAAATTGAAAGTGCCGGTTCAGGAAAAGGAACGACAGTGATTATTGAAATTCCTTCTCCAGATCCCAAGTGCTGAGCAGGCAATGACATCTCTAATTAAAGAAAGTATTAAATATTTCCTTAATCTGGAAATCATACTTATCAACGATATTTTTCAAGCTTTCTGCATCAATCTCCAATAAATCCCAAACTTCATCATCAACACCGGGCAGAACATACATGCCACCATCTGCAATTCCAACTGCCAGAGCAAGATTATCAGCTACCTGTAAGATACCTGCTTCTTTTTTCATTTCACTTTTTCCTGGTGCATGGTGACTGCTGATAATTTCAGTCAGAGCAGGAGGAAAATTCCATTTTTCAAGCATACACCGGGCAATCTGACTATGATTGAAACCGAGAACAACATCTTCAGCTTCTACCAAAGGAATAAAATTTCCGCGGGCAAACAGCATGGCCTGAACAGCACTGTACGGCATTTTCTTGAACAAAATCAAACGGCCTACATCATGGAGCAATCCTGCTGTAAACATCATTTCCGGAACAACTCCGTCAACCTGCTCTGCGATCACCTTTGAAAAGACCCCGCAAGTTAGAGAATGCATCCAGAAAGTACGCATATCAATCAGTTCCGGCGGGATATCCTTGAAATAGCCGATAGTGGAAAGTCCCAGGGCCAAAGTGCAAAGTTCCTTGCCGCCAATCAGTGCCACAGCACGTACAAGATTATTAATTTCAGAAGGAAATCCGTAAAGCGGGCTGTTGACCAGCTTCAGTAACTGGGTGGAAAGACCTACATCGAGTCCGACAACCTCGGCTATATTTTCAGCAGTACTTTTAGAGTCATCAACAACTTCTTTTACTTTAAAAAATATATCCGGAAATGATGCCACCTTGAGTTCAGCATCAACAATATCTTCAATTGTGCCTTCGTCACGGAAAAAAAGGTCGCGCATATCATCAAGGGCGGTTACATGCTGCTCGTCATGAGTGGGCATCCGCCACCCATCCATCAACCGGAGCGCAAGCTTATACACAGCAACGTCAAACATGTGCATAATTACCGGATCATCATGATTTACAAACATGAAATAATCACGGGCATATACAAAAGCCCTATCAATGCTTTCCTCATCAGGATCGGAGTTTCCAGAAGGAACGACTTGAACCAGCTCAATACCCTGAGTCTTAAAAACAGCAATATTTTTATTAGTCAGAACTGAGCCGGCAGGTAAAAGCATTCTGTTTCCCTGCTTCAAGTCAGTTGCTAGAATCATCCCCGGCTGGACATCCTCAATGTTCACAGTCTGCATATTGAGCCTCGCAAATGTTGAACGGCAGATTTAAATCTTATGGTACGTGATCGTTCCAGCGTGCTGCCTAGGTTTGAACTTATCTGTTACTGAATGTAATGATTCAGAATGTCCCACATATAAGTGTCCGTTATCAAGCAAATTATTATGAAATCCACTCAAAACTTTGATTTTCATTTTTTTGTCGAAATAAATGATGACGTTTCGACAAAAGACAATATGGGACTTGGGAATTAACTTAACCTGACTTTCAATGTTCAAATTTATCTTGCTGAACTTTACAAGCCGTTTCACCTCGGGATTGATCTGAAAGACATCATTTCCAATATTTTTGAAATATTTCAAGATAATAGGAGCAGGAGTAGTTCGTAAAGAATATTTGGTATATAACCCCTTTTCAGCCATTTTTAAAACATTCGTCGATATATCATTTGCGGTGATTTTTATACGCCATTTGCCTATTTCACTTTTAAGAGTCTCATGCAGAATTATTGCGAGAGTGTATGGCTCCTCGCCTGACGAACAGCCTGCAGACCAGATTTTTATTTCACGGCGTCCAGACTCATTTCCGGCATCAATAAATTTTTTCAAAGTGAAGTTTTGAAAAATCTTTAGCTGTGAATTATCCCTGAAAAAACTGGTTTCATTGGTTGTTATTAATTCCGTGAGCATATTCAGCTCTTCGGATCTACCCTTAAAGTGATTCTTTAAGTAATCTATGTACTCGGTATAATTTTTTAATTCTAACTCAGAAAGACGGGTTGCAAATCTGTTTTCGACCAAAAAACGTCTATTATCCTGCAAAAAAATTCCAGATAACTCATAGATAATATCTCTGAGCTCAAAAAATTCCTTTTGCGAAATTTTAATTTTTCCGCTGAAACCTCTTCCTGAAAATAAAGTACTCATTTAACTTTTCCAAGGCTCATATTTGCAGACCTGTCGTCGGGCAGTAGTATGGGCGAAAATTTATCCTTTATACATTTTTTTCCATTCATCCAGAAAAAGGATCGCTGTGTCCAAAGGACTCAACTGTCCCTGCTGCGCCTTGACTGCTGCAACAAGATCATTGAATCCAACATTGGAAGGCAGCCCCAACCTATCAATTAATTTAACTATATCATCTTTTAAAGCCGCTGGGAAGTTGACATCAAAAAGCTCGTCAGTATTACGTTGAACCGGCCAACCAGCAAACCGCCCGGCAGTGAAGTCAATCAAACTCTGCATCCTTACTTCATATGTATGATCTTTAAGGACTCGCGCCCTTCCTCGCTCTGCATATATTTTGCGTTCCTCAGGGTGGGCGAGGAAATATCCGATTTTACGATCCAAATCTTCAAGATCATCAAAATAGGCCAGCTCTCCATCATCAAAAGCATCAGCCATGAGCGAGCGTTTATCCACTAGCTGAAAAGCACCGCAAGCAGCCAGCTCAAAGGTTCTCGGGTTAATAAAATCCCCCCCGCTGACAAGTTCATCCGCATTAACAGATGAATGCAGATTCAGATTTATTTTAGTACTGTTAAAAATTTTAACGCATTCTTCTGATGATATACGACGGCCACCAAGCTGTACATGAGGTTCAAGCACATGATCACCATCCCACTCGGTCCCCCATATTTTTAAGCCATGATGAATTAATTTGCGAAAGGCCATGCGTCTGTTCGGATATCCGGCACCCATGAAAGCAACATCACCGCCATATTTGCGGGCATCTACAGAGTTGATTTCTTCCGGTTTATGAAAATCAGGCTGGGCAGCAAGAGGCAGATAAAGCACATTTTTTACGCCTATTCGCTCAAGCTCGCTGAAAAAAGGTTCTTTCTGGATGACCGCAAATACATCATAGAACGTCGCAAAAGACTGCCAATAGGTAAATAAACGAAAATCTTCAACAAACCACATGGCTGTTTTAATATTATCTTTACGCAGTCTTTTGAGCGCCTGATGGGTAAGCGGTGCCTGAGCCATGGCCAGAACCATATCCGGCTCAAAAGTTTCGACCTTGGCCAGCACTGCCTGCGACAACATATTTAGGTAGCTGTTTATAAGATATTGGTGCCTGTCCGAGGTAACTTTGAGATCATCCAATGCGGTATACGCACTGTAAAAATCAGGAGCTTCAAAGGTTTCCACCAGGTGGCCCATTTTTTTTAGTGCGGAAACACAGAAACGCCCTACAGGCAGAGAACCGCCATATAAGGGAAGCACAACCAGAATTCGCAACACCTTGTTCTTATCCATATAAATATCCTTTAAGGAGCTATCCAGTCTTTATCCTTATAAAATTTTTCTGCCAGATCAGCAAAAGGACCATACTCGCCGATATCAAGCAGTCCAAGATGACAGCCGATGAATTTGCGTAAACGGTGTCTGCGTTCTCCGCTGGGATCATTTCCAGTTTTCAACACAAATTCTGTCCCTAAAAAATCACAGACCGATTCAAAAACGGAAATCCCTTTGGGCAGATGCTCCGGATTTCGTGTTGCAACATAACGCGCAGCCGAAGAATCCGTAAATGGTGTCAGACACTTCATATTATTATAGCATGGAGCGGCTTCCATGCAGGGCGCACACTCGATATCTGCTTGCAGAACGGTATGCCCAGCACCATAAGGCCCGGTTTCTGAACACCATGCTGATGAAAGAAAAGTACCCAGTACCGGAACACCTAAATGTGCTGCAAGATGCATAGTTCCCGTGTCCGGGGTGATCAATAGATCAAGTCCGCTTACGGCTGCTGCCAAACCTTCCCAGTCTGTTTTCCCGGCGAGGTTCGTGGTTGTTTTCGCCGCTGCTGCCGGGAATTTTGAAAATAATTTTTTGGCAGACTCACGCTCAGCACTGCTGCCCAGCAGATAAATATCCTTGTTTTTATTGATAGAACTAGCCGCCAAAACCAGCGGAGCCAGAACGTCATAAGGCAGAGAACGCCTGCTTTCCCGTCCGGCCATAACCACCCCGATTCCTTTGCCCCCCGGGGTTGCAGGCGGGTTGACTTCCGCAGCCGGAATCATGTTCGGACTGAGCGCAGCCCAGTAATCCACCAGATTTATATTATTGCGCCGCTCGGCAGCCAGCCGGAAACAGAACTCAAACCAGCGGTCTTTCATGGGTTGACCGTTGATTCGTTTATGTCCTTTGACCTTTTCAGGAGCAAACATAGATGAAAGGACATAATTCATGGACGAAAAGTTCAGGTTATATATTTCGCTGAAATTTATTTCAGCCAATTGTCTGAAGATTTCATAATTTACCGGGAGTACTGTATCTTTTCCATCCCCGTCAATCCCGCTGCCGTGTGCTATAAGCGGATGTATTTCGCAATAAGGGTAAACAATCCTGGCCAGTGCCTCCAGAGAGCGGTCGACACAAAGATGCACAGTAAACCCGCGCCCTTGGAGCGTTAATACAAGACGTTTTGTCTGGACCAGATCGCCGAACCTTGTAAGTTGTATAACCAGAGCCCGTTTCATCAAAAATAAATTTCCTTGCAAGGGGTTGATTTTTTAAATTATATCTATTTATCAGCACTTTGTCATTTTACAATGCGCACACACTTTTGTTATGCAGGATCTCTATGACTTACTACCCTATTTTTTTAAAAGTTAAAAACCGCAAATGTCTGCTGGTCGGTGCCGGAGCTGTCGGGATACGCAAACTCAAGTCCATACTTGCATGCAAGCCCGAACAGGTAACAGTACTGGATACAGCGGAACCTGGTCCGGAATTACTTGAAATCAGCCGTGATCAGCGGGTGATCTTTAAACAACGTCATTTCCAAGACAGCGATCTGGACAATGTTTTTATCGCCTTTGCCTGCACGAACAATGCGGAACTGAACCGGCGTATGTCAGATCTGTGCATGAAAAAAAATATTCTCTGCAATATCGCTGACTTTCCCGAAGGAAGCAACTTTATTGTTCCTTCAGTCATCAGGCAGGGAGATTTAACGCTGGCCGTGTCTTCCGGAGGCAGCACTCCGGCATTAACAAAAAGAATCCGGAGTGAATTACAGGAAATTTTCGGCCCGCATTATGCCGCTTTTATAACTTTAATGGGAAGAATAAGACCACTGGTCCTTGACCTCGGCAAGGAAACAAGCCAAAACACCGCATTGTTCAGGTTGCTTGTCGGGTCCCCGATTTTAGATGAACTTGAGGCCGGAAACATGGAGCGGGTAAATGAAATCTTGACTGATACCCTGCCCCAAGAACTTGTTCCCCGTATACCGGAGTTAATTGATGAACTTATTTGAATTATTCCAGTACATAATTATCGCCCTCTATCTTGCGGGTACGACCTTTTTCTTCATCGGAAGCATCAGAAACAACAAGTTGCTGGGGAAACTGGGTAATCTGTCCGCAATTGGTGGATTTGCGCTGCATACCCTCGACCTGATTATTGCATTAACCATTTGCAAAGGAACAGTTCTAAGCGGCGGATTCTTTTATTTCAGTCTGCTGGGATGGAGCTTCATCCTTGTTTATTTCGGGCTATGGTGGAAACTGCGTTCTACCTTTTTCGCTCTTACAGCTTCTCCATTCGCCCTGCTGCTTTTTATTATTTCCCTTGCCTCCCAGAGCCTGAAGGTGACTATTCCCGCCCATCTGGCCGGATTGTTTATCGGTCTGCATATCGGGACAATCTTCCTCAGCATTGCACTGATGGCAATGGCTGCCGGAGCCGGAGTAGCTTTTCTCTACCTGAACAATAAAATCAAAACCAAGGCAAACCTTAGCGGAATGGAAAAGGAAATGCCTTCGCTTAATACTTTCGACAATGTAAACCATTGGTCGATCACAATCGGATTCCCGCTCTACACTTTGGGTCTTGCCGCCGGTTTCCTCTGGGCCCGGACCGCATTCACCAAAATGTTCTCTTGGGACCCGAAGGAAATTGTTACTTTAGTCGTCTGGTTCCTTTTCGCCTTTGTTTTTCACCAGCGCGTCATGTTGGGCTGGCGAGGCAGAAAACCGGCAATTCTGGTGATTATCGTTTTTGTTATCACTATGATCTCCCTGTGGGGTATCAACTTTTTCGTCCCCACTCACCACAGCTTTAAAGTCTGATATGGACCACAATATTTACTTAATCGGCCTTAACCACCGCTCTGCGGGAGTGGATGTTCGGGAACGCTATGCCCTGACCAATGTAGAGGAATTCGAAGACGGATTGCTTGAACTCGGTATACGCGAAGTAATGGCTTTATCAACCTGCAACAGGGTTGAAATCCTTGTTGTATGTTCTCCCGAGATAAGCCAAACGGATATCCTTGCGTATTGGGCACAAAGGTGCTGCGGTTCTGTAGAAGAACTTGAGCCGAACGCCTACTGTCACGAAGGACTAGGAGCGGTAAAACACCTTTTCCGGGTTGCATGCAGTCTTGATTCCATGATTGTAGGCGAGCCCCAGATTCTGGGGCAGCTGAAGGATTCATACCGCAAGGCAGTAGACGCCGGAGCAGCACGGGTTATTATCAACCGTATGCTGCACAAAGCGTTCTTTGTCGCCAAAAGGGTACGCACCGAAACCTCTATAGCTTCAAGCGCGGTTTCAATCAGTTACGCTGCCGTAGAGCTGGCCAAAAAGATTTTTGGTGAGCTTAAAGGGCAACGGGCCATGCTCATCGGTGCAGGTGAAATGGCCGAGCTCGCCGCGACACATCTGCTCAACAGCGGCGTAGAAGAAATCGCCATTGCCAACCGGACCTTTTCCCGCGCCGAAGGCCTTGCGGAATGTATGGGAGGGACCGCAGTTCCCTTTGAAGATCTATACGAACATCTAATTGACACCGACATCATCATCAGCTCTACCGGAGCGCCCCACGCGGTTATCACCGCCAAGGAAATGAAAAAGGTCATCAAGAAACGTAAGTTCCGGCCCATGTTCTTCATCGACATTGCTGTCCCACGCGATATCGACCCGGACGTAAACGGTCTTGATAACGTATATCTTTATGATATTGACGACCTCAAGGATGTTGTCGAGGAAAACAAATCGCAGCGCGAGGATGAGGCAGTCAAAGCGCATTCCATAGTTGAATTCGAGACACTCTCCTTTGGGAACTGGATCAATTCACTTGACCTGCAACCAACCATTGTGGACCTCTTCAACCGTAGTGAAAATATAGCCCAGCAGGAGCTTGCCAAGACTCTTAAACGCCTTGGAAATGTGGACCCAAAAACACATAAGGCCCTTGAAACCATGGCCATGGCTATCGGTAAAAAGCTGCTCCACGAGCCTGTGTCCTTCTTGAAACGTCGAACAGAGGAAGAAGGCAAGGCTGATGAATTTGTTGATTTGGCCCGACGCATGTTCAACCTCGACAATGAAATTATTCCTGCTGATGCCCATTGCGGACGCAAGAAAAAGAATAATATTGCCAACTAAAGGACAGGTTCATGAGAAATTACCTTCTTGAAGATATTTATGACGAAGATGTTGCTAAAATTGTTGATGCACTCAAAGAAGTAGGGTTCTCCGGGCCGATTGATGATATTTTCTATCTGCCGATTCCCGAAAATCTTCTTCAAGATGCCCAGAAAGAACACCTTGAAGAATGCGGTCCCTATTTTATGGCTCTCGAAGTCATGGAAAACAGCATGAAAATTGAGCTGCTGGTACGCGCTTCCAACAAAATACGCTGCGAGTGTGTAGCCTACGCAACCCCCGAGCAGCGTAACCACATGCTCGATTATATTGATAAATTTATCATGGATCTAGGTGTTCATCTATAGATGCTTCCAGTGATTCTTTCGGGTGGCCCCTATCGGGGCCCTTAAATCACTTCTACAAAAAGAGTTTAAGGATCCCAAAATATTTTGTTAGGGCTTCGCCATCTTTTAATTCAAAGACCATATTATAAAGCTGCATGCTATAAGCAATTAAGACGTCTTTGCAAGAGATGGGATGAGGTCTGGTGAAGGTATTAATGGACTTTCTTCCAAATTCAATTCAAGAACTTGAACCTAGACTGGCTCGATTTTGCTTGAATATTGAAAAGTTCGGCATCCAGAAATCCGGTGAAAATTTCGCTTCTAAAATAATGCTTGTCGGAGTTTCAGGCGGAATTGATTCAACCGCATTGTTAATTATCGCAACCCTGCTCGCCCGTAAATCGGGTGGCAGGGTTTTTTGCGCCCATATAGATCATGGTTTAAGGGAAGAATCTGGTAAGGACAGATTTTTTGTTGAAGAGCTTTGCCTCCAGATGAATGTACCGTTTAAGGCGCTTAATGCTGATGTTGCCGGATATGCCGCAAAACATACCATGGGCCTTGAAGAAGCCGGTCGCATAATACGCTACAATTTCTTCAAGAAGTGCTTGAAGAAATTTAATGCCGACTTTCTACTTCTGGCCCACCACGTCGGTGATCTCTCTGAGGATATGGTTATGCGGTTGATTCGCGGCACCGGCTGGCCCGCACTTGCAGGAATGGATGCATATGATCCCGCGCGCAAGCTTTTACGTCCACTGCTCTCAACGAGGAAGGAAGAACTTGAAGATTTCCTGCGGTCTATTGGATGCCCGTGGCGTGAGGACGAAAGTAATACATCTGATGCGTACATGCGTAATCGGGTCCGTAACCGGATCATGCCATTATTAAATGAAGAAAACCCCAGTCTTGGTGCCGGGCTGATACGCTTGAAAGAACAGGCTGAACTTGATGATGATTACTGGTCCGAGCAGATAGAAATGGCCCTCCAGAAGGCTGAACAGGTCAAAAATGGCGGACTATTTATACATTGTTCAATTTTGAACAATTGCCATTCTGCATTAAGATTACGTATTTACAAACACATTTTAGATAACCTTGGCCCCGGACATGCCCTGTTTGATTCGATTTTGCTGCTTGATCAGGCCTTTTTAGGCCGAAAATCCGGTTCAACCTTCCAATTTCCGGGAAATAAGATTGCTGTGATCAATAAAACAGGACTGTTATTCAAAGTTAATTAGAATATTGACAGCGAAGACAGCAAGGTTTAGAACTTTGTGAAATTTGTTACTAATTCTTTAGGAGGACTACAGATGAATATTCTTATTTTTGGACCCAACGGTAGTGGTAAAGGAACTCAGGGCGCTCTCGCTAAGAAAAAATACAATCTCGATCACATCGAATCCGGCGCTATCTTCCGTAAACATATCGGTGGCGGAACCGAACTCGGCATGAAAGCTAAAGAGTACATCGATAAAGGTGAACTCGTTCCTGATGATATTACCATTCCTATGGTTCTCGACGTTCTCCAGTCTTCCGGTGAAAACGGCTGGCTGCTCGACGGTTTCCCCCGTTCTATCGTACAGGCTGAAAAGCTTTGGGAAGCTCTCGAAAAAGACGGCGTAAAACTGGACTTCGTCATCGAAATCCTGCTGCCCCGTGAAGTTGCTAAAAACCGCATCATGGGCCGTCGCCTCTGTGAAAACGATCCGAACCACCCCAACAACAAGTTCATCGACGCTATCAAGCCTGACGGAGACAAATGTCGCGTATGCGGCGGTGCTCTTTCCGAGCGCGCTGACGACCAGGACGAAGATGCAATCAACAAACGCCACGACATCTACTATGATGATAAAACCGGTACTGTTGCAGCAGCATACTTCTACAAAGATCTGGCTCCTAAAGCTGGCTTCAAATACATCGAACTCAATGGTGAAGGCACCATCGACGAAATTAAAGAAACCCTCATGGGTCAGCTCGTTTAGTTCGAAGTTAGCCGATATAAAAAAAGGCCCGCAATCATTTTTGACTGCGGGCCTTTTCTGTTTGATAAAAAACAATTTTTAAATTCAGCAGCGAAATCTGAATCAGAGTTGCAAAGAGAATTCGCTCACCTAATCATCTTCAACAATAATAGTCGGAAACATCCCCTTCTTTTCTCCACCAAGATAAGGTTGAAACAGGTTATATGATACGTACTGAGTTCGTTGTGCATGTCCCCTGCTCTCGGGATTGCCGTCAAAACGCGCGCCGTTATCAACCAGAATATGCTCGACACGGTTCTGGAAATCTCGAATAAATGCGGCACCGTCACCGTAAAAAGACATCCGGCCTATATTAAAAGCTTTGCCTTTGGCGAAATCCCGTAAAGACATGGACTGGGTTTTAAGGTCTTCCTGCTTGGTAACATATCCCCAGATGATAGTTTCGTCCGGAATTTTAATTGGTTCATAAGCATGGATTATGGTATGGGGCATCACAATTGATCCTCCACCGACTGAAACGGTATTCTCTTCAGTTCCATGGAGAAAGGAGTTAAAGCCGATGAATACTTTCTCACCGATATCGCAATGAACCAACTTGCCGCCATGAGCGACAACAACGAATCCGGCAAAACGCGAATGAACTATAAAGCTGTTTTCCTGAGCATTAGACCCGGTTCCGAGTACTGAATGTTCAATATACGCACGCTGCGCAACAAGGCAGTTCTCGCCAATTACGCAATCTCCTTTAACTACCGCATAGCGGCTGACAAAAGCATTCTCCGGAACCCAGACCGAAAATTTTTTCGCCAGAGTATCATATACCGGAAGAAAATCACTGCGCCGTCCTTTTAGAAACTCGGCAAACAATCCTACAAGCTCACCGTTCTGGTCCCATGAAATATATCTTTCAAGCGTAGCCTGTGGATAGCGGTAGTTGAATTCATATTTTCCTTCGGCTTTAATCCAGATACGGCCCGGGCCAATACATACTTTAGAAAGATCTCCTGCCTGCACGTAACAATAATTCCCGAGAATGCAATTATGCATAACCGAAAGATCAGCTGTAGCAAATGCACCAAGGTATGCGCCTTCGGTAGTTGTCCCGTGAATATTTGCATAATGCATGGCAACGGTATTAAGTATGCGGAAGAATTCCGGCATCTCAGGATTTCTGGAGTAGTTGTGAACAAGTGTCTTTAATAGAAAACTGTTTACGACCTGAATAACTTCATCACGGTAAAGCTCGGTTGTGACACCACTGAAATTAAGCTTAGTTCCTGCGCTCTTAAGCTCATCTCCACGTATGTCACTCCAAAGAATAATGGAACGGTCAACATCGCATTTTCCAAGAAAATACGATCCCCCGAGATTGCTTTCCCGGAATCGGAAGTAGATGGGGTGGTCAATCGACAAGGCATAATATGCATAGGCCTCGGTCAGCTTATTTACATTGATGATGCTTGTCAGGTCCTGCTCAACATCCAGTCCCATGGGCCGGAGGTTTACGTTAACCCTGGAAATAATATGGTTGATAAGTTTTTGAATTTGTTTCATTTCTCTTCTCTTATCTTTCGGAAATTATACCGAATCTGCCGGAAATTCCGGATTGCCTGCAACATGTGGAAAAACAGATTACAGAATTTGATTTTAGAGAAAGTACCTTTTACTTTGAAAGCATTCAATAAGAAAAGTGCCGTAATATTTTAAGGTTAATAAAAAAAACCCATCTAAGCATAGAGTACTCAGATGGGAAAAAATAAATATATTTGTCTTTAGCTCAAAGCAAGAACACACCGGCCAGTCCCAGTAGTGAAAGAAAACCGAAACTGTCTGTAATGGTCGTCAGGAAAATTGACGATGCCTGTGCCGGATCACGGCCGAATTCCTTAAGCAGAATAGGTATAGCACCGCCAACAACCGCGCCTAAAACCATATCAATAAACAAAGCTCCGGACATAACCATTGCCAGAGTGGAGTTACTGGTCAGCATGAAGACTGCACCGAGAACAAGAAAAGCTATACAGATTCCGTTGGCAAGGCCGATCTTGAATTCACGAAGAACCGCTTCCCATGATTTCTTACGGTCAAATTTCTCTGTAGCGAACTGACGAATCATAACAGCAAGAGCCTGCTGCCCGGTATTACCGGCCTGGTTGGCGACGATAGGCATTAAAACTGCTAGCATAGCCATTTTCGCAATATTGCCCTCGAAAAGATGAACAACCCATGCAGAAACAGCAGAGTTTGCGACGTTGATGACAAGCCACGGCAACCTTTTTTTTACAGAATAGCCCCAAGGGGAATCAACTGTTTCGTCAGTACCCGCACCAACCATCGACTGCATATCTTCACTGGCCTCTTCATTAATAATATCAATGACATCATCAACAGTAACAACGCCTATAAAGCGGTGGTCAAAGTCAGTTACGGGCATGGCAAGAAAGTTATAGTGGGCAATTAGTCTTGCAACTTCCTCTTTATCAACATTATAGGTAACAGAAATAATGTGCTGGTTATTGGTCAGGTCAGTCAGCATTTTTCCCGGACGTGCAATAAGCAGGTCTCGCATGGAAACAACTCCGACCAATTGATTGCGGCGTCCTACAACATAGGCGTAATATGGAATACTCTTGTCTTCCACTTCCTTGCGTATTGCTGCAATAGCCTGATCAACAGTCATGTTATCATGAACAATGGCAACCTCGGTGGTCATAACACCACCGGCGGTATCAGGATCAAAAGTCAGCAGGGTCGATATTTCTTCCCTGTCTTCTGCTTTGATCTGGCGTAAAAGAGTTTCACGCAGATCATCATCGAGCCCCTCAAGAATGTCAGTCGCATCATCAGGGGACATGATCTCAAGGATCCGAGCAGCCATGCCAACGTTGAGCCGTTCAATCAGCTCACGCTGGTCATATTCTTCCATCTCGGCAATGGATTGAGCAGCATCGCGCATGGGCAGCTGTTTGATGAATTTAACCTGTTCTTCTAGGCCAAGTTCTTCAATATGATCAGCAGCATCCGCAGGGTGCATAGCGTCAATAACGCGCTGGTCCACTGCACCAGCTCGTCCTTTACCGTGTTCCTGCCATCGCCGGAGATGTTCGGGTATGCCTTTTCGATTCGCCATGGCGCATCAACTATACCAATTAGAACTAAAGGTCAAAAAATATCACCTTGAAACAGTTGAAAAATTAGTTTGTGAAATCCTTCTCAGCCCTTGTCTTGCCTCATAAAACGAGATACCAAAAATCGTTACATGACCTCAAACACATTGTTACAAAATATTAACAGGAATTATATGACTGAAAACGCATTCAACGACTTCTTTCAAGCTGAAGCTAAAATGTTCCTTTTGGCCACTATAAGAATAGCTTTAAGCGAAGACGGACCCGACCTGACCTCTTTGGGCCTATTTGAGCAGGAAGATATAGCAACCGCTCAAATCATCGCTAAAGAAGATACTGTAATCTCCGGACTTCCCCTCATTGAGTTGATTCTTGAATTTGCAGATCAGGAAAACAAGTGCCAGGTGCACCTCAATGTGGATGAAGGTGAAAAAATCTCCAAAGGTACGCTTATAGCGGCCATTCAGGGCCCCGCCGGCCTGCTCCTCAAGGCGGAAAGGGTTATCCTGAATTTCATCTCTCATATGTCCGGAATCGCAACTGAAACCCGTAAATACGTAGACGCGCTGGATCATTGCGAGACTATCCTGCTCGATACCCGCAAAACCCTGCCCGGTCTGCGTTACCCTGAAAAGTACGCTGTTCTTTGCGGCGGAGCGAAAAACCATCGCCTTAATCTGGTGGAAATGCTTATGCTCAAGGACAACCACATCGACCGCGCCGGATCAATTACTTCCGCTGTGGAAAAGCTGCGTGCAAAATATGGTCAGGACTGCCCGCCGATTGAGGTGGAATGCCGTAATCAGGAAGAAGTGGACGAGGCTGTGGCCTGTAAAGTTGAGCGCATCATGCTCGACAACATGACCTTTGATGAAGCAAAAGCGGCCATCGCCACCATTCCCGATGAAATTGAAACCGAGATCAGCGGAAACGTGACCCTTGAAACCGTCGCCGCTCTTGCAGAAGCAGGCCCGGACTACATATCTGTAGGCAGGATCACCCACTCCGCAAAATGCTCAGATATGAGCATGCAGATCATACCCATGTAGGTTTTACTTTGATGTATTCGGATATCATTGCTGAACAAAAGAAAAAATATGGAAAAAGACTGGCAATCCTTGGACACCATTACCAGTCTGACGCGATAATCAATCATACAGATCTTAAGGGTGATTCACTTGAACTTGCCCGTCGGATCGAACAGCTTGAAGCAGAATATATTGTATTCTGCGGTGTCCATTTCATGGCTGAATCCGCTGCAATCGTACGCCGGGAAAACCAGAAGGTTTACATCCCTGACGCCAGTGCGGGCTGTGTCATGGCCAATATGGCTCCGGCATGGCTGGTGGATAAGGTGCTGACCAGGCTCATGGAAGAAAGCGGTAGAAAAATTATTCCACTCGCTTACGTAAACACCCCTGCAGCGGTAAAAACCGTCTGTGGTAAACACGGTGGCACGGTCTGCACCTCCGCCAACGCGGAGAAAATGCTCCGCTGGGCACAGGAAAAAGGGGATGCGGTTCTCTTTCTGCCGGATAGAAATCTTGCGCTCAATACAGCAGAGGCCTTGGGCATTGCTCCTGAAAAATGCATGATTCTTAATATCCGCTCTGAAGGGACTCTGATAGATGTAGCTGAGACAAAGGATAAGGAACTATTGATCTGGCCCGGACTCTGCGCCATTCACCAGCGTTTTAAGCTGGACCAGATTAAGAAATTCCGGGCTGAATATCCTGACTGCAAAGTGATAATCCACCCTGAATGCCCGCCTGAACTAGTACAGGCAGCTGACGGATCAGGATCAACTTCATATCTTATTAAATATGTTAATGAAGCTCCTGCGGGTACAACAATCGTAGTCGGCACTGAAACCAACCTCGTGCTCAGGTTGAAAGATATGTTCCCAGAAAAGAACATTCTGCCGCTTGGTACCAGTTATTGCAGCAATATGGCTAAAATAACTGAAAAGAATCTTGCCGAACTTCTCCAGAATCTGGAAACAGCACCTTACGAGGACGTTTCAGATGAAATCAGAGAACCCGCAAGGCTCGCCCTGCAAAGAATGCTCGACGTCTGCAAATAAATTATACGACTGAACCTTTAGCCGGAACCTGTATAGGCTGCCGTAAAATGAGATATAGGCATGCAAGAAAACCGAATGAAAACTGAGGTTTTGATTATCGGATCAGGTATCGCCGGATGTATATCAGCTCTGACGATAGCAGAAAAAGGTATAGAAGTTACCCTGTTAACACCGGGAGAGGACCTCTTCACCGGTAATACGAGACTTGCTCAGGGCGGTATCGTGTATACCGGTCCGGACGATTCTCCCAAATTGCTGGAAAAGGATATTTTTACTGCCGGTTGGAACTATAACAACAAAAAGGCAGTACGGGCACTGGCGAAAAACGGTCCCCCGATCCTTAAAAAACTGTTGCTGGAAAAATACCCTATCTCCTTTCAAAAGAACGATGACGGGGAATACAGCCTGACTCGTGAAGGCGGGCATACAGTAAACCGCATCCTGTATTGCGCTGACCATACCGGAAAATCAATTATGGATGTGCTGACTCAACATGTAGCAGCTCATCCATATATCAGGATCTGTTCCAACAGGACAGCAATTGACTTACTGACTAACCATCACCATGCCAGAGATAACGAATTCAGGTATTCCCTGAATAACAAATGCCTCGGTGCATATGTTTACAATGAATCTCTGAACATAGTGGAAACATTTCTGGCGGACTTTACCGTACTGGCAACAGGCGGACTCGGCCAGATTTATCTGCATACCACCAACACTCCCGGATCTATCGGGTCCGGGGTAGCAATGGCAAACCGCGCCAAAGCAAGGGTGATAAATGCGGAAATGGTCCAGTTCCACCCCACTTCATTTTTCCAGCGGGTAAGAACAAGGGCCAGCAGACGTTTCCTCATTTCCGAAGCAGTTCGGGGAGAAGGGGCGAAACTGGTTAACTGCTACGGTGAGCCGTTCATGCATAACTATGATCCGCGTGGCGACCTCGCTCCGCGCGACATAGTAACCCGCTCCATTTTAGAGGAAATGCTGCGCACCAAGGAAGAATGTGTTTACCTTGATGCGGCTAACCATGTGAAGCAGGACCTGCCCACAAGGTTCCCGACCATTTACGGCAAATGTCTTGAAAACGGAATTGATATCAACAACCAGCCGATTCCGGTTGTCCCGGCCGCCCATTATTTCTGCGGTGGTGTGCTGGTTGATGAAAAAGGGAAATCCACCTTGGACCACCTTTATGCTGTCGGAGAATGTTCCTGTACGGGCGTTCATGGCGGCAACCGCCTAGCAAGCACTTCCCTGCTTGAAGGCATGCTCTGGGGATTCACGTCCGGTGATGAAATTGCAAGCCGGATCGGAAAAAAATCAAGAATTCCAAAGAAATTACTCAATGCGGTTCCGGACTGGGAAAACCCCGGTTACAATGAAAATGAAGACCCGGCTCTCATCGCGCAGGACTGGGCCTTTTTGCGCAACATCATGTGGAACTATGTAGGTATCACCCGCTCTACATCGCGCCTTAACCGCGCTTTGGGCGATTTGCAGAACCTGAATAGAAATCTACATTCATTCTATAAGCGAACCCCGATCAGCAGACCTATCATTGACCTCTTCCATGGCAGTCAGGCTGCACTGATCGTAACCCTCGCCGCACTGCGCAATAAGAAAAGCGTAGGCTGTCATTATAGGGTCAGTTAATAACACTCACTTTATGTACACAAAAAAAGGGGCAACTCGGACGAGCAGCCCCTTTTTATTTTACATAACCAGCCTGTTTCAACATTAACGAAGCACGGTCAGCCAGAACAAAACCGTTTTCATATAATATGGCAGGACCTTTTAAGGAAATTTTATTAATATAGCCTACATCTAACAAAACATTCAAAATATCATCAGTAAATGCTTCCTGCAAAATACACCGGGGAGCTATCCCGCGAAATAAAGAAATTCGTGAAAGGTGGAAAATATCAATTAAAGCACGTACATGAACCTTGTCTAGAATTTCGTTTATTTCAACATCAATTCCACAAAATGTTTCCCAATCATGGTCCTTGATGTCCATATCCAATCTGCCGAGCTCACGCTCGGCTTTCCGCGAAATACGGTAGCCTTCAAGATTATTTCCACAGGCTGTACAGATGCTGCCTTCATCTATCAAACCAGCCTTGAGAAGTTCATCAATTAATTCATGGTCGTATAGGTAGGTTTCTCTTTTAGGCAATAGACCGTGATATCTTTCAATTTTTGAATAACTTCTGACATGCTTTAAAAACTGTATGTGGCGTTCATTCAGAACCATGAGGGATAATCTCCATCGTTTCCATATCTAATAGATAGACACTTGAGAAAACCCCATAATTGCTCTTTCACTTTTTTGCCACCATTTTCGTGTTACAGTTTTCAGGAAAACAAAATAATTTATAAGGTTATGAAATATCATAATAAGAAACGGGCTGCCCGCAAAAGCGAACAGCCCAGTTTCAAGGTGTATATTAAGGACTGAAAAATGATTTTTTTAGCTAAAAAGACGTAATAAAGGTTTAGATTCCTTTTTCGGTCTGCTTTTATGAATAACATTTCCGGTAGGCATTTTTACGAACAGATTCTGACAGGAGTAGCATTCCCAATGCTTAGCCCGTTCTTGAAGTCTGATCAGGACTCCATCACGGTCATAACAAACCTGACAATATGGTCCGGTCTTCTCGTTGTCCTCATCAATCCAGTATTTCTGTCCGTCGAACTCCATGCATTCGGCAAGATCAAGAATTTCGGCAACTTCTTTAATCTGAGAGCGCAATTCTTTATTCTCTTCATACATTCCAAGATAATCATCCTGAATAATCCGCAGCAGATTTTCTGCTTCGCGCTCATTCCCATCATGAAACAATTCAAGCACCTTCCTGAAATTTGTAGCGTGAAGATTTTTTCTACTCATCTTTACGTCCTTCCATTCTATATTATTTTAGAAACACCTGATTAACATATCGACACTGTAAGGATTTCCTTTAGGGATATGGCAAAAACTTTTTTTTACACCATTGACAGCACCATATACGATCCATATATCAACATTTCCAAACAGATGGATCTCCCTTTCGGACTTCTGTTGCTACAACATAAAAAAATATGACATTTTAGATAGATAAGGAGATAGGCATGGCAAATTCCATTCAACAATTTAAAGTTGTGCTTGATGAGCATCATGAGTGGCCTTGCGATTATACTTTTAAGTTCATTGTGCCCTGCAAATCACTTGATGAACTCAAATCCATGATTGATGGTTTTCCATATACTGAAAAAGAATCCAAAACCGGCAAATATACCAGCGTAACCGTAGTCATCCACGCCAACAGCTCTGACGTAATCCTGAACATCTACGAAAAAGCAGCCACAATTGAAGGACTCATTTCCCTTTAATATATTTAATGAAGCAACTCCGGGTTGACTTCCATCACTCCTTGTTTAAAGATGACGCCGCTCATTTTTGAGCGTTTTTTTATTTTTTGAGTATTCGCCAAAACGGCTGTTTTCTTTTCCACAATCTGCCGGAATTTGTTTATACAATCGATAACAAGCTGATATTTTTCACCTTGTTTATGAACATTTTCGTTCCGTCAAAGGAATTTCATAAACAGCTTTTAATCAATATTATATCTTTAAAGATAGTTTCGGAGGACTTTTCCAGTCATGAGCGATTATAAAAAGACCCTGTGTCTGCCCAAGACCAAATTTCCCATGAAAGCCAACCTCAAACAGCGTGAGCCCGAAATGCTCAAACGTTGGGAGGAAGACGGGGTTTACGAAAAAATGGTTGAAGCAAACGCCGATGCAGAACAGTACGTACTGCACGATGGCCCCCCGTATGCTAACGGCCACATTCACATGGGCACAGCCATGAACAAAGTCCTCAAGGACATTATCGTAAAATCCCGCAACCTTCAGGGCATGAAAGCTGAATACGTTCCCGGATGGGACTGTCACGGTCTGCCCATTGAGCATAAGGTTGAACAGGAACTCAAAAAAAAGAAAAAAGAACTGCCCACCACAGTTATCCGCAAACTCTGTCGCGAGTATGCTGCAAAATTCGTTGATATCCAACGCAAGGAATTCAAGCGTCTGGGCGTTTTCGGTAACTGGGAAGATCCTTACCTGACCATGAAGCCTGAATACGAGGCAGCAACAGCCCGTGAACTGGGCCGTCTCATGGAGAAAGGTTCTGTTGTACGTGGTAAGAAGCCCATTCACTGGTGCTGCGATTGCCGTACCGCCCTTGCTGAAGCGGAAGTTGAATACGAAGATCACACATCTCCTTCAATCTACGTTCGTTTTCCTCTCAACGATGAAAAAGTGCTGAAAGCACTGCCGGAAGATGTTGCATCCAAAGTGGACCTTTCCCGCACCTACGTGTGTATCTGGACCACCACTCCCTGGACCATTCCCGACAACGTGGCTGTGGCTGTTCATCCCGAATTTGATTACGTTGTCGCCGAAGTGAACGGTGACATCTATATCCTCGCTGAAAGACTATTGCCTGTTTGCGCAGAGTCCTTCGGTTGGGAAAGCTGGAATGTGCTGGCTACCCTCAAGGGCACCGAACTTGAAGGAGCAGTAGCAAAGCACCCCATCTACGATCGCGAATCTCTCATCGTACTGGCTGATTACGTAACTCTCGATTCCGGTACAGGTTGTGTTCACACGGCCCCCGGCCATGGTCGAGAGGACTTTGAAACCGGTCTCAAATACGGTCTTGAAGTATACTCACCCATGAATAACAGTGGCGTATTCCTCAATGAAGTGGAATTCTTCGCCGGTATGAATGTCTGGGAAGCCAACCCCAAAGTCATTGAAAAACTGGAAGAAGTAGGCAACCTGCTCGCAGAGGAAAAAATCAAACACTCCTACCCGCACTGCTGGCGCTGTAAAGAGCCGGTTATCTTCCGTGCCACCACCCAGTGGTTTGTAGGCATGGACGAAAATGACCTGCGTGCCAAGGCCCTCAAAGCCATCAAAAATGACGTTGACTGGATTCCGGCATGGGGTGAAAACCGTATCTACAGCATGGTTGAAAACCGCCCTGACTGGTGCATCTCCCGTCAGCGCAACTGGGGTGTGCCCATTATCGCCCTGATATGTGAAGACTGCGATGAAGTGTACAACGATCCTGAGTGGGTTTTCTCCGTAGTGGACGAATTTGAAAAACACGAACGCGGCTGTGACTACTGGTTCGAAAAATCTGTTGAAGAGATCGCTCCCGAAGGCCTGAAATGCCCCAAATGCGGTGGCAACCACTGGGCCAAGGAAGACGACATCCTTGACGTATGGTTCGATTCCGGTACCAGTTACGCTGCTGTCGTTGAAAAACGCAAGGAACACCGCTTCCCCGCTGATCTGTACCTTGAAGGTTCCGACCAGCATCGCGGCTGGTTCCACAGCTCCCTGCTCGCTTCCATAGGAACCCGCGGCGTGCCTCCCTATAAAACAGTGCTGACTCACGGTTACGTAGTTGATAAAGACGGCCGTAAGATGTCAAAATCCATCGGTAACGTCATCGCACCGCAGGAAATCATCGACAAACACGGTGCTGAAATCCTGCGTATGTGGGTTTCCGCAGTAAACTATCAGGAAGACGTACGCATCTCAGATGAAATTCTGAGCCGAATGGTTGATACTTACCGCCGTGTTCGTAATACCTGCCGCTACATCCTCGGTAACCTTGACGGTTTCAACCCCGAAACAGATGCAGTAGCCCCCGCAGAAATGCTGCCCATCGACCATTTCGCACTTGATCTGGTCAACCGTCAGCACGGAGTTATCCAGAAGGCATACGCAAACTTTGAATTCCACAAAGTTTACCACACCCTGCATAACCTCTGCACAACCGAGCTATCTGCCTTCTACCTCGATATCATCAAGGATAGACTCTACGTTTCCGGCGAAAAGAGCCTTGAGCGCCGTTCCGCACAGACCGTACTCTGGCAGACCATGCTCATGCTGCTCGCAGACATGGCTCCCATCCTTTCTTTCACCGCAGAAGAAGCATACTCGCATATGCCTGCAGAAATGAAAGGTGATGCAGACACCGTCTTTGCTCTCCGCCCCGAACTGCTCAAGCCTTCCATCGACGATGCCGAGCGCAAAAGATGGGAACTGCTCATGGACGTTCGTACCGAAGTAACCAAGGCCATTGAGCCTCTGCGCCGCGAAAAGGTCATCGGACATTCCCTTGATACCAAGGTAACCCTATTCGCTAACGACGAAATCGCTAAAGCTCTTGAAGGTATTGAGCGCCGTGAATTCTTCATCGTATCCGGTGTTGAAATCGCGCCTCTTGCTGACGCATCTGACGATGCAGTCAAACCTGAAGAACTGAAAGGGCTGGCTATCAAAGTTGAAAAAGCTCAGGGCGAAAAATGCAGCCGCTGCTGGAGATACGATACTCTCGGCACCAATGCAGACCATCCTGAACTCTGCCCCCGCTGCGCAGTAGTTCTGGCCGGTTAGATTCTAAAAAAGCTCTTTGTAAATTGAATAAGTAAATGCCCCCGTCATTCTGATGAAAGACGGGGGCATTTTTGAAGATAAGGTCGCCTTCCCTATACCTCAGGCCCTCTTCCCAAAAGACGTTTTAGTCATGCTTTGCCGGTAGTTTTCTGAAACGATCTTCGAATATAAAATGGTGAAGCCTAATAACATGTTTTGGGATTCTTAAACCCTTTTTGTATAAATGGTTTAAGGCCCGGAAGAATCGCCGAAGGCGAAATGAGTTCTATATGAACAGATATACATTGGCTGGAATAATTGCTGTTGTAACTTTAATTCTTGATCAGGCCACAAAAGTGGCGATTCGGGAGAAGATGACACTTTGGACATCTGAAGTCATCATTCCCGGGCTATTTAATCTGGTCCACGTTGTAAATAAAGGTGCTGCATTCGGATTTTTAAACAGTGCGGACATCAGCTGGCAGCGGAACTTTTTTATTATCGTTACTGTTGTTGCTCTAGGTGCAATTGCTATGCTTCTGAGATCTGTCGAAGAGCGTGATAAATTTCAAATTGTAGGTCTAGGGCTAGTTCTTGGCGGTGCTGTCGGCAACCTGATTGACCGGATTTTGTATCATGAAGTAACTGACTTTCTGGATTTTTATTTCGGGACCCATCACTGGCCGGCATTTAATATTGCGGATATAGCCATCTGCATGGGCGCTTTTGCCATGATTATCTCTTTCTACAAGAACAAGTAAAATGAATCCGATCCTGTTCAGCATAGGTTCAATAAATATATACGCCTACAGTGTCTTCCTCACTGCCGGATGTCTGTTGGGGATGGGATGGGCTATGCGCGCCGCCAGACTATGGGAACTGGAGTATAAACTTGCGCCCATTGCAGGGATTATCACTGTAGTAAGCGGTATTATCGGTGCCCGTGCACTTTATATTTCTCTTTATCCTCAGGAATTTTCCGAAAACCTGTTCAAAATATTCTACATCTGGCAGGGCGGACTGGTTTTTTCAGGCGCGGTAATTTTCGGTTCACTGGGCGGTCTCCTCTTCCTGCATTCAAAAAAACAGCCGCTTCTGGATTGGCTGGACTGTTTTGCCCCGGGCATTGCGCTGGGGCAGGCGATTGGTAGACTTGGCTGTTTCTTTGCCGGTTGCTGCTATGGAAAGCCGACGGATCTCCCCTGGGGCGTGACTTTTACGAATACAACTTCTCTGGCTCCCCTGTTTCAGTCCCTTCATCCTACACAGCTTTATCATTCGCTGGCTGGATTAATTACTTTCCTTATTCTCCTTATTTTTGGAAACCGTTTACAGACAGAAGGCCGCATTACCGGGCTTTTCCTTGTATTGTTTTCTGTGTTCAGATTTATTATTGAATTTTTCAGGGCAGACAACCGGGGCGAATTCGGCCCGCTGAGTGCAACCCAACTTATAACACTTGTCTTTTTCTCAATTGGTATATACCTGTTATCAATACACAAAAAAAGGAGCGCCTAATGTTCTTCGGAAAAATTCCCGCCCTTCCAATGGAAACCTGGCTCATCATCCTCGGCAGCGTCGGACTTTTCGCAGTCTTGACACTTTTCGCTATATGGGATGCATTCAACAGGGAATTTCCGTCAAACATGGAAAAAGTAGGATGGATACAGCTCTCGATTTTTATTCCATTTCTCGGCTGTCTGGCTTACTTTGTCCTAGGTAGAAAAAGGGGGAAAAAATACAATGCAGAATAATATGAAAAAATCTCTGATTGCAGCACTGATCGCCTTTCCTCTGGCTACGGGTTTAAACGGCTGTGTGACCACTTCCGATATGGACAAGCTGCGCATGGAAATGAGGCAGACACGGGCGCAGCTCAATAAAAAAATAGACAACCTCGACCAGCAGGTTACAGCAGATAACGCAAACCTGCGTGAAGAGATAAAGAAAACCAGCTCGCCAGTTCAGACACAGCAGGCAAATATGTATGCAGAATTTAATGCACTGAAAATGCAGGTTGCCAAACTTCAGGGCACTGTGAATGCCATGTCTGAATCCGTAACAAGATTGGACGCAGGCGATACCAACAGTACTGTTTCTCTTGAAGGCTTGTCCAAAAAAGTAGAAGATATGCGTCTGGCCCTTGAAAGCCAGTTGGCTATCGACCTCGGACTGATAAAAGACACGGCTCCAAAAGATCAGACAACACAGGATGCCGTAGCTGAAACCGCCGCCGCAGTTGGCGGAATAGCAGCTGTTGTTGCACCTGAACCTAAAAAAATGGATCAGGTTGAACCTGCTCAGGCTTTGTATGATAAAGGTCTCTCCGCTTTCAAGGCACGTAAGTACAAAGAATCTATCAGGGATATGGCTGAATTCACCAAAACTTTTCCCAAACACAAGCTTGTCCCCAACGCTATTTTCTGGGAAGGTGAAAGCTACTACCAGCTCGAAGATTACGCTAATGCAGCCCTTAAATACCAGGTTGTCATTGCCAAACACTCTAAGAGCAACAAATACAGGCCTGCCCTTCTAAAGCAGGGCCTTTGCCTGATCAAACTGGGTAAAACCAAATCAGGACGTTTCATTCTTGAAGACCTGATCAAAAAAGCCCCGGACTCTGCTGAAGGCAAACGCGCTAAAACTATCATCAAAAACTTAAAATAATATAAACGGATTACTAAGATGACTGACAACAAGAATTTTAACAAAATTATTCACCTCGCCTTTCCCCCGACTACTTCCGGCCGCCCGGTTGTATGCAATCTGGGAAAACTCTACGACCTCAGCTTCAATATTCTGAAAGCTGACATCAACCCCAGACTGGAAGGCAGCATGACACTTGAGATTACCGGACTTGAGGAAGATTACCACAAGGGTATCAACTACCTTAAGGAAAACGGTGTCAGACTGATTCCTGTAGCTCAGAAAATCGCTAGAGACGAGAAATCCTGTATGCACTGTGGCATGTGCCTTTCCATGTGTCCCACAGGTGCTCTTTCTCTGGAAAAGGATACCCGCCTGGTTCTCTTCAATCTGGAAAAATGTACCGCCTGCGGTCTTTGCACCAAGGTCTGTCCTGTCCGGGCCATGGAAGTTGATCCGCAGGATTAATCTGCAACAACCAACTACAAGGGAATCTAACATGGACCGGGACGCACCGCACTACGCAAGTGTAGCAACAAGAATCAAGGGACACGGACGGATATCCTCCTCATTGGAGAGCCAGCCCGTCTACCGTGGTTTCAGCGGAATGAAAAAACATCCCGCGGAAGACCTGGATGATTCAAGAGTCCCGGAATGGCTTAAGGTTTATGTAATTGAACTGGACCGCAAGCTGGACCAGTTACTGGGCATGCAAAGCAAGCAAAACCTTGATCAGGATTTCCCCATTAATCTGGAAATACTGGAAATATCCGGGAATGGAATGACCTTTCGTTCCGAGGAGATCACTGCAGACTGCATTCTGGAAGCTGTGGTGGAAATAGATCAGATTCCTTTACGCCTAGCCGGGGCCAAAGGTAATGTTAAAACCGCCGCAGGAAAGAATATATGGAAAATGGACTTTGAAAAAATCAGGGAACACGACCTTGAGTCCATTATCCAATTCGTTTTCAGCGAACAGCGGGAAATAATACGAACCCGAAAACTCGGTTAGCGCTGCTAACAAAATATATCAACGCGAAGGAGTGCGCAGTGATTCATGATGATCAGATAGTGCGGGAGATGATGGAGAAGGTCTCCGAGGATCTGAGTAGAAGCCTCAAGGAAAGCATTTCCAATGCAGTGCAGAGAGAAATTTCCAGGAGCATGTCTCAGACCCTGCTTGAAGGTGAATTCTACCGCAGAATCAACATCGACCTGCAAAACGGTCTTCGCGATATCTATCAGGAAGTTGCCAAGGCGAAAAAAGGCCCTGCAGGTTCAACAGAGCCAGTAGTTTGCGTTGATTCCGACCC
The DNA here is from genome assembly GCF_963667685.1 of Maridesulfovibrio sp. Taxonomy (NCBI): domain Bacteria; kingdom Pseudomonadati; phylum Thermodesulfobacteriota; class Desulfovibrionia; order Desulfovibrionales; family Desulfovibrionaceae; genus Maridesulfovibrio; species Maridesulfovibrio sp. The sequence goes on along the minus strand of NZ_OY763931.1, from coordinate 676,662 downwards.
GGACCAGCTTTTTAATGAAGCTTCCGATCAGCTTGATGCCATCATGCGCACCACGGAAAAAGCCACGCAGGACATCATGGATATTCTTGAAAAAACTCAGGAAACCCAGACTGCCCTTGCAAAAATCATTAAGGCTTTTGAATCCGGCGGTGTAAAGAAAGAACAGCGCGTTGAGCTGGCCAACATCAATGAAACCCTTGGTCAGGACATCATGACCATCATGACCACCCTCTCCTTTCAGGACCTGACCGGGCAGCGCATCAAAATCATCATTGATACCATCAAGAGCGTAGAAAAAATCGTCCTTGATCTCTATATGTCCACCGGGCTTAAAATCAAAGCCCGCGAACAGGCCCCGGAAAAGTCCCTTGAGCAGCTCGATCAGGAAACTCAAACCAAAATGAGCGAACTCAAAGGGCCCACCGAAAAAGCCGATCAGGGTGATGTTGATGATTTGTTGGCTTCGCTTGGGTTGTAGGGAGTGCCTCCGGCAGCTCTCCGAGGGCTAAAGCCCTTTTGATTCGCCACTTCCTGTGGCTCCCCCTTTGTGGGTCGTTGCCTTTCAGGAAACGTCCAAATCCACTTTCCTGCTGATTCGTGGCAACCGCTTAAAATAGCTATAAATTTAAAAGCGTGAAACTCTATCTTTGGGATGGGCTTCACGCTTTTTTGCTTTGCTGAGGGATATTCAGATGAATAATTTAATAGTATTTACTGGTGGCCCGGGGTCAGGAAAAACGACAACAATTAATCATTTAATAGGTATGGGCTATCGCAGCATGGCTGAAGTTGGACGTCAGGTGATCCAGGAACAGTTGAAAATCGGCGGAAAAACTTTACCCTGGGATGATAAAATTGCTTTTCGCGACGAAATGGTGCGGAAAGAAGTAGATAATTATAACTGTCAGAAGTGTACGGATAAGTTAATTTTCTGCGATAGAAGTATTATAGACTCTTATGGCTATTCCTTACTTGAAGGTCTCCCTATTTCTGACGAGTTGTTGGAATATTGCAACAAATTGAAATATAATCCCAAGATATTTATCTTTCCACCGTGGAAGTCTATTTTCGAAAATGATGACGAACGAAAGCAGGATTTCGATGAAGCAGTCGCTACCTATCAAGAAATGGTTAGCGCCTATAATAAATTTGAATATTCATTAGTAACAGTTCCCAAAAAGTCTGTCGCTGAACGCGTTGATTTCATTTTAAAACATATAAATGCGTAATAATATATTGCGAAGGCACTATGTTTATTTGCATAGCGCAACATCTTTCCTTACACAAAAAATCCCCCGCAACCAGAGGCTGCGGGGAACTTTTAAATCTATATATCCGAATCAGCAGAATCAGCTATTTCCTGATTCTGGGAAATCCGGTCATGATGCTGAGCACTGCCACTACTGCGAGGATGAAGCAGTAGTGCATGTTGCCGATGATATCAATTATGTAGGGATTGTGAAGATTTCATTTGGATGACGCCTTCGGCATTATTTGTTTGAATAGGAAATTTAAAAGCGTGAAACTCTATCTTTTGATAGGGCTTCACGCTTATTTGTGGTGTATGGGTTGGAGTTGTTGGGAAAGGGTTAATTGTCTTTGTTGGCTTCTAGTTCGTCCAGCCAGCCTTGAATTTTTTCGATCATAGGTGCGGCGCCGATTTGTTTGTATAAGGCAAGGGATTGTTGCCAGTAATCTTCCGCCCCTTTCAAATCGTTTCGAATCTCTCGTAGAACACCGAGGTTGCCGTATTGAATTGCGATACGTTCTTTGGATCCTAATTCCTTGCCGATTTTAAGAGCCTTATTGTAAAACTCTTCCGCCCCTTCAAGGTCACCCTGAGTCGCACGGATTAGACCGAGGTTGCCGTAACGAATAGCCATGCCTTCTTTACGCTCCAGCTCCTTATCTATTTCCAGAGCTTTCAAATAAAACTCTTCCGCCCCTTCAAGGTCACCCTGCGTCTTACGGATTATACCGAGGTTGCCGTATTGAATTGCGATACGTTCTTTGGATCCTAATTCCTTGCCGATTTTAAGAGCCTTATTATAAAACTCTTCCGCCCCTTCAAGGTCACCCTGAGCCGCACGGATTAGACCGAGGTTGCCGTAACGGATAGCCATGCCTTCTTTACGCCCCAGCTCCTTATCTATTTCCAGAGCTTTCAAATAAAGCTCTTCCGCCCCTTCAAGGTCACCCTGAGTATCACGGATTAGACCGAGGTTGCCGTAACGGATAGCCATGCCTTCTTTACGCCCCAGCTCCTTATCTATTTCCAGAGCTTTCAAATAAAGCTCTTCCGCCCCTTCAAGGTCACCCTGAGTATCACGGATCACGCCGAGGTTGCCGTAATCAGCAGCCATGCCTTCTTTACTACCCAGCTCTTTATCGATTTCCAATGCTTTCAAATAAAAATCTTCCGCCCCTTCAAGGTCACCCTGAGTCTTACGGATCACGCCGAGGTTGCCGTAAGCAACAGCTTTTATACTCTTGTCTGAGTTGCTTAGTTGCAGAACCTCATTAAATGCATCTCCAGCTAATTTAAGATTACCAAGCAAATGATGCAATAACCCCAGCTGATTCCAACCGTCAGCACTCTTCGGATCAAGTTCAACTGACTTTTGATAAGCTTTCATGGCCTCTGCTGGATTATTCATATAATCCAAAGCACCTTTACGCCGCAAAGCTTCCGCTGCTTTCAAATAACTATCGTCACCAGCTTTTAGGTGTTTCGCAGCTTCTTCAGCATAAAAAGCCTTAGCCAAATCAATTTTCCCGTTCGCAAGTTCTGCTTCAGCCCTAGCTGCATGATTTTTTTCTTTAGGATTCTTTTGTGCTTCACGCAAACCATCAATAGCATCTTTGAGAGCTTTTATTTCCTCATCTTTTGATTGTAGTGTCTGAGGCGCCTCTTTCAAATAACTATCGTCACCAGCTTTTAGATGTTTCGCAGCTTCTTCAGCAGAAAAAGCCTTAGCCAAATCAATTTTACCGTTCGCAAGTTCGGCTTCAGCCCTAGCTGCATAATTTTTTTCTTCAGGATTCTTTTGTGCTTCACGCAAACCATCAATAGCATCTTTGAGAGCTTTTATTTCCTCATCTTTTGATTGTAGTGTCTGAGGCGCCTCTTTCAAATAACTATCGTCACCAGCTTTTAGATGTTTCGCAGCTTCTTCAGCAGAAAAAGCCTTAGCCAAATCAATTTTACCGTTCGCAAGTTCGGCTTCAGCCCTAGCTGCATAATTTTTTTCTTCAGGATTCTTTTGTGCTTCACGCAAACCATCAATATCTTCTTTGAGAGCTTTTATTTCCTCATCTTTTAATTGTAGTGCAACTTGGGTTTGTTTCAAGTCTTCATATAGTTTTTCAGCTAAGTTTTGTGAATCATCTAGTTTGTTTGAACCCTTAAAAAAATTAGAAATATGAATAACAACTGGATACGCTCCAAAGACTGCACATAAAAATGTAAGTTTTAAACCCAAATTCAATCCCAAAAACCATCCCCACGCAACACCCGGCGCAGCAACAGCGGCATCAAATATCTGAGTCGAATTCATATTATTTCCCCTCCCCGATATATAAAAATCAAACCAATAATTCCCCAAATAAAACTTTATAAAAAGCTAACGATACAAATACGATCCGTCAATACAGAATAACAACTTCACCCACAAAAAAAATCCCCCGCAACCAGAGGCTGCGGGGAACTTTTAAATCTATATATCCAAATCAGCTGAATCAGCTATTTCCTGATTCTGGGAAATCCGGTCATAATGCTAAGCACTGCCACTACTGCGAGGATAAAGCAGTAGTGCATGTTGCCGATGATCTCGAGCGGGGAAAGACCGGAGATGGAACCTGCAAGCAGAACTTGTGCGCCATAAGGGATCAGCCCCTGCACTACGCAAGAAAAGATATCCAGCAGACTTGCGCTGCGGCGCGGGTCAACATTGTGGCTTTCGGCGATTTCCTTTGCCATGCCCCCGGTGAGGACAATGGCTACGGTATTGTTCGCTGTACAAAGGTCAGACAGGACGGAAAGAGCACTGATGCTGAATTCCCCGGCTTTAGTGGACTTTGTTCCTTTGGTCAGTTTGCCGATGAAATCAATAATGTAAGTGATACCGCCGTGGAATTTGATCAGCTCGCCAAGACCACCTACCAGCAGTGACAGAACCAGAATTTCCTGCATTCCGGTAAAACCTTTGTATATGTCCTGCGAAAAGGTCAGCAGATTAAAGCTGTCCAAAGAAACGAATCCAACCATTCCGGTGAATACGATACCTACTCCAAGAACAACAAACACGTTAACTCCAAGCACAGCCATAACCAGAATTGTAATATACGGCAGAACCTTCAGCAGGCTGTATCCGCCGTCAGCGACTACCTGCCCGCCCTCCCCGGCAAGGTACAGTATAACGATTGTTACCAATGCAGCCGGAAGTGCTATAAGAAAGTTCATCTTGAACTTGTCACTCATCTGGCATCCCTGTGTGCGGGTTGCGGCGATGGTGGTGTCGGAAATCATAGACAGGTTATCACCGAACATTGCACCACCGACAACTGCTCCCATTAGCAGCGCGGAAGGAATATCAGTCTTCCCGGCAACACCAACAGCAATAGGTGCGATTGCTGCAATGGTTCCCATGGAAGTACCCATGGCGGTCGCGATAAAAGCGGCTATGACGAACAGACCGGGCAGAACCATGGATGCAGGAACGATGGAAAGCCCGAGGTTTACTGTGGACTCAACACCGCCGATGGATTTGGCAACGGATGCGAATCCCCCGGCCAGCAGATAAATCATGCACATGGTGATGATGCCCGGCTCGCCTGCTCCGCGCAGAAAAATATTAATTTTGTCGTTGATCTTGTCTTTTCCCATCCAGATAGCCCATGCAATTGCGGGCAGAATAGCGACTGTGGCGGAGAGCTGGTAGAAAGCCATGCTGGTTCCGTTCATGGTCAGGAAAAATCCGGTACCAATAAATATCACCAAAAATAGGGCCAGTGGCGCTAGGGCCAAACCGTTTGCTTCCTGTTTCATAGTACTATATTCCTATATAAAGAGTTAGACATATAGTCCGGGTAAAAAGAATCTTCGCAATGCGGAGTGCTTATTCGAACTTATTTCTGAAAATCAAATGAAGTAATTACTTATCTATCTAAAAAGCAATCAAATCGTAAAATTTTCCGCTTTCGCGTTACCGAGCCCATAAAATGCGCATCTTTTCGAGTTGTGTCAATAAAAACCAGAAAGCTTTTTTCTTAAAGTAACACTTAAAGAAAAAAGCTCCTTCAATACCCAAAAAGGCACTGAGGGAGCTTACGAGAATTTATATCTGATTGACTTAATATTCAACTTCAACAGCAGAGGAAGCACGTATAGCACGCGCTTTTGCGTCTTCCACATCTTCACCAAGAGCAAGGGCAACACCGAGACGGCGCACACCGTCACATTCCCCTTTACCAAAGATGAGGACTTTAGTGTCGGCTTCTTCAAGAGCCTTATCCACATTAGCGAAAGCGGGTGCTGCGGATTTACCGTTGGAAAGGATGACACTGGATGCCGCCGGACTATACTGACGGATAGCGGGAACAGGCAGTCCCATAATAGCGCGGACATGCAGAGCAAATTCACTCAAATCCTGCGAAATTACTGTCACCAGTCCGGTATCGTGTGGGCGCGGGGAAACTTCGCTGAAAATAACATCCTCACCCTTAACAAAAAGCTCCACGCCGAAAATTCCCCTGCCGCCGAGGGCATCGGTAATTCTCAGCGCATAGTCCTGAGCCTTGGCAAGTGCGGCTTCTGACATGGGCTGCGGCTGCCATGATTCACGGTAATCACCATCATCCTGACGGTGTCCGATGGGTGCGCAGTAGGAAGTGCCACCTGCATGGCGCACGGTCAGCAGAGTGATTTCATAATCGAAATCGACAAAGCTTTCGACGATGATACGCCCTTCTCCGGTTCTGCCGCCGGACTGAGAGTAATCCCATGCACGGTCGATATCTGCTTCGGATTTTACGGTGCTCTGCCCTTTCCCGGAAGAACTCATAACCGGCTTGATAACGCAGGGAATGCCGATTTCTTTCAATGCTTCGAGGTACTCTTCCTTGGTATCCGCAAATTTGTAGGGAGAAGTTTTCAGGCCGACTTCCTCGGCAGCCAGACGGCGGATGCCTTCGCGATCCATGGTCAGGCGGGTAGCGCGGGCGGTAGGAACTACGTTGAAACCTTCCTTCTCAAGTTCGAGCAGGGTTTCGGTGGCAATGGCCTCGATTTCAGGCACGATGAAATCAGGCTTTTCAGTTTCAACAACACGGCGTAGTTCAGCAGCATCAAGCATTGAAATAACATAACTGCGGTGCGCTACCTGCATGGCCGGGGTATTTTCATACCTGTCCACGACAATTACCTCAACGCCAAGGCGCTGAGCTTCAACGACAACTTCTTTACCAAGCTCGCCACCGCCGAGCAGCATCATTTTGCGGGCGGAAGCAGTTCCGGCAGTTCCAAGAGTGACCATAAATTTTACTCCGTAAGCTGTTTTTGTCTTGTGGAAAATAATTTTTTGTGTGGGTGGGTTCCTACTCGCATAAGGTTGACAAAAGTTCAAGAAATTCCAAGTAGCAAAATCCTATATTCTTCTCCTTGT